>NZ_CP091740.1:2830005-3144450 GCF_022014595.1 Solitalea lacus | reverse complement strand
CTATCGATCAAACCGTTACGGTGGCTGGTAGCCCAGATGGTGGCGATGGTATGGCTATCGATTCAAAGACCTCCGCAACCGGTAAGAAAACCGTTGACCAGGCTACCGGTTTACTGATAGAGAGCAGGTTTGATGAAAAAGGCTTAAGACAAATGGTTAACGATCAGGGTAAGCAAAACACTGAAACGAATACCATTACAATCTTAACGGTGAAAAAAGTATAGACTGCTAATGTTTACATCTGTAGCAACGGTATGTGTATTGCCGGCTCAGTATAAAGCGACAAGATATGTTTAAGAAAATATTATTTCAGTGCATTGCGATTCTTCTGACAGCTGTTTCAAGTTACGGGCAGTTTGCAGGATCATTTCAAATCAAAGGAAGTGTTAGTGGTATTGCCGATGTGGACAAAATTGTACTCCGTTATCGTACCGCCAACGGGCTTAAGAGCGATACTGTAAAGCCTATTGAAGGGAAGTACAGTTTTGCAGGTCAGATAACAGAACCTCAATTGACATGGATAAACATTCTTCATGCGCCCAATGAGTACGGCCGGGTAAAATACCCGAAAAAAGGTGAAATGACTGAACTGTACATTAATCCAGGTGAGATTGTGCTGCAGTCCATCGGTCAGTTTGCAAATATGCAGGCTTCGGGATCGGGTGCAAAATGGCAAAAGGATTACGTGTACCTGGCAAAGCAGCAGCAATTGACAAAGGATAGCGGGCAAACTATGGTGCATGACTATCGAGAGGCTTCCTTGCGGTTACAGGCCAAGCCGCAGCCGGTAGGCTACACGGCTGCTGACAGAGAAAAGGATTCAATACAGGTAAAAAAGATTGACAACGAATATATATTGTTGAGCAAACATCTGAATGAAAATATCCTGATACCCTATATTAGAAAAAATCCAGGTTCACCACTCTCGCTTTGGGTACTAAAAATTTATGCCGGTGATCGGGTTGACGATTATCAGACAGTTAAGGCCTTATATGAATCTTTATCGAATGATGTAAAGCAAATGCCACTTGCAAAGCCATTTACACGACTGCTGGATATTGCTTCCAAAACAGCCTCTGATGTAGTTGCACCGGTATTTTCATTGCCCGATACCACCAACACAATGGTTTCACTCGAGTCATTCAGAGGAAAATATGTATTGGTTGATTTCTGGGCCAGTTGGTGCGGACCCTGTAGGGCCGAAAATCCACATGTGCGCAAACTCTATGAGCAATACAAAGACAAAGGTTTTACCATCCTAAGTGTATCCATCGATAGCAAGTCGCAGGTAAAAGCCTGGAAAAAAGCCATTGTGGATGATAAGCTTAGCTGGCCGCAGGTGGTAACTACCGATGGAGCTGTAGCTAACCTTTATCACGTTAATAGTGTACCTCAAAACTTTCTGATTAACCCTGAGGGAAAGATTATTGCCAAAAATTTGCCAAGGCAAGAACTAGCTGCCAAACTGAAGGAATTGTTTGCCCGTTAGCACTCACTTAAAGTTGCTATATGATAGGGAAAGAGTTGAATAATAAATGAAGGGAATTGCCAGGCGAGCAGGCATGTAAGAAGTATAAACACGAATTAAACAAATGAAGATTAAAGTAAAAATACTGGGGGTGTTGGGTTTGGTGTTGCCTTTTGCCGGGGCGGCTCAACCGAAAGAAAATAATTTCGACAAGCTGTTTCATGGTGTAGCCAATGTGTTTAAGGCTAATCATTACAGCCAACGCTCGTACAACGATTCCTTTGCCTTAAAACTATTTACACAATACTTGGGCTGGCTCGATAAAGATCAACTCATTTTTCAGCAGCCCGATATTGCAGCTTTGCAGCAAGCCGGATTGCAGATTGATGATGAGCTCAATGGCGCCCCTGCTCAGTTTCAATTGCAGGCAGCAGCCATTTACAGAAAACGAGTATTGGAATCGGAAGCCATTTGTAATGCCATTTTGAATAAACCTTTTCGTTTCAGCAAAGAAGAAACCTGGCAGAACCCAATGCCGGGTTCACTTAATTTTCCTGCTAACAAAACCGAACAGATTGAGAAATTGAACAGGTGGTTGAAATGGCAGGCGCTTGAACGCCTGGCAAAAATGCCGGTAAAAGAAATGGGAAAGGCCGATGCAGAGCAGGTAGTACGCAAAATTTTGCGTGATAACATGCAAAAGAAGTTTGCCGAGTGTACTCATTATCCCGACAGTCTGTTTGCTGGTCAATACCTGAAGATGATACCATTTTCGGCCGATCCACACTCATTTTACAACACCGCAGAAGAAATGAAGGCCTGGAGATCTGCCATGGGAGGAGAGAAAGCGGCTTATTATGGCGTAGGCCTGCCATTGAAAGAAGAGGACGGATATGTAAAAGTAATTTCAACAATTGCAGGTGGGGCGGCAGCCGCTTCGGGGCAGATAGGCGCAGGCGATATTTTGCTGGCCGTAGAACAAAATGGAAAGAAAGAACCTGTAGCTGGTCACACAATTTCTGAAATTGTTTACCTCGTTCTTGGACAGGAAGGAACCAAAGTAACACTGCACATCAGAAAACCCGATGGCAGTTCCCGGGCTGTTACCTTACAAAGAGCCGAATTGCCTCAGGATCCGCAGTGGGCCAGTAGCCTGCTGATTGAAAAGGAGGGCAAAAAAATCGGTTACCTGAAATTGCCCATGTTCTATAGCGGGGAAAGAAGTTGTTTCATGGATATAAGAAAGGAAGTGAAAAAACTGAAGGCTGAGAATGTAGAAGGCATTATCATTGATTTGCGTAACAATGAAGGCGGTTCGTTTATGGATGTTTCGCAAATGATAGGAGACTTCATTCCTATGGGACCGAGAGTACAAATAAAAGACAAAGAAGGAAAGATTGATTCTAACCTTGATACCGATGGTAAAACAATTTATGACGGGCCCCTGGTAGTGATGGTGAACAGTGGATCGGCATCGGCATCGGAATTATTTTCTTCGGCCATGCAGGATTATAAACGGGCATTGATTGTGGGATCACCCAGCTTTGGCAAAGGTACTGTTCAAACCAGCCAGGCCATCGTGGAAAAAGTACCCAACTTTAATGGGGGCTTTCTGTATACCGATCCGCTGGGGGGCGAGTTTTGGATGACTGTTCAAAAGTTTTATCGCATTAGCGGCGCCTCGGTTCAATTAAAGGGTGTAACGCCCGATGTATTACTGCCCGATTACCTGGACTATACTAATGACAGAAGAGAAAGGAATAAGCTTAACGCCCTCCCTTACGACGAAATTAAACCGGCAGATTATACAACTTGGAATGTAGGTTATAACCTGGCGGAAATAAAAAGCAAGCTGCAAGCCCGAGTAAATGAAATGCCCGAGTTTAAACAGTTGCAACAAAATCAGGAGCAGTTACAAAATATATACAAAACTCCCGCAAGCCTCAGCTGGAATAAATACATGGAAGGCCAGCAAACAGCCAATACGCTGCTTGAGGCATGTAGAAAACTGCAAAAATTGACTGTCACGCAGAAACTGAGTTTGTCTGCCACTAATACAAACAAAAATGTTGTGAACATAAAGCAACTGGCCAGCCAAAATTTACTGAAGGAAAACGTAGAAACTGACCGGGAAGTAGATGTAGCAGCCGATGCAATTATATTAATGGCTAATGAAAATCAAAATGGAAAAAAGTAATCGCTTAAGTATGAGCAAAGGAATCTGTTGTGCAGTAGTACTACTTCTTGGAGTTGTGTTATGTAAAGAAGCCAATGCTCAGCTCCGGATGAATGCATCGTTACAAGGCTGGCACCTAAAGGATAAAGCCAGCGATAACGTACCAGGCATCAGCCTGCAAAAAGCTTATGACTTTTTAAAAGAGCACAGGTACAAAGTAAATCCTGTAATTGTAGCTGTTATTGACAATGGAGTAGATACCACTCATGAAGATCTTAAAAATGTGTTGTGGAGAAACAATCGCGAGATAGCCGGTAACGGTAAAGACGATGATGGTAATGGCTATGTTGACGATGTGTGTGGGTGGAACTTTTTAGGAAATAAGGAAGGAAAAAACCTTACGACAGAATCTTCGGAAAAAGACAGAGAAAATCAACGGGCCTACCAATCCTTACGTTCAAAATGGGATAAATTCGATGACAGTAGTAGTTCAAGTCTGTCGGTCAATGAACAGAAGGAATATAGTGTGTGGAAACAGGCATCTCAAGCCATTAACAACCCTGCATATGTATCATCAGATTCCGCTGTTAGTGTAATGATGCAATTGCATAAATCATACGATAAGGTAAACAAACGGCGCAAGGATTTGGTAGGGGATAACTGGGAAGATATAAACGACCGGAACTACGGTAATCCTACTGTTGGGGCGGGCAATCCAAAGCACGGTACGCATGTGGCCGGTACTATTGCCGCCGAACGTAACAACAACCTGGGAATGGATGGTATAGCCGATAAAGCCCGCATTATGCCCATTAGAGCTATACCTGATGGCGACGAACGGGATAAGGATGTTGCCCTGTCCATACGATATGCAGTTGACAATGGTGCAAGGGTGGTAAATATGAGTTTCGGTAAAGACTTTTCGCCACAGAAACAATGGGTGGATGATGCCGTAAAATATGCACAAGCTCACGATGTTTTGCTGATCCATGCTTCCGGAAACGAAGGTGTAAATGTGGATACAAGTCAGCGTTACCCTTCACCTTTCTTTATTAATGCTGACTATTCGGCAACTAACTTCATTACTGTGGGGGCCAGCGATGTGAAACCCTCTGCTTTAGCATCTTTCTCTAACTACGGAAAGAAGGTGGTGAATGTATTTGCTCCCGGTACTAATATTTATGCAACGATTTCTAAAAAGAATAAGTATGAGTTTATGGATGGAACAAGTATGGCAGCCCCAGTTGTTTCGGGCATTGCTACTATCATACGCGAGTATTTTCCCCGTCTCTCGGCCCGACAGGTAAAATATGTGATTGAGCAATCGGTGGTAAAACCTGTAGATAAAGTAACCAAACCGGGACTGCGCAGGCCAAAGGGGGTACAGCCGGAGAAAGTTGAATTAAACGACATCTGTACATCCGGAGGAATTGTGAATGCTTATGAAGCGGTAAAGCTGGCTGCTACCTTAAAGGGTGAGCTAAGCAAACGTGCCGTAAAAAAGATCTTAAAAATTCAGAAACGATAAACAGGTATTTATAATTCTAATATATTTTGTATGAAACCTACTATTGTGCGTAGCTTCTTTTTAGGATGTTTGTTTTTTGTTTGTTCATTTGTTGCTGTTGCCCGGCCAACAGCGGATACTACTGTTCAAAATACCCTGCTTTGGAAAATAAGCGGCAAAGGGTTAGCCAAACCATCCTACTTGTTTGGTACTACACACCTGGTTTGTAAAGCAGATCTGGGTATCCTGCTTCCGGCAGCGCTGAAAAAAGCGATTTTGTCGGCTAACGAAGCAGTTTTTGAAGTGTATAATGATGATCCAGACAAAATGGCTAAGGAATCTATGCAAGCTAATCTGATGCGCGGACATATGACATTGGATAGTTTGGTGTCGCCACAGGAGATGGATACGATTAATCGGTATTTCAAAGCAAACCCTATTAAGGGAGCGATATATCAGATGCTGAAAGAGACGAAACCTGTTCTTGTTGCCGGTATGATTGGCAAAAAAAGAATGCTTTGTGAAGGGGAACAAACCAGTATGGAAGAAGAGTTGCAGTATTTAGCGAGGCTGTTTTATAAACCTTGTAGCGGCCTTTCTACCTATACAGAACAGATGAGTTACCTGGATAGTGTTCCGTATAGAGACCAGGCGAAGATGTTGTTAGGGGTCATTAGAAAGCTGAATAATCCAGACATTAATGCAAAACAGGATAATTATTCCATACAAAAACTGTATGAGCTATATAAGCAGCAAAAAGCAACCGAACTTTTTAAGGGCATAAATGCGGATACAAAACTTAACGATCCCTGGGTTAAATTTGTACGCGATGATCGCAAC
Source organism: Solitalea lacus (assembly GCF_022014595.1). Taxonomy (NCBI): domain Bacteria; kingdom Pseudomonadati; phylum Bacteroidota; class Sphingobacteriia; order Sphingobacteriales; family Sphingobacteriaceae; genus Solitalea; species Solitalea lacus. The sequence goes on along the minus strand of NZ_CP091740.1, from coordinate 3,138,459 downwards.
CTACTATGGGTGCCCCGCATCGAAGAAAAAATAAAGCAGAATTCGGCCTTTATTGCCGTAGGTTTTGCCCATTTGCTGGGTGATAAGGGATTGCTTCAACTGTTACGCAATAAAGGCTATACAGTAGAAGGTGTGGTTAATAATTAGAAAGATAAGATCTTCTTCATATACCCTAAATAAATCATGGGGGTCTGAAATGGCCCCTCTTTTTAACAAAGAACATGTAAGTCAGCATTAAAGATAGTTGTTAGTTTACAATAGTTTGTGTTGTTGGTTGTTGAAGGAGTGGTGCAAATTAGGAGTGCACCACCTCCTTCTATTAAGCCTCACCAATAACAACAAAAAAGACCTTTGCTTTTATATCCTAAATAAACCATGGGGGTCTGAAATGGCCCCTTTTTTAACAAAGAACAGGTAAGTCAGCATTAAAGATAGTAGTGATTAGTTTATAATAGTTTGTGTTTTTGGTTGTTGAAGGAGTGGCGCAAACTGGGAGTGCGCCACCTTCTTCTATTAAACCTCACCAATAACAACAAAAAAGATCTTTTCTTCATACCCTAAATCAATGGGCGTCGAATTGATATTCGGCGCCTTTGTATGTCGGGCATGGTATTATTCTAACAAGGTGCAAGTCCTTGTGATACGAAGGTACCTTGGAAGTGGAATACTGGTCGATGGAGTCATCGGAGTACGTACCTCTGGCACCCCACAAGGGAGCCCGCTAGCTTTACGTACACACTCACAAACATTGACTTTGTTAAGCGACTTGTCATTAAAAGAGGTAGATTTTAGTTTTGTATATTTCATAAAAAGTATTATTTTTATGACAAATGAAAAGATCACCGAATTCGGAATTGGCGGAAAGAATCAATCAGGCGCATGCCTTATTGGAGCAGCGGAAGCCGTATATAAATATTGTAGAGCAGTTGATGGAAACCTATGGTGTGTCCCAAATACAGGCCTATCGTTATGTTCAGCAAGCCAAAGCGCATAAGGAGAAGTTAACCATTCCGGAGCGTTCAGTTGTCTTTACAGTAAAACTTCCGCCCAGTCTGATCGGTCGGATAAGGGAATTTGCAGTCTCTCAGGGGACTTCAATCAGCAAAATAGTCAGGGTGGCATTGGAAGAGTTTTTAGCAAAAAAACAACACTATGGCCAAAAAGGAGAGGATCGCTAAGATATCGTTCTCCTATGACCGCTTGTGGGAGCAAAAACTCACACAGGTCTACCATCTTCTCGTCCCAGGCTAGTCGGAAATCATTTCCTCAGCAAATTCTATTAATCAACCCATAGAAGATCAGGTATATGAAAACTGCAGCCATTTATACGCGAGTATCCTCCGATCAGCAGAAGGAGAATAAAACCATCGACAGCCAGGTAGATGCTTTATTAGAATTTGCCAAAGAAAACGGTTATGTGGTCCCAGAAGAATATATCTTTAAAGATGAGGGTTACAGTGGAGCGATTTTGGTTCGTCCTGGATTGGAAAAAGTGAGAGATCTAAGTGCCGAAGGACAAATACAAGCTGTTTTGGTCTATAGTCCCGATCGTTTGAGCCGGAATTATGCGTATTAGGTGGTTTTAATCGACGAATTTCATTCCTGTGGTATAGAAGTGATGTTAGTTAATTCGCCCAAGCCGAAACGCCGGAAGAGGCCTTGTTGCTACAGTTTCAGGGGATGATTGCAGAATACGAACGGGCAATTATCAAGGAACGCTCCAGGAGAGGGAAACGGTTTAAAGCTAAATCAGGCAATGTAAGTGTCAGTGGCAAAGCTTGTTTTGGTAAAACAGAAGCTTACCAGGAAGGCCTAATCCCAATCGCTCAGTTAAGAAAAAGGAAGTCAGAGCTTCAGAAAAGGGTTTACACTATAGAGAAAGACCTGGAACTGTTGAAAGCGCATGAGCTGGCTTTGGATCAATCCCAAAACCTGTGGAGCAACCCTTTCTTAAGCAAATAATTTAGTAAGCCTGAAAAGGAAAAAAGGTACATCCTTTACACCCCTGAATTGACTCCGGAAGGCTTTGATTTTAGCATTGAACGATTCGGCCGAAGCGTTGGTGCTGCGGTTGTCAAAGTAGTTCAGGATCCGTTCGTAATGGAGCTGTATGGTTTTGGACAGGGTATTAAACGTTTTAAAGCCGGCCTTTTCTACCTGGTCATACCATTGGGCCAAGCGTGTTAAGGCCAGGGATTTAGATGAGGAGTGGTTGTAAATCCAGGAGAGCTTTTGAGCCAATGCATAAGCCTGTCCCAGATCTGGATATAGCTCAAAGAGGAGACTTGCCCGTTTTTCTTGTTCCTGGCTCCAGTTCACCTGGGCTTTATACAGCAGGTGGCGGCTGCGGGCCAGCAATTGCTTGAGCGTATCCCCGTTGGCATAGATCTTCGGATGATATTCTGCTTGGGTTTTTCGGGCCTTTTCCAAGGCCTTGTTTTCCGCCTCTATGGCCTTCCAGCGATGCTGGATGCGAATTTCCTGCAAGGCCTCTCCCCCCAGTTGTTGCACATGAAAACGATCGATCACCTGTTTGGCGCATAGGGAAAACAATGTTTGACAATAAGGTTCATGCTTCCTGCCAGGTCCATGGTTACTTCTTTTACTTCGTTCCGTAACCGTTTGGGAAGCCGCTTGAGCAGGGGAATAATCCCATCGGACTGTGTGCCCTTGACGATGGCCACAACGGTCCCTTTTTTGCCCCTGGCGTCTTTATTTGTGATGATGGTATAGAGTTCCCCTAAGGACAACGAAGTTTCGTCAATGGAAAGATAAGGTCCCATGTTTTGGGGAAACAAAAGTCCTTTTTCGATATCGTTGCCCGCTTTCCAGGAGTTAAAATTACTTAAGCGGTTCCGGTAGCTGCGATGAAGTTTCTTGCCATTCACGCCATAGAAACCGGCGATGGTTTGCAGGCTATGCGCCTGTGTATCGGCTGAATGCTTTTAAAAAAGCCGCAAAACCCTTGGTAATGCGGGTGCCTTGGGCCACTAAATCCCAATTGCGGTAAACGACTTTGCCGGTATCCTCGTTCATCCAGCGGCGGCGGGTAATGTGGAGGTACACCTGAAAACCACGAATGGGAAAATCCTGCAGGGTGATGGGCTCAAAAAAGCCTTTGGAGTGCAATTTGTTTGCCGCATGCTCTTCAGGGGTCTTGTTTACTTCCTTTAAATAGATATGGATAGCGGCGTCTTTTTTCTCCACCTCGGTTAATTCAAAATATTCCTCAATGGATTCAGGAAGGATCAGTGGGATCAGGGCTTTATAGGACTCGTGCATGGTGTTTTTTAGGATGCACAAAAATGAACTTTTATTGCTTACTCCACAACTTTTGCACTTGATCCATCAAAACCTGCACATTGATTATGGGTGCAATTTTTGACAGAAGCCCAGAATAAAAAACCTCACTAATCATGCGTTTAGTGAGGTTTTAGGTGAATTTGATCACTTGTTTTGTGATCCCGCTGGGATTCGAACCCAGGACCCATACATTAAAAGTGTATTGCTCTACCAGCTGAGCTACGGAATCATTGTTGATTTTATTGAAAACTGTTCAACTTTCAGTTTTGTGATCCCGCTGGGATTCGAACCCAGGACCCATACATTAAAAGTGTATTGCTCTACCAGCTGAGCTACGGAATCGTTGTTGATTTTATTGAAAACTGTTCAACTTTCAGTTTTGTGATCCCGCTGGGATTCGAACCCAGGACCCATACATTAAAAGTGTATTGCTCTACCAGCTGAGCTACGGAATCTTTTCCCTTTTTAACTGCCGTTAAAGGCGGTTTGTTTTGGGACTGCAAATATACAGGCTTTGATTTAGTTTGCAAACTAAATGTTCAGCTTTTTTTAATTTAAAATTAAGTGGCTGTTATTCAGGGAAAATAAATCTAAAAGTTGCATGGGTTTTAGATCGGGTTGCCCCTAATGCAGCATGAATAGCCTGCATTTTAGTGTTAAAATCACCAACCCACGAAAGCTCCGCCTCGGTATAATGATTTTGTGGCAAAACATAAAATTGCAATTTTCTAAACAATGCCGACTCCAACCCATGATTCTGATAAGCTTGTTTAGTGCCCATTACCACAACACGAATCCGATTCATTTTACCTTTCCATTTGTAATACACAAATTTTAGCTTACCCCAAAGGTTAAGTTTGCCGTTCAAATGCTTTATAATTTGATTTGCATCAGGCAGACACACAATAAACGAAGCCGGTTCGCCATTAACATAGGCAAACCAAATTAACTGCTCATCCATTATGGGTTTCATTTTTTCGAAACTATCCAGTAAGATTTCCTTTGTGATTGGAACAAAGTTTTCAAAGTCTTTCCATGCATCGTTATAAATTTCTTCGAAATCTGCTGTGAACTTATCGAAGTTATTTACAGTTAAATATTCAAAGGTGTAACCTGGTTTTGTAATTACCCAGTCTGCGATTTTTTCTACCCGTTTAGGTAGTGCAATAGGCATAGTATTGGTGTACTGTTGATAGGATTGCTTAAATCCATAAGTTTCAAAGAACTTTTGATAATAAGGCTGATTGTATTGCATACCAAATGAAGGATGAATAAACCCTTCAATTAATAAGCCCCAATACGTATCGTTCTCACCAAAATTAATAGGGCCGTCCATAGCTTTCATTCCACGCTCGATTAGCCATTTTTGGCAAGTATCGAACAACAAGAAAGCTGCAGATTCATCATCAATACATTCGAAAAAACCCATGCCGCCGGTAGGTTGATCGTATTGATACGCTTTACGTTGATTAATAAAGGCTGAAACACGACCAATGGCTTTGTCATTCTTATCATAAAGTACCCAACGGGTAGCTTCACCAAATGAATGGAAGTTATTTCGCAGAGGATCAAAGATTCCTTCGATATCACTATCAAGTGGCTGAACCCAAACAGGATCATTTTTATAAATTAATTTAGCTACCTCCAGAAAGTCTTTTTTGGTTTTAGCGTCTTGAACCTCGATAATTCTCATAGAACAATTTTAGTGGTCCAAAAATATAAATTTTGCCTTGTGGCTTAGCCAAAAAAACAGAGATTTGCCAAAATAACCATTCAATAATCTTATGATCATAGGCGATAAACTACCTGCGTTTAATTTAAAGGGTGTAGATGGCGAAATGTATAACCAATATGCATATGCCGATAGATATGCCTTGCTGATAATTTTCACCAATAATACATGTCCTGTGGCACAGGCTTACCGAAATCGAATTAGGAATTTGCTAAAAAGATATGAGGAAGATAATTTAGGTATTATTCGTGTTAATTCAACTTCCAAAAACAGTGATGCTGAATCATTAGAACAAATGAAGAAAATGTACGATGATCTCAAGCTGCCTCATTTGTATTTGGTTGATGGAGATCAGCAAGTTGCCAAAGCTTTCGGTGCTACCAAAGTGCCTGAGGCATATTTGTTTAACTCTAAAAGAGAATTGGTGTATAAAGGAGCCATTGACGATAGCTGGGAAAATGAAAATATGGTAACACGCGTATACCTGGAAGATGCAATTGAGGCAGCTTTAGATGGTATAGATGTGGATTATCCTGAAATTGAACCGGTGGGTTGTGATATTATTTGGAATTAGTAGGTAATAGATGGTTTAGGAAACTTCATTCTTACTGTCCATTTAAAATAAAAATCCCTGTCATTTATTATGGCAGGGATTTTTTTATGTATTAAATGTAAATATTAAAATCTGTCATCATCATCAAAATCGTCAATATCGTCAAATGCACCGAAATCATCCATCGGAATTCCTAAATCATCATCATCGTCATCATCTAAAAGACGGTTCTTAGCGTTTTTGGCTTCTTTTGGATTAAGAGGCTTCATACCTTTCTTCGCATCTTCTGAAGCACTTTTGCCGCTGGTTTTTTTAATTGGTTTCTTTGGCGTTTTCATTTACCTCTTCAAATTTAAATTTTCTACTTATTGATTCTTGAGCTGAATTTACTAAGCTTTTTGATGATTTTTAAGAAAAAAATATGTTTAAAATCATCATTTGTAAAATTAAAAAGTTTTTAACTTCTCAAAAACAAGTTTGCAATTAATTTTCTGTCTGTTGTCCTATTTCGTTTTCGTTAATTGATTGTATGTCTTTTAGTTGTGGCAAGTCTTTTAACGAGTTTAGACTGAAATAGTCCATAAATAATTTGCTGGTTCCATAGAGCAAAGGCCTACCTGGGGCATCGCTTTTTCCCTCAATGGTGATTAGCTCTTTCTCAAGTAACTTATGAACACTATAATCACAATTTACACCCCTTATCTGTTCAATTTCGGCCTTGGTAATTGGTTGCTTGTATGCAATAATTGCTAAGGTTTCCATAGCTGCCGCCGATAATTTTTTCTTATTGCGGTGCTGTATTAAAGAGCTTACTGTAGGGGCATATCTTTTTTTTGTCATAAACTGATAACCTCCACTCAGGGCTACCAATTCAAAGAAATGCTCTTCAGCCTCATACTTTTTACTTATGGCTTCAATAGTTTCATCAACTAGTACATCTGCAACCTCCTCTCCATTAACTTGGCTTAAACAAGCTACGATCTCGGCTGAAGTTATGCTTTGCTCAGAGGCAAATATCAGTGCTTCAATATGTTGTTGAATCATCTCCATCTGTCGCAAAAATAAAACATCTGTTAAAGCAGCAAAAAAAAATGTTAAATTTTGATAAATGGCTGTTAATCAGAGGGTATCTACTATTTGTGAGGGTTGGTAGAATGAATAATTTTATGAAAAAAAACAATTGTTTAAACACTTAACGAAGAGCGAGGGCTATAATAAAATGTTTTTTAGCTTATCCATGAGAACAAACTGAAAGGACTTTTTTAATTTTAAATGCTAGGTTCATCAAAAAATACTTTTTGGAACATTAAATTGCGAAGGGTATTGGTCAGAATTTGAGTTCTTTTGATAAACTTTCTGAACTTTTATACGACATTTGTGCCCCTTAAAATTGTTCAAGCCGAAGTATGAAAGTTTGCATTGCCGAAAAACCAAGTGTAGCCAAGGATATTGCTGAAGTAATTGGTGCTAAACAGCGTAAGGACGGCTATTATGAAGGTAATGGTTTTCAGGTAACTTGGACATTTGGTCACTTTTGCACCTTAAAAGAGCCCCATGACTATACTGAACGATGGAAAGCATGGCGTTTGGAAGATTTACCCATGATTCCTAAAAGTTTTGGCATTAAGTTGATTGATAATGGGGGCGTACACAAACAGTTTAAGGTTATAGAAGATCTGGTGAGCAAATGTGAAGAGGTGATTAACTGTGGTGACGCCGGGCAGGAAGGAGAATTGATCCAGCGTTGGGTTTTGCTTAAAGCCAAATGCTCAGTTCCTGTAAAACGATTATGGATTTCATCTTTGACAGAAGAAGCCATACGTGAAGGGTTTCAAAAGCTGAAAGAAAGTGAGCAGTTTAATAACCTGTATGCTGCCGGAAGTGCACGTGCAATAGGTGATTGGTTGTTGGGTATGAATGCCACTCGTTTGTTTACCAAACGATTTGGACAGGGTAAAGTTGTACTGTCTATAGGGAGGGTGCAAACGCCAACCCTGGCTATGATTGTGCAACGGCAGAAAGAGATCAATGCTTTCGTATCAGAAGAATATTGGGAACTGAAAACTCTTTACCGCGAAACGGAATTTACAGCTACCATTGATAGGCTTAAAACTTTGGAAAAAGCTGAAAAAGGCTTGGAGTATTTAAAGCAACATCTTTTCGAAATTACCTCGTTTGAGAAAAAGGAAGGTAAAGAAGGAAATCCGCGGCTGTATGATTTAACATCCTTACAGGTAGATGCCAATAAAAAATATGCTTATTCAGCAGATGATACGCTGAAATATATACAGAATTTATACGAAAAGAAACTCGTTACCTATCCAAGGGTTGATACTACTTATCTTTCTGAAGATCTTCATCCTAAAATAGCTGGTATTATGGGGCAGTTGACTTTCTACAGTAAATTTACGGATCCTGTATTAGCAAAACCAATCCCTAAGCTTAAAACAGTTTTTGACGATAAGAAGGTAACCGATCACCATGCAATTATTCCTACCGGTGTTACTCCTGCAGGTCTAAGTATTGATGAAAAGCGAGTTTACGATTTAATCACCCGTCGCTTTATTGCAGCTTTTTATTCAGAGTGTAAGGTGTCAAACACTACAGTTTTAGGTAAAGTTGGGCAGGTAGAGTTTAAAGCCTCAGGTAAACAAATTTTAGAAGCCGGTTGGAAAGAATTATATGCCAATGATAAAACTGAAAAAAAAGAAGGAGAAGATGAGGAACGCATAATGCCGGTTTTTGAAGTAGGAGAGAGTGGACCTCATGAACCTCGTATACATCAGGGTAAAACATCTCCCCCTAAGCCTTATACGGAAGCCACCTTGCTGCGGGCTATGGAAACAGCGGGCAAGCAGGTAGATGATGAAGAAATGCGTGAGTTGATGAAAGACAACGGTATTGGGCGACCTTCAACACGTGCTAACATCATTGAAACATTGTTTAAGCGCAAGTACATAGAAAAAAAGAAAAAAAACATCCATGCTACTCAAACCGGTATCGATCTGATTGATACTATACAAAATGAATTACTTAAAAGTGCTGAGTTAACTGGTACCTGGGAACGAAAACTACGACTTATAGAAAAAGGGGAGTATCAACTGGAACTTTTTAAACAGGAGTTGATTCAAATGGTGGTTGGACTTACAGCTGAAGTGAAAAGTAATGTTGGCAAAGTAATAACTATTGCTGATCAAACTGTTTCCAAACCGGATGAAAAACCAAAAAAGGATGCTAAAGCCAAAGCTCCCAAAGAAACAGTTTCCATTGAATCCCTTAGCTGCCCTAAATGTAAAGTGCATTTCCTAAAAAAAGGAAATTCGGCCTACGGTTGTACAAATTTTAAGGTTTGCGGCTTAAAAATTCCTTTTGAAGTGTATGAGAAAAAAATAACTGATAAGCAGCTAATCGATTTAGTCTTAAAAGGCAAAACAGGTAAGATAAAAGGGCTGAAGGTAGACGGAAAGGAGATAGAAGGAAAACTTATCATGAATGAACGATTTGAACTGAAAGTTGAATAACTAACTTTTAATTAAACGGAAGGCTTGATATTGGTTTTAAAAAAAAGTTGTAAATTACATTAAACGTCAGTTGTAGCCTTTGAATTAAAATTAACTCACTTTCAATTTCTGTAAGTTCCTATTAAGAGTAAGGTTTAACGACTGAAAAACAAACTCTAAACTTATGGTCCGCTCTCTATTCCGAAGTATTCTCAGTATACTTTTACTGGGGGTAGTCTTGGGTTCCCCATCTTACGCCCAGCAAAAAAAGCCCAATATTTTAGTCATTTTTGGTGATGATATTGTTGTTCCACAAATTAGCACCAATACGATGGGGTTAATGGGATATCAGACTCCCAATATTGATCGAATTGCTAAAGAAGGCAATTTTCACTGATTCGTATGCTCAACAAAGGTGCACCGCAGGCCGAGCTTCTTTCACAGCAAGAAGCAATAAAGCGCTTGCAGGAACTGGAGAATTTATCGGCACCACGTTAATTAATCAATCTAATTTTAGTTTATTCCTTAATCTAAATTGTTCCTTATGAAACGCATCTCAATTCAAATAGGTTGTTATTTATTATTGCTGTTGGGTAGCTTGGGTAATCGAACCTTTGCCCAACAAAAGCCTAATATTCTCTTCATTATGGCCGATGATATCGGTTGGTTCAACTCTAGTTGCTACAATCGTGGCATGATGGGTTTTAGAACACCTAATATCGACCGTATCGCCAATGAAGGGACGATGTTTATGACCTGGTACGGGCAACAGAGTTGCACGGCCGGGCGCGCTGCTTTTATTACAGGACAATCGCCTATTCGTACTGGTCTTACTAAAGTAGGTATGCCAGGATCTGATATTGGACTTAGCGATAAAGATCCCTCTATTGCAGAATTCTTAAAACCTCTGGGCTATATGTGTGGGCAATTTGGTAAGAACCACCTTGGTGATCTCAATAAATTTTTGCCTACTGTTCATGGTTTCGATGAGTTTTTAGGGAACCTTTATCATTTGAATGCAGAAGAAGAACCTGAAGATCCTGATTATCCTAAGGATCCTAGATATAAAGAACAATTTGGCCCCCGGGGAGTATTGCATTGTTATGCCTCAACAACTGACGATCCTAAAGAGCTTGGCAAATTTGGGAAAGTAGGTAAACAAAGAATAGAAGATACAGGACCTCTTACCATTAAACGCATGGAGACTGTTGATGAAGAGTTTACAACTGCGGCAATTGATTTTATGGATAAACAAGTAAAAGCCGGTAAACCTTTCTTTTGTTACTTCAATTCTACTCGAATGCACATCAACACACATCTTAGTCCGAAGTACAATGGCAAAACCGGCTTAGGCTTACAGGCTGATGGAATGACTGAATTGGATGACAATGTCGGTAAGTTGTTGAAAATGTTAGATGACCTAGGTATAGCAGATAATACAATTGTTGTCTTCACAACTGATAATGGGGCTGAAACGATGACCTGGCCCGACGGTGGAAGTACTCCTTTTCGGGGTGAAAAAGCAACCAACTGGGAAGGAGGATTCCGGGTGCCAACTGTTATTCGCTGGCCGGGCGTAATTAAACCAGGTACTATATCCAACGATGTATTTGCTCATGAAGACTTTATTCCAACATTTTGTGCTGCTGCCGGCCAAGCCGATATTGTACAAAAATGCCTTTCGGGTTATTCTGCTGGCGGCAAAACTTATAAGGTTCACTTAGATGGATATAATATGCTGCCTTTTTTTAAAGGTGAGGTGAAAGAAAATCCTCGTAAGGAGTTTGTTTATTGGAGCGATGACGGAGATCTATTTGCAATCCGCTATGGTCGTTGGAAGATTTCATTTATCGAACAATACCATGAAGGGCTTGATATTTGGGCAAAGGATTATACTAAACTTAGGGTGCCAATGGTATATGATCTTCTAGCTGATCCATTTGAAAGGGGGCCATATTCATTTGAATACCCTGAATGGCAGGTGCGTCATATTTACCTAACTTATGGAGCGCTCGGTTTTGCGACTAAATGGCTTTCCTCCTTCAAAGAATTTCCACCAAGGCAAAAACCGGGTAGTTTTAATCTGGATGAAGTGATGCGAAAGGTGACGGTAAAATCAAGTAATTAGAATTGGAAAGAGTATATGATCTGAGTTTAAAAGGAGATTGAGTTTTTCTTCTTAGCGGTAAATGGAAAGACTAAAAAGTACAATTATGAAAAGGACGTATAGAAGATTATTGATATTACTGCTCATTAACCTTTTTATAAGCAGTGTTTTTGCTCAAAGCGATCCATTACCATCCTGGAATGACGGAGAAGTTAAAAAGGCAATTATTGCTTTTGTTGAAAAAACCACCAAGGAAGGTACTTCAGATTTTATAAGAAAAGAGGATCGCATAGCTACATTCGATAATGACGGTACCCTTTGGAGTGAGCAACCGGTTTATTTTCAGTTATTCTTCGCTATTGACCGTATTAAAGCAATGTCTCCACAGCATCCGGAGTGGAAAACCAAAGAGCCATTCAAATCAGTTCTTGCAAACGATATGAAAGGCATTATTGCTTCTGGAGAAAAGGGTTTACTGGAAATTATAATTGCTACTCATTCCGGGATGACCACTGATGAATATGATCAGCTTGTTACTGATTGGTTTAAAACAGCCAGACACCCTACTACCAAACATTATTATTATGAAATGATTTACAAGCCCATGGTTGAATTGCTGGCCTATTTGAGAGCCTATGAATATAAAACCTATATTGTTTCTGGTGGTGGTCTCGATTTTATGCGTGCATTTGCCCCAGAGATGTATGGGATTCCTCCGGATCAGATTGTGGGAAGTATGGGTAAAGTAAAATATGAATTCCGAAATGGAAAGCCCGTTTTGGTAAAACTACCGGAAGTGGATTTTATTGACGATAAAGAGGGAAAACCAATTGGGATACATAAGTATATTGGTAAACGTCCAGTATTAGCATTTGGCAACTCAGATGGTGATTTTCAAATGCTGGAGTGGACAACATCTGCTCCCGGACCCCGAATGGGATTGATCGTACATCATACTGATTCGTTAAGAGAAGTAGCTTATGACCATCAATCTTCTATCGGAACACTTGATAAAGCGCTGACTGAAGCTCCCAAAAGAGGGTGGTTACTTATTGATATGAAAAAAGACTGGAAAAAGATATTTTCTTTTGATTAGCATGATTGATTTTTAAGTCTTTAAAATGAGGTTTTCTTGGCCAATGTGTTTCTGAAGTATTTATGATTGCACCGAAATCATTGGTTTTTACTTTTATTAAAAATGTAAGGATTGACCATGAAGCACAGAATTGTTGGAATGACGCCACTTTTAATGGTTTACGATATGCAAGCCTCTTTATCTTTTTATTGTGGTGTGTTAGGGTTTAATTTAATCGAATCTACGGGGCCTAAAGAATATATTGGTTGGGCTTTCTTACGATTGAATGATATTGAATTAATGTTGAACACCCAATATGAAATGTCTGATCGTCCAAGTGAAAAGGAACTATTAAGGAATGGGCATCATGCTGACACTTGTCTGTATTTTGGTTGCAATGATATTGATGCACTGTACCAGTCGCTTAAAAGCAAGAAGCTTGAGCTAAATGAACCTTATATAACCGGTTACGGATGGCAAGCGCTCGATTTAGCGGATCCTGATGGTTATAAACTCTGTTTCCAACGGCCGCTTAACCCTTAATTGTTGACTTAAATAAACTTTAGTTAACCAAACTTTGTGCAAAACTTCCTTTCTCCTTTTTGTAACTTTAATTCCCTTGAAAAGAGCCTTAATTTGTTTTTAATTAGTTATTTCCAGCTGAGTGGTGGTGAAAGTCGGTCAAAACTGGATTGAATTAGTTGATACTTACTTATTGTTTAACTATAATAATTTTAATCATGGAAGTTTTAGTGCATAACGACCTTAAGGTTAGGGAGCTTTATGAAGCTTTCAATAGAGGAGATGTTGGAACCATCCTTTCTGAGATTGCTCCTCAATTTACATTCTATTTTACGGGTGCACCCGATATTCCACATGGTCATAATTATAAGGGGCGAGAAGGAGCCCAGGCATTTTTTACTGATTTAGATAAGTATGAGGAAGTCCTTGAATTTACTCCTAAGCATTATTTTGAAGAATCGGAAAACGGACATAATATGGTAGTGTCTACAGGTGTTTATAGAGGGAAGGTAAGAAGTACAGGGAAGACATATGAAACGAATTGGTGCCATGTTTGGGAGTTCGATGAAGATGGGCATCCGCTAAGTTGCAGTGAAATTCTCGATACGCTGACTGTTGCCAAAGCGTATATTAATTAACAGGATAGTTTAATGTGTTAAATTATCGAAATTATAAAGTAAAAGCCCCTAAACGTGTTTCAGGGGCTTTTACTTATGATGTGTTTGTTTTTAATTCCAACGATCTATATAGGCAGTTGCTAAATCTAACTTGTAACGATCAGGCATATTGCCGCTGATCATTCCTCCCGGTTCTACCGATGGGAAAATATCTTCATACGTTCTAATTTCATTCATAAATACACGACGGTAAATATGAGAACGGGTTAGCTCTCTAGGGTTTTCGATACCTGCTGCACCCATTAGCTCCACAAAATTCTTTACCGTTTCGGCATGGTAGTTAGCAACACGCTGTTTCTTGTCATCAATCACTAATCCAACAGCCAATTCAGGGTTTTGCGTTGCCACACCGGTAGGGCATTTGTTGGTATTGCACTGCAGGGCCTGAATACAACCCAAGGCCATCATCATAGCACGGGCCGAGTTACATGCATCAGCTCCAATTGCTACAGCCCTAACAATACTAAATCCTGATAGGATTTTACCCGATGCAATAATTTTAATATGATGACGAATGTTGTATCCAACGAGCATATTATGTACAAAGGCCAAGCCATCTAATAACGGTGCACCAACGTAGTTGGAAAATTCCTGAGGTGCTGCACCTGTTCCACCTTCACCGCCATCAACAGTAATAAAGTCTGGGAAGGTGTCCAGTTCAATCATTGCTTTACAAATACCTATAAACTCATTTCCGCGGCCAATACACAATTTAAACCCAACCGGTTTGCCTCCAGATAAATCACGTAATTGTTTTATGAATTTGATCAATTCAATTGGTGAATCAAATGCCGAGTGATAAGGAGGAGAAGCTACGGTAATGCCTGGTTTAATATGACGAATGGCTGCAATTTCCGGGGTGTTTTTACTTGCAGGCAAAATACCTCCATGGCCAGGTTTGGCTCCTTGCGAAATTTTAAGCTCAATCATTTTTACCTCCGGCCTAAGTGCATTTTGTTTAAATACTTCAGGAGAGAAATTGCCCTCATCATCACGACAACCAAAATAACCGGTTCCAATTTGCCAAATAATGTCACCTCCATTTCTCAAATGGTGAGGGCTAATACCACCTTCGCCGGTGTTATGTGCAAAGCCGCCAATTTTAGCTCCTGCATTAAGTGCTTCAATGGCATTTGAGCTCAATGATCCAAAGCTCATCGCCGAAACGTTAAATACACTTGATGAATAAGGTTGTTTGCAGTCTTTATTGCCAATAATTACGCGAGGGTTTTTATCCAGGATATGGAAGTTTTTAGGAGCTATAGAATGACTCATCCATTCATATCCTTCCGCGTAAACGTCCATTTGCGTTCCAAAAGGCATTGAATCTGTTTCTTTTTTAGCTCGCTGGTAAATGGTAGAACGGTCGATACGGTTAATTGGCCGTCCATCAATATCTGATTCAATAAAATATTGATACAATTTAGGGCGCAAAGCTTCCATCCAATAACGCATACGGCCAAAAACCGGATAGGTACGCATAATAGAATGTTTGGTTTGCATCATATCCCTAAAGCCTATTACAGTAAGTACAATAATAATTGCCAGCAATACCAGCCAATAAGGACTTTCGTAATAACTTAAAAGTGAACTGACAAAAATACCAGCAATAGCGCTGATAATGAATCCTTTTCTCATGCAGGTTTTCTCTAAGTAAACAATTAGTCGTTGTTACCAGGATGTTTTAACACGACCTTAACTTCTGATTTTAAACTATTGATTGATAAAATAAGCTATGAAAGCTTGCTGCGAAGATACGAGGTATTTTCTGATGCCCCTATTTAGTAATGATTTTTATACTTTAATGAAGGTTGGTAACATTGAAATTAGGATGGATGAGCACAAGTTATAAGCAAACCAATTAAAGCTCGAACAAGTGTTGCCTTGTAAATGTAAACAGTAAGTGCAGGGGGGGGCAAATTATTTGATCCAACTGTTTTTTAGAATTGATAATGTTGATCCTTCTAAACATTATATCCTGGTGCCACAATCCGTTTCCAGTCGGGGTGACGATTTAGGTAGGAAGCTACATAGGGACAAAGCGGAACCAGTTGCTTTCCATCTCTTTCTATCATTTTAAGTACAGTTTCGACTAGTTTTTTGGCAATTCCTTTTCCTTCTAACTCTGGAGCCACTTCAGTATGTGTTAAGTAAATACTATCGCCTGATTGTAGGTACTCTATGAAAGCTTTATAACCATCTACCACTGTCTCAAAATGCTTGTCGGTTTGTGTAATTATTAAGTCGGTTTCCATAATAGAATACTGAATAAGTTCTCAATATAGTTAATTGAAATTAAAAAGCTCCTATTGGGTGATAGGAGCTTTCTAAAATATTAATAACTGATTACCTGATCTTCCAAATGTTCCGGTAACTCTCTGAATTCGTATTGTTGATTACGAAGTTGAGGGGTAAATCCTGCTTCTTTGATTGCTTGCTGAATTCCACTCGCTGTAAAACGATGCGGAGCTCCGGCAGCTGAAACCACATTTTCTTCAATCATAATAGAGCCAAAGTCATTTGCTCCTGCATGCAAACAAAGTTGAGCCACTTGTTTACCTACGGTTAACCATGACGCCTGAATATTTTTAACATTAGGAAGCATGATACGACTTAAGGCAATCATACGAACGTATTCATCTCCGGTAACCGTGTTTCTAACATTCCTGATACGACGTAATAATGTTCCATCATCCTGGAATGGCCATGGTATAAAGGCCAAGAACCCTTTGGCATCTGCTGGTTTTTCTGATTGAACCTCACGCAGCCATACTAAATGTTCAAAGCGTTCTTCCAATGTCTCCACATGACCAAACATCATGGTTGCAGAAGTAGTCAAGTGCAGTTGGTGTGCAGCACGCATAACATCCAACCATTCACGGCCACTGCATTTTCCTTTTGAAATCAGGCGGCGAACACGGTCATTTAATATTTCTGCTCCGGCACCTGGAAGTGAATCCAAACCGGCTTCTTTCAATGCCTGAAGCACTTCAGTATGCGAAAGCTTATCTAACTTAGCGATATGGGCAATTTCGGGCGGACCTAAAGCGTGCAGTTTTAAAGTTGGATAAAGTCTTTTTAGTTCATTAAACAGATCAGTATAATAACTTAAACCTAAATCAGGGTGATGGCCACCTTGAAGCAAAAGCTGTTCACCCCCTAAACGGAAAGTCTCTTCAATCTTAATTTTATAGGTTTCTATATCAGTAATGTAACTTTCCTCATGTCCCGGACGGCGGAAGAAGTTGCAAAACTTACAGTTGGCAATACAAACGTTAGTAGTATTCAGGTTGCGGTCAATAATCCAGGTGACAATATTATCAGGTTTCTGGATTAAACGAAGCTGATGGCCTACGTGCATTAACTGTGCGGTTGAAGCATGTTTAAATAAAAACAAACCTTCATCGGCAGTTAAGAACTCAAAATTTAAGGCCCTTTCTAGTAGTTTTTCAATATTCATTTTTACGGAAAAATAACCCTAATAGGGTATACGCAACAATAGTTGGCAAATATAACCCTTAGTGAATTAATGAAAGAATGATTAATGGAGAGAATTATGATGACAAGGTAAATAAAACAGAAGTGTTTCCGTGAATCAAGTGCAATAGACCATTTATCAATTTATCAATTTACTTATTACTTTTGCAATTCCGATATAAGCATAATCCTGATGATTCATTTTGAACGTTTTACTCTAGATAACGGACTTCGTGTGTTGGTGCACGAGGATCCAACTACTCCAATGGCTGTGCTCAATGTATTATATGACGTTGGAGCACGAGATGAAGATCCTGATAAAACAGGCTTTGCCCATCTATTTGAGCATTTAATGTTCGGAGGATCCATTAATATTCCTTCGTACGATGAGCCTTTACAACGTGTAGGAGGGGAGAACAATGCCTTTACCACTAATGATATTACCAATTACTATATTCAGGTTCCGGCGGTAAATATTGAAACTGCTTTTTGGCTTGAGTCTGACCGGATGTTAAGTTTGGCTTTTTCAGAGAAAAGTTTAGAAGTACAGCGCAATGTGGTTTGTGAAGAATTTAAGCAACGTTATTTAAATCAACCCTATGGCGATGTTTGGCTAAACCTTCGTCCATTGGCTTTTAAAAAACACCCGTATCAATGGGCTACCATTGGCAAAGAACTTTCTCATATTGAAAATGCTACCTTGGATGATGTGAAGGCGTTTTTTGCTAAGCATTATAATCCTCAGAATGCTATTTTGGTAGTTGCAGGCAAAGTTACCCTGGAAGAAGTAAAACGATTGGCGCAAAAATGGTTTGGTCCTATACCAGGCGGAGAAAAGTATAATCGTAATTTACCGCAGGAGCCTGTTCAATCCAACGCCCAAGTGCAAACAATTACTGCAAAAGTGCCTTTAAATGCAATTTACAAAGCTTTTCATATTGGAAGCCGTAAGGAGAAAGAATTCTATGCAACAGATCTGATTTCAGACATTCTTTCACGTGGGGATTCTTCACGCTTATACCGTTCCTTAGTAAAAGAACAACAATTGTTTAGTGAAATAAATGCCTACGTTTCAGGTGATATGGATCCTGGACTTTTCATTGTTGAGGGTAAACTGGTTGAAGGAATAGTTATGGAAGAAGCTGAGAAAGCTATTCTTGAAGAGCTTAATAGAATGAAGAATGAGCAAATTCCAGTTGAAGAGCTTACCAAGGTCAAAAATAAAATTGAGTCAACCATGGTGTTTTCAGAACTTAATCTGCTCGATAAAGCCATGAATCTAGCTTATTTTGAATTGATGGGAAATGCGGCTAATTATAACCTTGAAAAGGAGAAATATCAACAGGTTACCGCTTTTCAGATTCAGGAGCAGGCCAATGCTATCTTTACCGAAAATAATTGTTCAACACTGTATTACCTTGCCAATTAATCGCTTAAGCAAACGAATTTAATGGAAATTTTAAACAGAAAGTCTGCGCCTGAATCAAAGGCTATTGAAAATATAAAGTTAATTAAGCCGGAAACAGAAGTGTTACCCAATGGTATCAATTTGTATTATATCGATGCATCTGATGCTGATTTGGTAAGAGTGGAATTCATGTTTCCAAATTTGCAATGGAGGGCCTCGGAACCGTTGGCCATTGGAGCAGCCAATTCCATGTTAAATGAGGGTACAACGCATTATTCAGCATCACAACTGGCTGATAAGATTGATTTCTATGGAGCTTTCTATCAACATGAGGCAGGTTTTGATCATTCAAGTGTAACCCTATACAGTTTAAATAAACACCTGAAAAGCACGCTGCCAATTATTAAGGAAATTATTACTGAAGCTTCTTTCCCCGAGCAAGAGCTGGCCACTTACATACAAAATAGTAAGCAGAAGCTGCAGGTTAACTTGCAAAAGAATGATTTTGTAGCCCGTAAGAAATTTAATGAGGTTTTGTTTGGTGCCGGTGCTTATTATGGTTACAATGTGTCATTAGCCGATTATCAAGGCTTAACCCGTGAGCAATTGGTTCAGATTCGTAACAGGCAATACACCGCAAGTAATTGTACTATAATCATTTCAGGTAAGGTTAAAGCAGAAGAACGGGCATTGGTAGCTGAATTATTTGGTACTGCTGACTGGCTTTCAAATGAAAAGATTGAATTAAATAAATCTGTCTTTTCATCTTCGCAAACAATAGCTCATTTAGTAGAAAAACCAGATGCATTACAGTCGGCAATACGATTAGGTAAGCCGTTGATCAACAAAACTCATCCTGATTTTCAGGCTGTACAAGTGTTGAATACAGTTTTAGGTGGTTATTTTGGTTCTCGCTTAATGTCAAACATCAGGGAAGATAAAGGCTATACCTACGGCATTGGGTCAGCAATAGTTTCGTTAAAAGATGCAGGTTATTTCTTTGTGGCAACCGAAGTAGGGGCCGATGTATGTGCAAATGCTTTAACGGAAATATATAAGGAGATTGAATTGTTGAAGAATGAACTGATTCCGGAGCAAGAGCTGAATCTGGTGAGAAACTACATGCAAGGATCGTTTTTGGGAAGCTTGGAGAATGCTTTTTCACATGCGGATAAATTTAAAGGAATTCTTTTCTACGGTTTGGATTATGATTTTTATGATCGTTTCTTCGATACTATAAAATCCATTACCCCACAACGATTACAACAACTGGCCAATGAGTACTTTACAGGCGATTTTTATGAAGTTGTAGTAGGGAAGAAGTAAATTGAAATGGATTTTTGACTGAGAAATATAGAGCATATCAAAAGGCAAACCCACATTTCAGGTTTGCCTTTTCACTGCAGTTGAAACGTCAAACTGTGTCTAAAGAGAAAATTCCAGCCTCTTATGAAACTGGAAAAAACGTCAACTTATTTCAGGAACGATCACCTTGATTAAACAATTTCTGCATTTTTCTTAAATTTTTAGTCATTGTTTTTATCAAATGATACAGGTTTTTTTATTACTTTTAAGCTGATGGGTTTAATATTCAATTAGTTAAATAAGGTATTAGTTATGAAAAACATGATTGTAATAGGATGTTTAATAAGTCTAATGTTCGCCTGTAACGAAAAAAAAGAAGAACCGGCAGCTGTGGTGATTGATAAAGAACAAATCAAAAAAGAAATTCAGGCTAAGGAAGATGAATTTGCTGAAACTTATAATAGCGGGGTGTTAAAAAATATTGGTTATTACGCAGAAGATGCGACAAGCTTTTTTCAGAATAGGGAACCACTGGTAGGGAAAGATGCAATTATAGCTTTTTTACTGTCCGACGTAACTTCAAAAACAAACAAAATTTCATTTACTACTAAAGAAGTTTTTGTATCAAATGATGGAAATCTGGTTGTAGAAATTGGTGCTTTTAAAGTTGTCGATTCTATCAGTACTCCGGTCAATACAGGAAATTACATAACTCTGTTTGAGAAAAGAAATGGTAAATACGTTGCAGTAAGGGACATGAGTGCTTCGGATGGTATGTCTGTCAAATAAAAAGGATATTATATATTTTAAGAGGCTTTTCGAACGACATTCGGAAAGCCTCTTCACTTATAAAGCTATTTGATGTTATTACCGTATTCTTCCGCCACCACCTCCTCTCATGCCACCGCCTGATCGGCCGCCTCCCATTGAACGACCGCCGCCTCCCGAACCGGACCTGGATGATGGAGAAGTATAGCTGGGTGACTGCCGGGTTGAAGTCGATGGAGATTGACGATTCGAAACCGATGGAGATTGCCGGTTCGAAACTGAAGCATTATTTCCAGCTTTGTTACCAGCTTTATTTGATGGTGTATTGGACGGACGTGTAGTTGCGGAAGCTCCACTTCCTCGCCGATTTGATGATCCATTACCATAATTGCCTCTGGCCATATTGTTTGACACGGTAGTTGACCTCATCTTATTGTTATTGTAATTATTGAAATTGTTCCTATTGTTAATAACTACAGTATTATGACTATAATGCCCTCCATAATAACCATGATGATAGTAATAATGATTACTACGATATATACCAACTGCCATAACTGTTGCAAATCCGAACCAAGGTGGATAATATCCGTAATAATACGGTGGATAATAAGGAACATAAGCGGGCGAATACACATACTGCACGATTGGTGCAGATTGAACAACTACAGTTGTTGCCGGAACATTTTCAGTAACAGGGTTTTCTCCGGTATATCCGGGATTAGCGGTAATTGACGAATTGCCTTTGGGTTCAATAACGTAATCCTTACCGTATAATTCTTCGTCGCCAACAATCTGCAAGCTGACTTTTTTATTTTTATCTCTGTCTAATAAAATGACCGCAACATCCTGTGTTTCTGATTTGGTAACGTCAACTTGAAGAATAAATGAATACGACTCATCTTTTTGTTTAGTGACCACTTTGATAAAATCAATTTTTTTATCCAGGTTTAAATCGAGGTTGTTGATCTTTGTTTTCTCATCATTTAACGATTTTTCAAAGCCTTCAATCGTTTTTGACTTTTGAAACAAATCTAAAACGGCATAAAGATCTAAGTTGTCTCCGGGTAGTCCTAATGGGGGAATTGAATCCTGACTATTTTTTTGAGAAAAAGCCGGCAGACTTAGCATGATTACAACTGCCAGTAAAAGAAACTTTTTCATGATATGGGTAACTTATAGTATAACATTCACTACAAGTTAACGAATATCAGGCATATATAAAACTGTTGTCAACTTTGTAATAATTGCAATAATTTGATGATTTAAACGAGAGAAAAGGCTTTTTTAGAATGTATTTGCTATTTTAGGAAAGTATTGTTACCTTTGCCCCGCAAATAATAACTCCTAAAATTATTTGCCATGCATTTAGATCCGTCAAAATTTGTTCTCGAAGGCCTTACTTACGACGATGTGTTGTTGATTCCGGCTTATTCAGAAGTTTTACCTCGTGAAGTTAATACCCAATCACAGTTAACGCGCAATATCAAAATAAATGTTCCTATTATTTCAGCAGCGATGGACACTGTTACCGATGCTGATTTGGCTATTGCCATTGCTCAGGCAGGTGGTTTAGGAATGATTCATAAAAATATGAGCATTGAAAAACAAGCGGCAGCTGTTCGTAAAGTAAAGCGTTCTGAAAGCGGTATGATCCAGGATCCTGTTACTTTAACAGAAGATGCTAAGCTGAGTGATGCACTGCGTTTAATGAAGGAAAATAAAATTGGCGGTATTCCTATTGTTAATGGCAGTACTAAACTGGTAGGTATTTTAACAAACCGAGATTTGCGTTTCCAAAAGGATGTTACCCTTTCTGTAAGTGAAGTAATGACTACGCAAAACCTCATTACCGCACCTGAGGGAACAGATTTGCTAAAGGCTGAAGAAATTCTTCAAAAATATAAAATTGAAAAATTGCCAGTAGTTAAAGCCGATGGAACACTAGCCGGCCTAATTACTTTTAAAGATATTCAGAAATTTAAAGCTTATCCAATTGCTTGTAAAGACGAGCATGGTCGTTTGCGCGTTGGTGCAGCTGTTGGTGTTACTCATGATACTCTTGAGCGTGTAACTGCTTTGGTAAATTCCGGAGTAGACGTAATTACTATTGATACTGCTCACGGACACTCAAAAGGTGTTATTGAGATGGTGAAAAAAGTAAAAGCAACATTCCCTAAGTTGGAAGTTATTGCCGGTAATATTGCAACAGCGGATGCTGCATTGGCACTTGCTGATGCAGGGGTTGATGGCGTGAAGGTTGGTATTGGTCCTGGCTCAATTTGTACAACTCGTATAATTGCCGGAGTAGGGGTGCCGCAATTAACAGCTGTATTTGAGGTTGCCAAAGTGTTAAAAGGCACTGGCATTCCGGTAATTGCTGACGGTGGTATTAAACAAACCGGTGATATTGTGAAAGCTATTGCAGCTGGAGCAAGTTCAATTATGGCAGGTTCATTATTTGCCGGTGTTGAGGAATCTCCTGGTGAAACCATCATTTTTGAAGGACGTAAGTTTAAATCTTACCGTGGAATGGGCTCAGTAGAAGCAATGGAGCAAGGTTCAAAAGATCGTTACTTCCAAGACGTTGAAGATGATATTAAGAAACTTGTACCAGAAGGTATAGTTGGTCGTGTTCCGTATAAAGGTACCTTAGCTGAGGTAATGTACCAATATATTGGCGGATTAAAAGCAGGTATGGGTTATTGTGGAGCACGTACAATTGAAGATCTGCAAGAAGCCAAATTTGTTCGTATTACAGCTGCAGGTATGCGCGAAAGTCACCCGCACGATGTAACCGTTACTAAAGAAGCGCCAAATTATTCTACAAAATCATAATGCACTTTATATTTTGAAAACGGGCTTTGGAGTTTCTCCAAAGCCCGTTTTTTTTGTGTGCCGTGCATATCTATAAACTAGGAGGTGCAAGTCCTCTATGGGGGTCGGTAGTTACCAACCATTAGCCAAGAGCAAGGGTGTCCGTTGCGAAGCGGAATCTGCAGGCCGTATGTTTGTAAAGGAATAAGTTCCAGGAAGTTATGTAAATTTAAGAAAGAACCCCTAAAATTTTATAACACTGGAACTTATGCAACCACAAGTTAATCAATTAGATTTTAGCGGTCAAAACATTTATGTTGGTTTTGACGTGCACTTAAAAAGCTGGCAGGTTACCGTTATGACTGAACTGCTCACCCATAAAACCTTTTCGCAGCCACCTAAACCCGAAGTATTACACCAGTATCTCCGGCAGAATTTCCCCGGCGGCACCTATCATTCCGCCTACGAAGCAGGCTTCTGCGGCTACTGGATCCATAACCGCTTGGAGGCTCTGGGCATTCACTCCATCGTGGTCAATCCTGCCGATATTCCCACCACCGATAAAGAAAAAGTGCAAAAAGAGGATTCCAGGGATAGCCGTAAAATCGCACACTCATTAAGAAGTGGCGCCTTAATCCCGATTTATGTTCCTTCCAGTAAAACCCTAGAGGACCGTTGTTTAGTTCGCACCCGGTCCATACTGACCAAGGACCTTGCCCGGTATAAAAACCGGGTAAAATCGTTCCTGTACTTTCATGGCATTGAACTACCTGCGCCCTTCACCAAAAAACAGTCCCACTGGTCGAAACCTTTTGTTGATTGGCTGGAAAGCATCGCTATGGCTGAGCAGAGTAGTAAAACGGCCCTGCAGGCCATGATTTTAGAAGCGAAACATTTGAGAGCCTCTGTATTGCAACTCACCCGGCATTTACTAGAGCTATCAAAAACAGGTACTTACCAGGAAGCCATCGCTTTACTGCGAAGTATCCCTGGCATCGGATTATTAACGGCCATGACCTTATTAACCGAGCTGGAGACGATTAACCGGTTTAAAAACACGGATCAACTCTGCAGTTTTATAGGACTCATCCCCTCGACGCATTCAAGTGGGGAAAAAGAACTAGCCGGTACTATCACCCGACGGGGGCATAGCGTGCTGCGCAGCGCCCTGATTGAAAGTGCATGGGTAGCCGCACGCCTGGATCCGGCACTGACTAAAAGTTTTCATGAGTATTGCCGGCGAATGGAACCGAATAAGGCCATCGTAAGAATAGCCCGGAAATTACTCAACAGAATCAGGTATGTATTAATAAACAAACAAGAATATGAGTGTGCAGTGGTTAAATAAAACTAAAACGCCATATAAAAACATCCTTTTAATCTGAGACTGATAACACGCTTCCTGCAGTGCTGGTCATTCTGTATCTGCTATCTGAAGGCTACAGCTCACTATCTATAAAAAATTAAACACGGCATTGCAGCCCGATTTACCGGTTCTGCTAATAGAAGGATGTTTTTATAGGCTTTTAGTTCATTGAAAAGACAGGTGTGTCTGAAGATTCAGGGCAAGAGAGTTTTCTTTAGCCATTTAGGACAATGAATACAGCAAAAAAGCCCCTGTCATTGTGGGGCTTCAAAGCTATATTCACCGTCATAAATCCTATTGCTGGTGAGTTGCTCTCCAGCAGCGCCCACTTCCTCTTCGGATTTATATCACAAAGGTAATCATTAAAAAAACTTCCAGATCTCTTGCTTTACAACATAGAAGGAAGCTTGAGGCAAATCCCTGAACCGAGGAACACGAACCCTATCAGGCATATCCAGCAGGATGAGGTTGCAAAACAAATCGAAGTCCAATAACTACCCGGATACTGGAGTGTAAATAAGGCGGTTACATGGGGAGAAAGTGTATAGGTTTACCACGGGAGGTCTGGCAGACGTGCGGAAACAAGCAGTATGAAACACGGCTAACAATTGCTGTCAGAAATCAGCAGAGATCAAAGTACGCTGCTACGAGTTAGCAGGGGAAGGGTCGAATCTTAAGAGGTGAGCATCAAATGAAGGTTACTGTATGAATGGTAGAAAGCAGAAAACGGAGCAAGACACCTGGCAGAGCGGAAATAGGTCGGAAACCGAATCAGGCTCTGGAGGGCAGACATATCTATGGATGACTGAAAAAGGAAACACCAACACAACGCAAGGGCAACAAGCCCAACTTTTAGAGTATATACTCTCGCCATCCAACCTTAATGCGGCCTACAAACAAGTTAAGCGTAACAATGGAACAGGCGGGGTTGATGGGATGAATGTGGAAAAGCTTTTGCCCTACTTACAATCCCATCGAGAAGAACTGCTTGACTCACTACAAAATGGGCGGTATAAACCGCAAGCCGTTCGTAGGGTCGAGATATCCAAAGAGAACGGCAAAAAGCGAGCTTTAGGCATCCCTACAGTAGTGGAAAGAGTCATTCAGCAGGCAATCACCCAACAATTAACACCTATTTACGAACGACAATTCTCGCCCAACAGTTACGGCTTCCGTCCAAAACGCAGTGCTCATCAGGCCATAAAGCAGTGCCAAACCAACGCAAACGACGGTTATCGTTACGTTGTGGACATGGATCTGGAAAAATTCTTCGATACTGTTAACCAAAGCAAGCTGATAGAGATTTTATCCCGAACCATCCCTGATGGCAGGGTAGTATCATTGATACATAAATACCTAAAAGCAGGCGTAATGATACAGGGGAAATTTCAAGAGACATCGATGGGAGTTCCGCAAGGAGGAAACCTAAGTCCGCTGTTGAGCAATGTAATGCTCAACGAACTGGACAAGGAACTAAAGGAAAGAGGACATCGTTTTGTCAGATACGCTGACGACTGTATGGTATTCTGTAAAAGCCGCCGAGCTGCTGAAAGAGTGCTTGTCAGCCTTACAAACTATATCGAACAAAAGCTTTATCTCCTGACTTGTCCGGGGTACTTATGATTAAAATATAAGTACTTGATATTGTTGTGTTTATTTTCATTATTTTGGCGTTTTGCTGACCTAAAGTTAAAAAGTGTATAAAATTAGGCAAATCCAGTACGCAGCAGGATCGACTTCAGTTCAAATTTATAAGATTGAAAATCGTAAAAGAGTTATTTTAAGGCATATAGGCACTGCTCGCTCTCCCGATGAACTTGCAGGTTTACTCACACTTGCTAACGATTATATCAAAACAGTTACTAAGCAACTATTCCTATTCAATGACGCTCAGTCTGACAATATTATAAACATCAAACAGACCGAGTTTATAGGCGTATATTATTCATTCTTTCATGAATTGATCTCCAAGCTGATTATTTACATTGGATTTGATAAGTTGAAAAACAACTTTCTTCTGGATCTGGTAATTATGAGAATGATTGAACCTGGATCAAAACTTCGTTCTATTGGTTTGTTGGAAGAATATTTTGGCATAAAACATCGTAGGCAAAAGTATTATGACTCTGCTCCACAATGGTTGGACCTAAAAACAAAGGCCGAGAACATTGCTGTTAAGTTTGCTCAGGAACACTATAACTTTGACTATAACCTTGTTTTTTATGATGTAACCACACTTTACTTTGAGACCTTTGAGTCAGATGATCTGCGTAAAAATGGGTTTTCTAAAGATAACAAATCACAACAGCCACAGATTCTCATCGCATTGATGGTAAGCAAGGAAGGATTACCTATCGGGTATGAAGTATTTCCAGGCAATACTTTCGAAGGCCATACCTTTATTCCGGTAATACAAAGCTTTATCAAGAAACACAATGTAGAAATCCTTACCGTGGTTGCGGATGCTGCAATGATAAGTACTGAAAACAGTATGGCTTTAAACGAAAATGGCATCAACTATATTGTAGGTGCGCGGTTGGGAAATATATCTAGTGATTTACTGGCTGAAATTAATGGCAACATCACTAGAAAAGATGGACAAAATATCCGGATAAAAACGTCTAACGGGGATCTAATCTGCAGCTATTCATCCTTGCGCTATCGAAAAGATAAATATGAAATGGAGAAACAGATGGAAAAGGCAAAATATTTGATTGATAACCCATCTAAAAACAAGAAGCTCAAGTTTACCAAATCATTAGGACAAAAAATGGAGCTCAACCAGAAGCTTATCGATAAAACCCATAAACTGCTGGGAATTAAAGGTTATTATACGAATCTTCCAGAATCAGCGGCTAATAATCAAAACATCATAGATCGATATCACGAGCTTTACAGGATTGAGCAGGCTTTTAGGATATCTAAAAGCGACTTGCAGACAAGGCCAATATTCCATTATAAGGAGGAGCCGATAAAGCTTCATTTATTAATATGCTTCATGGCTTTGATCATATCGAAAAATATTGAACTAAAAACTGAAACATCTATTAAAAGCTTTATTCACGAATGTAAAAAGATAACGGACGCTCGGTTAAAGAACAAAATTACAGGAAAGGAAATCACGATGAGAGCTAATTCAAACTCCAAAATTATAACACTAATTGAGAAACTAAATTTGCTGACCTAATTTGAACAAGTCAGGAGAGTGCTTGTCAGCCTTACAAACTATATCGAACAAAAGCTTTATCTGAAAGTAAATAGAGAGAAAACCACAGTTGCACACGTCAAGGATGTTAAGTTCTTGGGGTATGGATTCTATTTCAACAAAAATGGTTGCAAAATGCGCACCCATAAGAAAAGTGTTGAAAAGATGAAAGACAAAATCCGAGAACTGACCTCACGGAGCAACGGATGGGGCAATGAACGCCGAAAGGAATCAATAAGACAGTACATCACAGGCTGGCTTAACTATTTTCAGCTGGCAGACATGAAAGGATTGTTGGAACGCATAGATGAATGGTATCGAAGAAGAATCAGGTCATTGATATGGAAACAATGGAAAAGTATCAAAACCCGAATTAGGAATCTGATAAAACTGGGTATCCCGAAAAACAAGGCAAAGGAATACGGCAACACGAGGAAAAGCTACTGGCGTACAGCTAATAGCCAAATCCTTAGCAGAAGTATCACCAACGAACGTCTTAAGCAATCGGGCTACCTGTTCTTTACTGACTACTATCAAAAATTGCGTTGTGTAAATTAAGAAACCGCCGTATACGAGAACCGTACGTACGGTGGTGTGAGAGGACAGATAGGGAAATAATCCCTATCTTCCTACTCGATTACAAAAACTTCCCTACTATGCTAAATGTGCTTTCTTTTAACATGGTAGCTTTTTGTACGCGCTCAATTCTATATATTTTTTTGCTTTCGTAATAGAGTTTTTCATCTAACTCATACAATTCATTGGTTGTATGATTTTGGATAAAGATTTTGTCTATACCTGTTTTGCCCTTGGATATTTTAATAAATTGAGTTTTTAAGCTCGAGTCCAGGGCCTTGTATTCTTCTGTGGAGTCTGTTGATGTTACAGAATAACTTTTGCTCCAGGCCGGTTTATTGATGTTTGAGTTGATGAAAACGCTGAGTTCATTCAGCCAGATAGTATTTAGAACGGCCTTTGTTTCTTGCTTACCATTATCATTTACCGTTTTTTCTACTTTCGGATTCTCTCTGTTGAGTCTTTTCGCTTCGTTCTCAAAGTACTCCTTTAAATCAAAATAAGTAGATGTGTTTGGTTTTTTATTGATTGAATTAGTGCATGCTGAAATGGTTACAACAACAAGCAATAGTGAAAAAGACACAAATTTGTTCATGCCTTAAAAATAACAAGCGGCTGATGAATTTTCACCAGCCGCTTGTTTATATTTTTAAATTTCTCTAGGTGTTATACCAATTCATTGCCGTTCATTTCTTCCGGTTTTTGAATGTGCATAAGTTTTAAGATTGTAGGTGCAATATCACCTAATTTGCCATCCTTCACCGTTTTAACGTCTTTATCAATTACAATGCACGGAACCAAGTTTGTAGTATGTGCTGTGTTTGGCGTTCCATCATCATTAATCATGTAATCTGCATTACCATGGTCAGCTATAATGATAAATGAGTAACCGTTATCAATTCCTGTTTCTACAACCTCTTTTAAACAAGTATCTACCGTTTCTGCGGCTTTAATTGCAGCGCTAAATACACCTGTATGGCCAACCATATCTGTATTGGCAAAGTTTAAACAAATGAAATCAACCCATTGACTTTTTAGTTCTGGAATGATTGCATCTTTGATATCAAACGCACTCATTTCGGGTTTTAAATCGTAGGTTGCCACTTTGGGTGAAGGACACAGTAACCGTTTTTCGTTTTCAAAAGGTGTTTCCCGACCTCCAGAGAAGAAGAACGTAACATGAGGGTATTTTTCGGTTTCTGCAATTCGTATTTGATTTTTACCAGCCTGCTCTAAAACTTCACCTAAGGTCATGGTTAAATCTTCCTTATTAAAAATTACCTTAACATTTTTGAACGTTTCATCATAATTAGTCATGGTAACATAAAATAGGTCAAGTTTCTTCATGTCCTGTTCAGGGAAGTCCTCCTGAGTAAGAGCTTTGGTAATTTCACGACCACGGTCGGTACGGAAATTAAAACATATAACCACATCGCCATTTTTAATGGTGCCAACTGGTTGCCCGTTAGCATCAACTTTAACAATTGGTTTTACAAACTCATCAGTAACATTTTCAGCATATGAATCTTCTATGGCTTTTTCAATATTTGACACAGGTTTGCCAACACCTTTTACCATTACATCATAGGCTAATTTTACCCTTTCCCAGCGATTATCGCGGTCCATGGCATAATAACGGCCGATAGCTGAAGCTACCTTTCCGGTAGTTTGTGCTATATGTAGTTCAAGATTGCTCATGAAGCCCAACCCGCTTTTTGGGTCGGTATCTCTGCCGTCTAAAAATGCATGAACAAATACATTATTTAATTGCTTGCTGGCAGCAACCGTTAGTAAGCCTTTTAAGTGGTTAATATGAGAGTGTACACCTCCGTCAGAAACCAATCCTATAAAGTGAACACTTTTATTATTTTGCTTTGCATAGTCAAAAGCTTCAATAAGAACCTCATTTTGATCGATTTCATGCTCGCGAACTGCTTTGTTGATTCGCACAAGTTCTTGATAAACAACACGTCCGGCACCGAGGTTCATGTGGCCAACTTCTGAATTACCCATTTGGCCTTCAGGTAAACCTACCGCTTCGCCTGAAGCTTCCAACTTTGAGTTTGGATATTCATTAATTAATGAATCAAAAAAGGGAGTATTTGCTTTGTAGATGGCATTAGACTCATCTTTGCGTCCGTAGCCCCATCCGTCTAGGATGATAAGGGCGATTTTTTTGCTATTTTCCACCTTACAAATATATTTTTTTAGCAAGTATTTTACTTAAAAAAATATAATAGCAAACGATTGTGTAATTTTTTGGCATTATTTGTGTTTCAAACCTGCAACAAAAAGCAGGTAATTTTTAAAATTTAATCACAACGTGAGTAAAATACTTTTTATAGTATCCTTCATCTTTATTGCCCATACTAAATGGCCGCATCAAAATGATACTATAGAAATGATTACAAAATCGATTGAAGCTGCCAATACGAAAGAAATTGCCAAATACCTTAACTCTTCTGTGATTTTGTCCATTCTAGAAGATGAGAATGTGTACAGTAAAACACAGTCGGAAATGATTCTCAAGAATTTCTTTATAAAATATCCCCCTGTTCAAGTAAAATTAAAACATACCGGATCTTCACCTGAAGGAATGCAATATGCCATATGTGTTTATAAAACCTCTAATGCTACCTATCGTCTGTTTTTCTATATGAAGCAAAGTGGTAATTCTAGCCTAATTAACGAGCTAAGAGTTGAGCAGGAAAAATGAGTTTGCGGCAACTTTGCCAACATTTTTTTATCTTGGCGCATTAAAAATGCGAGGTTTTGGAAAAGGAACAAGTTAAACAGTTTATCCTTAGTGCTTTGGCTGAGGATGTGGGAGATGGCGACCATACATCGCTTTCAAGTATTCCCGAAGGAACCCAGGGATCTGCTCGATTATTGATTAAGGATGATGGGATTCTTGCTGGAGTTGATTTAGCAAAGGAGATTTTTGCTACCGTTGATGCAGCTCTTCAACTTGAAATTTTACTTAATGATGGCGCTTATGTTAAGAAAGGTGATATAGCCTTAGTGGTAACAGGGAGCGTTCATTCAATTTTAAAAGCCGAACGTTTGGTACTTAACACCATGCAACGTATGAGCGGAATTGCTACCGTTACCAATAAAGTTGCAGAAGAATTAAAAGGTACTTCAACAAAGGTTCTGGATACTCGTAAAACAACTCCTGGAATACGTTTTCTTGAAAAATGGGCTGTGCAAATCGGCGGTGGAGTAAATCATCGCTTTGGTTTGTATGATATGATATTGATCAAAGATAACCACGTTGATTATGCCGGAGGAATTAAAAATGCCATAGAAAATGCCCATGCATATTTGAAACGAACAGGCAAGAACCTGCAAATTGAGATTGAAACACGAAATTTGGAAGAAGTACAGCAAGTTTTAAATACTGGCGGTGTTGATAGGATCATGCTTGATAACTTTAGTTTTGATAATTTACGTAAAGCAATTAATTTGATTAGTGGTAAATTCATAACCGAAGCATCTGGTGGAATTACTCTTGAAAATGCACGTGAGTACGCACTTACCGGTGTGAATTACATATCAATGGGTGCCTTAACCCATTCAGTTAAAAGCTTAGACATGAGTCTTAAGGCTATTTAGTTTAATTGTCGCTCTCAACGTTTTTTAATATTTTTAATTAATTTACTTGAATAGAAAACGATTCTGATGATATCAACTCAATCGTTAATCGCTCTTTTTTTAGCTTATTTGATTGGATCAGTTCCTACGGCAGTGTGGGTTGGTCAGATATTTTACGGTATTGACGTTCGTGAGTATGGAAGTGGTAATGCTGGAGCTACCAATACCTTTCGGATTTTAGGTAAAAAGGCCGGAATTCCGGTGATGCTTATTGATGTATTTAAAGGTTGGTTGGCTTGCTTCCTGGCTCATTGGTTCTCAAATTATAATCCGGACTCTATTCAGTTTGCTAATTTTCAGCTTTCCTTAGGAATTATTGCCATAGTGGGGCATATTTTTCCTGTGTTTGCAGGGTTCAGAGGCGGAAAAGGTATTGCGACCTTGTTCGGTATGGTACTTGCCATACATTTACAGGCTGCATTAATTTGCTGCCTTATTTTTTTAGTTATACTGATATTCAGCCACTACGTGTCATTAGGCTCAATGGTGGCCAGCTTTTCGTATCCAGTTTTAATGATTTTTGCTTTTCATGTGGGAAATAAGTCAGTAATTTTGTTTGGTGTATGTGTAGCTGTTTTAGTTTTGGTTACTCATCAGAAAAATATTGAACGCTTACTTAAAGGGAAAGAGAGTAAATCTTATCTCTTTAAAAGAAAATCTCAAAATTGATATTTGCCATGAAGTTGAAAATTGTATTTCTAGCAGCTGCTTTCTTATTGTTTGAAGCTTGCTCTAAGGTGCCACTTACAGGAAGGAGCCAGCTTAGTTTAGTTGATGAAGGGCAAATGCTCTCATTAGCACAAGCTAGCTATGCTGAATTTTTAAAGGAAAATAAAGTGGTTCCAGCCTCTGATAAACAAACTGTTTTTGTTAAAAAAGTAGGTGATAATCTTATTAATGCTGTTAAGGTTTTTATGAATCAAAAGGGTTATAGCCAACAGATAAAAGATTATAAATGGGAGGTGAATCTTGTTGAAAGCAAAGAGCTGAATGCTTGGTGTATGCCAGGAGGAAAAATTGTGGTTTATACCGGTATTTTACCGGTTACAAAGGATGAAACAGGCCTTGCCACAGTGATGGGACATGAAATCGCGCATGCTATTGCCCGTCATGGCGCTGAGCGTATGTCACAACAAATGGCTGCTCAAATGGGTGCAGTTGTTGGCAATGTTGCCACTTCAAGCAGCTCTCAAAACCAACAAATTTTTAATGAGCTTTATGGGGTAGGTGCTCCATTGGCTTTATTGAAATACGGTCGAAATCAGGAATCTGAGGCTGATCGATTAGGCTTAACTTTTATGGCTATTGCCGGTTACGATCCGCGTAAAGCTGTTGATTTTTGGCAACGAATGTCAGCGTCCGCTAAAACTCAGCAAAAACCACCTGAGTTTTTAAGTACGCACCCAAGTGATGAAACCCGTATTTCAGGTATTCAGAAATATTTGCCAGAAGCTTTAGGATATTATAATCAGAAATAGTTTCATTTAAATAAAGAATCAAAAAGCGCGTATGTTAAATTAACTACGCGCTTTTTGATTTAGGTCATTCGTTATTAGCCATGCTCGGTAAAGAAAAGCTAAAAATAGTGCCTTGGTCGCCATTATTCTCTACCCATAATTTTCCATTATTGCGCTCCACGAAGTCCTTCGATAAAATTAAACCTAGGCCTGTGCCCGATTCATTTTCAGTTCCTTTTGTAGAAAAATGATCTAAACTGAATAACTTATTCAGTTTATCTTTCTGTATTCCAATTCCTGTATCATTTACTGAGATAACAATTTTTTGTTTCTTAGAATTTGAAGAGAAGGTGATTGTTCCTTTTCTATTGGTAAATTTAATAGAGTTCGAAAGCAGGTTCCTTAC
The DNA here is from genome assembly GCF_022014595.1 of Solitalea lacus. Classification (NCBI taxonomy): domain Bacteria; kingdom Pseudomonadati; phylum Bacteroidota; class Sphingobacteriia; order Sphingobacteriales; family Sphingobacteriaceae; genus Solitalea; species Solitalea lacus. The sequence goes on along the minus strand of NZ_CP091740.1, from coordinate 3,104,551 downwards.
CACTGTTTTTATCATGTTGAAATCGGCGATAGCAACGGCTTGTTTCGAAACGGAATTAATTAATTCAATATTCTTATTGCTTGCTTCGGGTTTAAAAAGTTCAATTGATTCATCAATTAAGGCGTGAAGATCAATTGTTGTTGGATTAACCTGTTGACCCAGCATTTGGGTATTGGACCAGTATAACAAATTACCCAAAAGCTTCATGTTTTGATCTATCTGACTTTTTAGTTCATTAGAATAAATAGTAAAGTCTTTTGCATTAATAAGTTGCTCCTTAAACAAATTCAACAAGCCTTTAAATGAAGTTAGTGGCCCTCGCAAATCATGAGAGATTATTGAAAAGATCTTGGCCTTTATTAAATCCTGATTTTCTAAGGTTTTATATTGCCTACTAATTAGTTTATTCTGATTACTGATTTCTTTTTTGAGTAGATAGGTTTTTCGCTGTTCTATCCTATAACTAATGATATAAAATGATATATAAGCGAATCCGGAAAAAATCTCTGAGATATAAGTGTTAATTATGTCGCTAAGTCGTTCTCTCTCAGTTGAATAGGGTGTGAATGAATTTGGAGAATAGTAGTTTATGGCGTACAGAATAATTCCATGAAGAAATGTTCCTAAGAAAATGTACTTGTAGTATTTAAAATCTGCAATAAGCAAAAGGAATACATAGTTTGAGAGTAAACCTAATAGTATAGGACTCGAGATGCCTCCATAAAACCATCCTATTGTGTTGAAGAAAATTGAGTTAAATATGAAGATGAAAACTGAGATTTTGTATTGATACAGGAAACGGGAGATGTAGTAAACAATGCCATTGTAAGTCAATGATATGTACAGATTTTCACTAGAAAAATAACTTGGATCAATAAAAATGTAAGAAATGGTATATGCGATATTTGTAAAAAATGCCAAGTTCAATACTCTATGTTCAAGGGGGACTCTTTCAGGATCCCCCATAAACATATTAAGAACTTTATGAAAGTTAATTCTAGGCATCTTATTAAGTTAAGCTTCATTTAAGGGTAATGAAAAGCAAAAGTTGCTTCCTTTATTCTCTTCACTTTCCACCCAAATTGTTCCACCATTTCTCTCTACGAAGTCTTTCGACAGAATCAGTCCCAATCCAGTTCCTATTTCATTTTCAGTGCCGAGAGTGGTTGCATGTCCAATGTTAAAGATTTTGTCAAGATGCTCTTTTTTTATTCCCACTCCGGAATCATGTATGGAGACAATAATTTTTTTGTCTGCTATCTGTGATGAAAAACTTATTGTGCCATTTCTGGGGGTAAATTTTATAGCATTAGAAATTAAGTTCCGAATTACTACTTTCAACATGTTAATATCAGCAAAGGCATTGCTTTCTTTAGGCATTTGATTAACTAATTTTAAATGTTTTTTTTCTGTCTCACCTTTAAATAACTGAATAAACTCTTCAATTAAATGATGAATATTCGTTTTCGTAGGGGCAATTTCTAATCCCTGCATTTGAGTATTTGACCAATAAAGTAAATTATCCAGCATTTCGAGATTTTGGTCTACCCTGTCTGTCAATTGCTGAGATAGCTCAGAAAATTCAACTTGTGTGATTAATTTTTCATCGAGTAAATCCAAAAGACTTCGTAATGAATTTAATGGTCCCCGCAAATCGTGTGAAATAATGGAAAATACTTTAATCTTTATCAGATCTCTTTTTTCTAGATTTTTATATTGCTCACTAATGATTGCATTTTGATTTGTTACAGACTCCTTTTTCTTAATAGCCATAAATCGTTCATAATCATAATTAATTCTAAAGAAATAGATTAGAATAAATATGGCCATGAGAATAAGGGTATAAATAATTATTTGATGAAGATATTTTGATATGATGCTAGGGTAGCCAATAACCAGCCAAGGGTTGCGATATTCAATTATATAAATGAATATGCCTAGAGCTAAACAGGATAGAAAAATAGGGATATGATATTTGGGATGCGTAATTACAAGTAATAATATAACTGTAAAAAATAAATAGAACACAGCAGGACCTTGGCTTCCGGCGGCTAGAAACCAAATAAAGAGGTTAAAGATGAATATCGTAACACCAAAAAAACGACTTGTCCATTTAAATTGATGTTTAAACCTTGATAAATAATAGAAAATAATCAATAAAGCGATAGCTACGATTATTATGATTGAAGCTGTAGAAAAGGGTTTAATATTACTGCCAACAAGAATGCTGAAAATGGCAAGAAAAATATTAATCAAACAAGCTAAATTGAACATTCTGTGCTCAAGGCTGAAGTTCTGCTTGCTGCCACTTAAACTCAAAAGAATTCTTTGAACTTTGAATAGCATATTATCAGATATCAAAAGTGAGAGAGGAGTTAAATTTTGATATTGAAGACGGCTAAAAGTTAAGAATAAAAAAGGTCCTTTTGGTAAATAGTGCTAATTTTTTGCGTGATACTGACGATACAATCTGATTCTAAGATTCCAGCGCCAACTTTATTGCTTGGGCTTTTAGCAAACATTCATCGTATTCTTTCTCCGCTATTGATTGGCCCGTAATTGCTCCGCCAACATGGTAAGATAGATAACTGTTTAAGGAATTGTAAAGTATACTTCTAATCACTACATTAAAATCGAAATCACCTTCAGTAGTTATGTAACCTATAGATCCTGAATACACCCCACGCAAGCTCTCCTCATACTTTTCTATCAGTTGCATTGCCCTTATTTTAGGTGCGCCAGTCATTGATCCCATCGGATAGGTGCACTTAAGTGCATCTATAAAATTGAGTTTATGATTTATAGTGGCCGAAACTGTGGATATCATTTGATGTACTTGTTTGAAACTATATATGCCAAACAGTTCTTCCGTCTTCACACTTGCTGGTTCAGCACAACGAGTAAGATCATTTCGTACTAAATCAACGATCATAACGTTTTCTGCACGTTCCTTAGGATCATTGTAGAGTTGCAGTTTTATCATCTCATCCTTCAAACTGTCCTCGCTGCGACGAGCAGTTCCTTTTATCGGCTGCGATATTAGTTGAGTTCCTTTTTTTTGGAGGTATCTTTCTGGCGAAGCACAAAGAATGTAGTGTTCATTGTGTTTGAAGAATGAGGCAAAAGGAGTAGGAGACAACCCATTAAGTTTTTTCCAGATTTGCAGTGGATTAATCTGGCAGTTTTCAGCATAAAACTCCTGGCAAAGATTCATCTCATAGATATCTCCACGATTAATATGCTCAATGACTTTGGCTACTTTTTGAATATAATGCTCACGACTGATTCTTGATTGAATATTGATTTCATGCTTTAAGCCCTCCAACCTTTGAGGTATTATATTTTCAATCTGTTCTAGAATGTTGTGAATAGTTAATTGCGGATCATTGGTAATAATCTCAACCCGTTGTCCTTTAATCCGGATTTCAATGCGGGGAATAAAAAAGTAAAGTATAGGAAAATGTAGGTAATCCGGATTGTTTGACTGTAGGTCCTCAAGCTCATTTTTAAGGTCGTAAGTCAAAAATCCGAATATGTTCCTGCCTGCTTTCTTTTGAAAGGCGTACAGGGCCTCAAATGCGCCTGTAGTATTCATTTTTAACTCTTCAATTGCATCAATTGCAATGAGGGTGTCATATGAACCATAGGCGTCTGAATAATTATTTGAATCGAGATAACAACAGGTATTAAAAGAAGAAGCCCAATGAAGGGCTTTCTCTTTAAATAGGATTATATCTTGTTTGTTAAACAAAGTCAAAATATATTGAAATGTGAAAGATGCAACAGTAGTTTTTCTGTTAAAAAACTACTGGTAGTTTTCTTACTTCAAAATTAATGTTTGAACACGGTCAGGACCAACTGATAAGTATTTAATTGGAACTTCAAGTTCTTTTTCCAAGTATTCAATATAAGCTTTCAGTTTAGCCGGAATTTGCTCAGGTTTGGTAATTCCGGTTAAGTCTTCATGCCATCCATCCAGCTCTTTTAATACAGGTTTAGCGGCAATGGTATTGATGTCATATGGCATGAAATTGATTTGCTCTCCATTATAGTCGTAATGGGTACAAACATATATTTTCTCAAAACCACTTAATACATCAGCTTTGGTCATTACTAATTCGGTAACACCGTTCAGCATGATCGCATATTTTAAAGCTGGCAAGTCAATCCAGCCAGTACGGCGTGCGCGACCTGTTGTAGCCCCAAACTCATGGCCTATGCGACGTAATTCTTCACCAGTCTCATCATTAAGCTCAGTTGGGAATGGACCACCTCCAACACGGGTGCAGTAAGCTTTAAAAATACCGATAACTTCGCCAATACGATTTGGTGCAACTCCTAAGCCTGTACAAGCTCCGGCGGTGGTAGTGTTAGACGAGGTAACGTATGGATATGATCCGAAGTCTACATCCAACATTGTTCCTTGAGCACCCTCTGCAAGTACTTTCTTGCCATCCTTCAAATAAGAATTCACCAAATGCTCGGCATCAACCTGAGGTATTTGCTTTAAAAGTTCAACGGCTTCGAAGAACTTGGCTTCGCGCTCTGGTAAATCACTGTAGTCAAACTTGTATTGATCTAAAATGCCCAAATGTTGAGCTTTTATGCGTTGGTATTTTTGGTCAAAGTCAGGCAAACTTATATCGCCTACACGAAGACCTTTACGACCAATTTTATCAGTATAGGTAGGACCGATTCCTTTAAGAGTGGATCCGATTTTTTTATCACCCATGTTGCTTTCGTAAGCAGCATCAAGCAATTGGTGGGTAGGCAAAATTAAATGAGCTTTGCGGGCAATCATTAATTTACCAGTTTTGATAGGATCGTAACCGTTTGACTGTAAGTTTTCAATTTCGCGTTTGATGATAATCGGATCGATTACCACGCCGTTGCCAATTAAGTTATGAGTATGTGGGTTGAATACTCCAGATGGAATAGTATTTAATACATATTTTTTGCCATCAAATTCAAGGGTATGACCGGCATTTGGTCCGCCTTGAAAGCGGGCAATTAAATCATACTCAGGGCTCAGTACGTCTACAATTTTACCTTTACCCTCATCACCCCACTGCAGGCCCAATAACACATCTACGCGCATAGTTTTTGGAAATTATATATAGTTAATGGTTGATAATTAACAGATTTTGGTTGTTGTTGTAATAAACAACATTTCACCATTTTGTATGACAATGATCTGTTAACTATGAATCAGATTTAAATTAAGCGATTTTATTTACGTATGAATCACAATGTCCACCGTCTCTTAAACGGGTGCAAGCTCCATAGAGATTTAATGAGTGATGTTTGATTTCGAATTTTAATAAATCACCCATCATTGCCTGAATTTGTTGTACTCGAGGGTCACAAAACTCAACTACTTTACCACAGTCAAGGCAAATAATATGGTCGTGCTGACGATAACCATACGATTTTTCAAATTGTGCCATGTTTTTACCAAACTGATGTTTGGTAACCAAATCACATGATACTAATAACTCCAAAGTATTATATACAGTAGCACGACTTACCCGGTATTTTTTGTTTTTCATGTGGATATACAATGATTCCACATCGAAGTGATCATTACGAGAATAGATTTCTTCTAGGATAGCAAAGCGCTCAGGTGTTTTACGAAGGCTGTTTTTTTCCAGATATCCTTCAAAAATTTTCCTTACGGTTTGCGTTATTTCAGCTGTTGATGGCATAAAACTTTTTAAAAGCAGGTCAAAAATATCGTATTTATCCGATTAAAATCAATTTTTTGTTAATAAAACACTTAAACAGATATGAATACACTAAAAATAAGTATTGTGTAATTTCAATTTGGTACCCGTATAGGTTTTATTATGATTGCATATTATCAAAGCGGTATACGCTTAAAACCCCTTTTGCATCTCCTAATTGCTTAATCAAATTATGCAAATGGTCGGTATCATGGACATACACCATAATTGACCCTTCAAAAATGCCGTCGTGACTATCTACTGTAATAGAACGTATGTTTACTTTAAAATCACTGGAGATTACCTTGGTAATATTGTTGATAACCCCAACATCATCAATGCCACGAACACGGATGCCGGCTAAAAAGGCAATTTCTTGTTGACTGGTCCAACGTGCTTTTACAATCCGATAGCCAAATTTCGACATTAATTTTACCGCATTAGGGCAATTGGTTCTATGAATTTTAATTCCGTCGTTTACCGTTACAAAACCAAAAACATCATCTCCCGGAATCGGATTACAACATGGAGCCAGTTTATAGTCAAGTTTTGTCATATCGTCACCAATAACCAACGTATCGTCGACTTTTTTCTTTATGCTCTTAACATAATTTTCAAGTGATTGAGTTTCGATTTTTTCAACAGGCTTGTTTTCGGGTATTCGCTCTGAATCAAGGAATTCCTTTAAATTATGTTGATCAAACTTTCCAACTGCCACTTTATAATACAAATCCTGAATGCTGTGGATCCGGTAATGGTTGGCTATTTTGTGCAACATATCATGGTTGAAAGGAATTTTAAGCGATTTCATTTTTCGCTCTAAAATTTCTTTACCATCATCGGCAATCCGTCTTTTTTCTTCCTTTAATTGTGATTTTATCTTTGATTTGGCTTTAGCCGTAATCACAATATTCAGCCAGTCTTCTTTAGGGGCTTGTTTTTGAGATGTTAATATCTCTACCTGATCCCCGTTTTGAATTTTATAACTTAACGGAACCAGTTTGTGATTTACTTTGGCTCCAATACACTTACTTCCAACATCGGTATGAATTTCAAAGGCAAAATCGAGGGCGGTAGCACCATTTGGAAGTTTTATCAATGAACCTTTTGGCGTAAAGGCGAATACCTCATCAGAGAAAAGGTTCATTTTAAAATCATCCAGAAAATCAAGTGCGTTAGATTCAGGACTGTTCAATGTTTCCCTAACCTTTTGAATCCATTGATCTAATCCACTTTCGTTAGATGATTCTTTATATTTCCAGTGAGCTGCAAAACCTTTTTCGGCAATTTCATTCATTCGTTGCGTACGGATTTGAATTTCAACCCAACGACCTTTGGGCCCCATTACAGTGGTATGCAATGATTCATAACCGTTACTTTTAGGGCTTGAAATCCAGTCCTTCAAACGGTCTGGGTTAGGTAAATATAAATCGGTAATAATTGAATACGCTTTCCAGCAATCAGCTTTTTCAGCTTCAGGTGTACTGTCTAAAATTACCCTGATTGCAAACAAGTCGTAAACTTCTTCAAAAGGCACACCTTTAGTGCGCATCTTATTCCAAATAGAATGGATTGACTTCGGACGACCCAACACCTCAGCATGCAATCCTTGATCAGTTAGTGCTGTCTTTATTGGATCAACAAACTCTTTAATGTACTTATTGCGTTCTGTTTTACGCTCTGCCAGCTTTTGGGCAATAAACTTATACGTAGCTGTTTCGGTATACTTCATTGCCAAATCTTCTAATTCAGATTTGATAACATATAAACCGAGGCGGTGGGCTAAAGGAGCATAAAGATAAATAGTTTCAGATGAGATTTTTAATTGCTTATCGCGAGGCATATGCTCCATAGTACGCATATTGTGCAAGCGATCAGCAAGCTTTATCAAGATAACCCGGACATCATCAGCAAGGGTTAATAACATTTTCCTGAAATTCTCAGCCTGAATTGAACTGGTTTGATCAAAAACTCCTGAAATTTTTGTTAAACCGTCAATAATGGAGGCAACCTTTTTACCAAATTCGCGCTCAAGATCTTCAAGCGTGATATGAGTATCTTCTACTGTGTCATGTAGTAACGCACAAACAATAGAGGTTGTTCCCAACCCGATTTCCTCAGCACAAATTTGCGCTACAGCAATAGGATGATAAATATAAGGTTCGCCCGATTTACGTCGCATATCCTTATGACTTTCTAAAGCCATATCGAATGCTTTACGAATCTCTCGCTTATCGCCTTTTTGCATTGTTGGCTTACATGCTCGCAAAAGGGCTCTGTATCGTTTAATTATCTCGTTCTTTTCGGCTTCAAGGTCTATTACCAATTCCTTCATAAATCAGTTCACCTGTTTAGGAGTTTGCTAATAATTAATCTTATGTGTGGTAAAACACTGTTTTAAAAACGGTGCAGGTTGTTTGGGTTGGTAAAGTTATTCATTTTTATTGAATTTGTGACGCTTTTACCAATCTGCAACAATTTGAATGTGTTTATTTTATCTGATTTTAAATATGACGATTGTAATCTAAAAAACGCAAACAGTATTAGTAATGTTTAATTTGTGTTGTCTGATTGATATTTAACGGCAAATTTTTACGTTACTGTTTTTGAGAGGTTAAGTACAAGGTTAATGTGGAAAAATTGTAATTTAATTATTTTAAACCAACGAATTGATATAATCGTATAAATGGATATAATTGCTTAATGAATGCAATAGCATTAAATTTGCAACTATTGTAAAGAATGAACGGCCCTTTAAAAATATTGATGTTGAGTTTGTTGTTATTTGTGGTTAAGGCTGCAAGTGCTCAGCAATTGGAAGGGAAGTACGATACCATTAAGGTGCAGGCCTATATAAACAACGGTGACACTATACCACACATTTGGTTACCGGAAGTAGTAATTCTAGACAAACATATTTGGAAGAATGATCGGCAACGTGAGCGATATAACAAGCTTAAGCGTGATGTATTAAAAGTCTTACCCTATGCCAAATATGCCGGACATCGCTACCGTCAACTCGAACAACAATTACTTGTGGCAAAAAATGAAAGCGAACGTAAAACGTTGGTGAAAAATTGTGAAGAAGAAATTAAGCGGAATTTTGAACGCGATATAAGAAATATGACCATCAAGCAGGGTCATATTTTAATAAAATTGATAGATCGGGAAACAGGACGTACCAGTTATGTGTTACTTAAAGACTTAAGGAACGGGTTGACAGCCTTTTTTTGGCAGTCGATTGCTAGTGTTTTTGGTAACAGTTTAAAAGAACATTATGATCCGGTGGAGGATAGTGACATTGAAGGCATTATTCAATCAGTAGGGGATCCCGATTATATGCAAGCATACAATGAGTATTACAAATATTTATCATCTCAAGGCATTAAATATTAAAGGCGAGGAAGTTTCGCTGGAAAAATATAAAGGAAAAGTATTACTAATTGTAAATACAGCTACCGAGTGCGGATTCACCCCACAGCTTAATGAGTTGGAAGAACTATACGAAGAATTTAAAGATCATAATTTTGTTGTACTAGGATTCCCATCTAATGATTTTGGGAATCAAGAACCTAGGAAAGAGGACGAAATTCAGTCATTTTGTCAAGTTAACTACGGAGTATCTTTTCCTATGTTTTCAAAAGTTAAAGTAAAAGGAAGTGATGCTCACTCCTTATTTAAATTCCTGTCTGACAGAGTGCAAAACGGGAAAGTAAGCTCCAAGCCGCTTTGGAATTTTCATAAATATTTGGTTGATAAAGAAGGGCATGTGGTTGATTATTTTTTACCGGTAACAAAACCTATGAATGCACGGGTTAAGAAGAGGATTCGAGCCTTGTTAAGTTTATAGAAATCCAACACTTTTATTTCACAATCATTTATAGCTTAATAAATAATGAAACTTGATATACTAGTTTTTGCTGCTCATCCCGATGATGCAGAATTATGTTGTTCTGGAACTATTGCTTTGCACATAAAACAGGGAAAAAAAGTTGGTGTTGTTGACTTGACACGCGGAGAATTAGGAACCAGGGGTACATCTGAAACCAGAGCAGCTGAAGCAAAGGAGTCTTCAGCTATGTTGGGTTTAAGTGCTAGGGAAAATCTTGGTTTTGCAGATGGATTCTTTGCAAATGATAAGACTCATCAGCTCGAAGTAATCAAAATGATTCGTAAATATCGCCCTGAAATTGTGCTTGCCAATTCTTTGGCTGATCGTCATCCTGATCATGGTAGGGGAGGCCAATTGGTGCGTGATGCTGCTTTTTATTCCGGATTACGAAAAGTTAACACTTCTATTGAAGGAGAGATTCAACATGAGTGGCGCCCTAAAGCTATATATCATTACATGCAAGACCGTTTGTTTGTACCTGATTTAATTGTTGGGTTTGGACAGGAAGAAATGGACAAAAAAGTCGCTTCATTAAAGGCTTTTAAAACACAGTTTTTTAACCCTGAAGACCAGTCGGGTGAACCTCAAACCTATATTTCAACTCCTGAGTTTTTTGAATCTGTTATCGGCCGTGCACGCGAGTTGGGTAAACCGATTGGAGCTCCATATGGAGAAGGTTTTGAAGTTGAGAAAGTGGTGGGAGTAAAAGACTTGTTCAATCTGTTTTAAAGGAAATCAAATTAACTATAAGATGACCCGGGCATTGTCCGGGTTTTTTATTTGTTGAAATTATACCATTTAAAAATTGTAAATTACTGTAATTGAATTTTTAGCTAATAATATGCGCGCTCAAATACTTCTAATTACGCTGCTGGTTTTGCTGCCTTTCCCTTTATTCGCTCAGGATGAAGTGGTGATTCCCTACAAAATAAAAGGATACCTTGAAGGCATTGGTAACGGTAAAGTGTATTTGTATTCCTATGATAAAAGTAAAGGTTTAAGAGTTGATTCCACCAGAGCCGATAATGGCGATTTTGTCTTTTCCGGAGTAGTATTGGAACCTGTACTGACCTATTTGCTGGCTCGGTCTGAATACTACTCATCAGCCGTCAGCTTCAAAAAGCAAACTCCTTTACAGTTCTTTCTTGAAAATGGCTATACCTTCATGATTGAGGGGCGGTACGGCACGCTGGACAAAGCGATGGTTAGCGGAGGTTTAATTAATGCAGACTATAAGCGTTACCTGAATGCAATACAATTAGCAAATGGGGAAAAAAATGTGGTGGAGAGTAAACTTAAAAATGCTTCCGATGAAGACCAACTTACCCTGAAAAAAGAGTTAAAGAAGGCAAATGATAAATTGTTTTTGCAAACAATACAATTTATTAAGCGCAACCCCAATGATTTATTGAGCGCTTGGTTAATTGGTAATGTTGTGTACAAAACGAGTTCGATGCAGGTGGTGGAGCAATGTTATAATTCACTTTCAGCTGAGGTAAAGCAATCTGCATGGGGTAAAAAGCTTTATACTCAACTCTATGCCTATAAAACCATGCAGAAAGGAACTATGGCTCCTGATTTTGCCCGTAAGGGTGTTGATGGGAAAGATGTATATCTTAGTGGATTCCGTGGCAAGTATGTGCTATTGAATTTCTGGACCTCGTGGTGTGTAACGTCTCGTAAAGACAACATCATGTTGAATAATCTTGTTGAACAATACAGCGATAAAAATTTGCAATTGATTAACGTTTCTTTAGACAAAAATCTGGACAATTGGGTTAATGCCATTCGGTCGGATAAATTGTTAGGTGCTAATGTGAATGCCTTTTTTAAAGATAAAGAAGGCAAGCTGGCGGCAAGTTACAACGTTCGTACATTACCTTTGCAAGTACTCATTGGACCTGATGGAAAAATTATTGGTAGGTATAATAGTGCTGAAAATCTACACAAAAGCTTAGACTCTGTGCTAAAGTGATTTAACAATAATTGTTAACGGTGTCTTTATACTTAAAAACAAAACCCGAAAATTAATCTTCGGGTCTTGTTTGTTTTTATAGATTCTTTAAAATATTTCTGATGGTTTCCATTCCTTCATCAATATGTTTGTGTCCCATCATTAATGCAGGGCGGAAACGTATTGAACGATCACCGCATCCAAGGAACATTGTATTATATTCCATACCTATTTTAATGAACTTATCTCTCATTTCTTTAGAGGGGAAATCGAACGCATTCATCAAGCCACGGCCGCGAACGTTACTTATTTTATCAGTATATTCTACAATGTTGTATAAACATTCATGCAGGTAGTTGCCCACAACAATCGAGTTCTCTAACAAATGATCCTCTTCAATAATTTGCATTACTTTGGTCGATCGAACCATATCAGCTAGGTTGCCGCCCCAAGTTGAATTGATACGAGAAGGAACATTAAATACATTAGTTTCAACTTCATTTACTTTTCCGCCGGCCAAAATACCGCAAACTTGCATTTTCTTTCCAAATGCTAAAATATCAGGACGCGCATATTCCCCAAAATGCTCATGGGCCCAAAATCTGCCTGTTAATCCAACGCCGGTTTGCACTTCATCATAAATTAGCAAGGCATCATTCTCATCACACTGTTCGCGTAATTTTTCTAAAAACTCCTTACGAAAATGATTGTCTCCTCCTTCAGACTGAATAGGTTCAATAATAATGGCGCAAATATCATCTGGATTATCAATGAAAGCCTGTTTAATCTGGTTGATAGCTAACAGTTCTTTTTCAATTACTTGTTCGTGTTTCTCATCACTATAAGGGAAACTTAGTTTTGGGTTTACAATTCGTGGCCAGTCAAATTTGGCGAACCATTTGGTTTTATCCGGAAGCGTATTGGTTAAACTTAAAGTATAGCCGGAACGACCGTGAAATGATTGTTCAAAATGGATTACCTTGAAACCTTTTTCAACACGGTGACCTTTTTTGAAGTTTTTCTGGACTTTCCAGTCCATAGCAGTTTTTAAGGCGTTTTCCACGGCTAATGTTCCGCCAGAAATGAAAAATGCATGAGGCAAATAATCAGGAATGCCTACACGTGCAAAGGTTTCAACAAACTCTGCATATTGTTGGGTATATACATCAGAATTGGACGGATTGATAATTGCAGCCATTAACAGGTTTTTCTTAAACTCTTCATCGTTTATCATCTTAGGATGATTATACCCTAATGGTACAGATGCAAAACAGGTAAAGAAATCAAGAAGCGTACGGTTGTATTTTGAATCATAAATGTAGCATCCATGGCTTTTCTGCAAATCAAATATCAAATCAAAACCATCAGCCTGAATATGCTTACTTAATGTTTCATGAACGTCATTTGGTGTTATTTTCAATTGGTACATAAATGATGGGTTTGCTCAAATCTATAAAACAAACAGAAATGCGCCAAATTTTGTTTTTGTAAAGGTTTTTGAACCGAAATAAAAATTGGTTTAAATAGTTTAAAGTTAGTTTTTGAACCAAGATGAATTTTGGTACAGGGTACGAAAAGGAGGTCGAATGATAAAATATTGGGTGTTAGCGTGGAAAACGAGTGGATACTACCTATCGTTAATCAATTTGAACTTTGTCGGCAAGGCCTAAAAGTCCAATCAAACCTCCGGTGTGGATTGTGAGTATTTTAGAACCAGGCTTGAAATAATCTTTTTGAATAAGGTCAAAAACAGCATACATCATTTTGCCCGTGTAAACATGATCAAGTAGAAGGCCTTTTTTATTGAATGAATAAAGCCAGTTCAGATAACCTGGGTTGGTTTTAGCATAACCGCCTTGATGATAATCCAAATGAAGAGTATATGTCGCTTCGCTTCCTATGAGCTGTTGAATATCGGTATATAAGAAATCTGCTCCCTTTAAAACTGCAACTCCTTCTATTCGAGTTGTTAAATGCTGCTGTGCCGCACCTAGAGCAATTCCGGCCAATGTGGTCCCTGTTCCGCAGGCCAGAAAAATATGGTCATAGTTTTCATGTAACTCGTTAAGGATTTCAGCGCATCCGGGAAGTGCAAGGCTACCAGCCCCACCTTCATCAATAAAATATGTTTGGGCATCATTACCGAATCGATCGTTGTACAAGTCCTCTTTTTGTCGATACTTTTCCCTCGATACAAATTGCAGCTCCATTCCAAACTGTTTGCATAGAAACAGCTGATGGTTTAATATTCTCGGCTCATCTCCCCTTACAATACCGGTGGTTTTGAAATTGAACATTGCTCCGGCACAGGCTAGTGCCAGCAAATGGTTGGAATAGGCACCGCCGAAGCTAACTAAATGAGTTTTATCTAAGCTTCTGGCGTCGGCTAATACATATTTCAGCTTACGCCATTTATTGCCCGAAATGAAAGGATGTATTAGATCGTCACGTTTAATAAAAACTCTAACCTGCTTTTGATCAAACAGATCATCTTTCAATTCTTCAACAGGGCTGTAAATATGCATAAGGTAATTTATGATTTTGCCATTACAATTGCAGGTTGACTAAAAAAAGAAGTACAATTGATCCTAGCTCAATTGTACTTCCGAAAAGCAAAAACTAAGTAGTATTATTTCCAGTCGAAATTAAAGCCTATACCAGCATTTGCGGTTGGGTATTTAGCTAAAGTTCCACTAGCATGGAAAGTGAATACAGCAAATTTCAAACGGAAACCACCAGTTAAATTCATACTGCTGCTTTCGCGGTTGCTGAATGAAATAGGGTCTGTTACAATTTCATAAGTTTTATTACCGACAGCATTAACTCCGGTTGTAATCGGATATTTTCCTAATAGTCCCACTTCCGATGTTGTACTTTGGTAACCAACGCCTCCAAATACTGTTAAAACAGATATCTTCTTAGAGATGATAGCATTAGTCATAAAGCCCTTGCTGGTAAATTCTAAACGTTGGTTAGCTGTTGATTGATTATAAACTTCTGACTTGGGTAAAGCTCCCTGGTCAGGGGTAAGCTCTGTTCCTTTTCTATAAGTAAGATTGGTAAATGCAGCCATTACACTTAAATCAAAAGGAAGAAGCTTCATGCCTGGGATCCATTGCTTGACATCATGTTTAATGCCGAAACCAAAAAGTTTGATATTGCCGGCATCGCCCATATTAAGAGCAGGGATAAAACGTACACCAACTTCAGTTCCTTTAATTAAACCCACTGAAACTTGCGCCATTGGGGCAGGAGCCACATGAAACCCTAATCCTTGAGGTAAGCGAAATTTTGCCAGCTCCGCATCGTTGCCGGTTACAGGATGTTTGCCATAGACAGCAACCTCAGGTCCTTCATTGTTATCGCCCATTAAGGTTGGCGAAAAAGTATTGGTTTGACTGTATCTAACATTTGATGAAAGTCCAAGTGTTTTCAAGTCAAATGAACGACCTTCAGTTGGAACAAAACTTACACTTGGAGTGATGGTAATGTCAAAACGGCCTAATCCATGGGTTTTAGCAGTTTGAAACCAGCCATTGTTTAAACCAGTTCCGAAACCTTTTAAAAATGGATTTAAATAAGCCTGGGCAAGTTTACCAGCATCTTCTTTAGCTTTTAATACGTTTACCACTTCATCCTGGGCAAATAGATTTAAACTGCCCAAAACCAAAGAAGTAGTTATTACAAATAGTTTTGTAAAGGTTTTAATCATACTATATGGTCTTTAGTTAATTTATCGACAAAGCTAATTATCATTTCAGTTAAGTGATTGGTTGATTGCGATATTTTTTTTAGTAATTGTTAATAAGTTTTAAAAGACTCTGTTTGGGTTGATTTTTTCAAGAGATCGGGTTTTTGAGCGCAGAGCTTTATCTTTGTGCTCATGCTTGAAAACGAAGAATACAACGAAGAAGAGTTTAATGAGCCTGAAGGGGCCAGCGACCTTTATGAGCATTTCAGGATTGTGGTTGATAAAGGGCAATCGTTGTTGCGTATTGATAAATTTTTGATGAACCGGTTGGAGAACTTTTCCCGTAACCGGATTCAGAATTCTATAGATGCAGGTAACGTACTGGTTAATGAAAAACCGGTAAAAGCAAGTTATAAGGTAAAGCCTTTGGATGAGATATCAATTGTAATGCCTCACCCACCCCGAGATACGGAGGTGTATCCGGAAGATTTACCTATTGAGATTGTTTATGAAGATAATGATCTGTTGATTGTTAATAAGGCTGCCGGCATGGTTGTTCATCCTGGGTACGGAAATTATACCGGTACATTGGTGAATGCATTGGTATATCATTTCCAGCAGCTACCAACACTGCCGGGCAATGATGGCCGGCCTGGTTTGGTTCATCGTATTGACAAAGATACTTCTGGGCTTTTGCTTATCTCAAAGAATGAATGGGCAATGACACATTTGGCCCGCCAGTTTTTTGATCACTCTATCACCAGAAAATACCTTGCTTTGGTTTGGGGCGATTTGACCGAAGATGGTACCATTACTGGATACATTGGTAGAAGCGCAAAGGATCGTCGTGTACAGGATATGTTTGATACCGAAGAGAAAGGGAAATGGAGTGTAACACATTACCGTATTCTGGAGCGCCTGAACTATGTTACACTAATTGAGTGTGAGTTGGAAACAGGTCGTACACATCAAATAAGGGCTCATATGAAAAGTATTGGTCATCCGTTGTTTAATGATGAAACTTATGGAGGCAATAAAATTTTAAAAGGTACCGTTTTTGGTAAGTACAAGCAATTTGTTGAGAACTGCTTTGAGCTTTTGCCTCGCCAGGCTTTGCACGCTAAAACATTGGGATTCATTCATCCTACAAAAAAGGAGTACATTCATTTTGACACGGAACTGCCTAGTGATTTTAAGGCTGCTTTGGACAAATGGCGGAAGTACGCTGCCCAAAGGGAAGAATAGTTTTTTAGAGGTCATCAGATTAATAGTAATTACAGGTTTGGATTATTAAAGATTTTGGATAAAAAGGTGGACCGATAATCCGAACTTGTTAATCAATTTAAAATTAAATGCGTCATTTCATTAATTATAATGGGGAGATACTCCCAGAAGAACAACCTTTGTTTACCGCTAAAAATAGGGCTTTTCGCTACGGAGATAGCCTTTTTGAAAGTGTAAGAATGATTAATGGGGAATTGAAATTTCTGGAGTATCATGTTGAACGCCTGCAGGAAGGCATGAAGCGATTATATTTTTCTAATCATAAGGTGTTTACGGCCGAGTTTTTAAATGATCAAGTACATCAGTTGGCCAAGAGCAATAAGATTTTTGATCAGGCACGCGTTCGGATTTCTGTTTTTAGGGAAGGGGGAGGACTGTACAC
Organism: Solitalea lacus; assembly: GCF_022014595.1. NCBI lineage: Bacteria > Pseudomonadati > Bacteroidota > Sphingobacteriia > Sphingobacteriales > Sphingobacteriaceae > Solitalea > Solitalea lacus. Next base: position 3,087,625 of record NZ_CP091740.1, on the reverse strand, counting down.
TCCTGAAATTAACACGGGAACTTTTGTAATTGAGATGCAGAAATTGGAGGAGCCGGCTTATGAGATTAATAAGAAAGGGGTGATTATTGATTTGTATGACGATGTCAGAAAGAATTTCAATCCTTTATCGGGCTTAAAAACCGGGAACAGTTTGCCTTATATTTTGGCGGCAGTTTACAAACAGCAAAAAGGCTTGGATGATGTGATTTTACTAAATGATGAAGGGTATCTGGTTGAAGGTATTAGCTCCAACTTATTTTTGGTAAAGAATGGCGAATTTTATACTCCTGCTTTAACTGAAGGCTGTGTTGCCGGAGTAATGCGAAGAGTAATACTGGCAATGGGTCTGCATACCGGATTAAAGTTTCATGAATTAAAAATACGTCCGGAAGCATTACGTGATGCCGATGAAATATTCCTGACTAATGCTGCACAGGGTATCCGTTGGGTTGTAGGCTACCAGGAAAAGCGGTTTTTTAATAATTATTCCAAAATGTTAACTGACATGCTGAATCGGTTTTCAATATAACTAAATCCTAATTACCCTTTGGGTTCTTTAGAAAGTCCTACAATATACTGGTTCTGAAGCATGTGATTGATTTTGTATGACAAGAGTCTGTTTTATATATCCGCTATGCTGTGAAAAATTAAAGTAATATCTTCGGGGAACAATCCATCCTGAAAATGACTGAAAACAACAGCTCCTGGTTAACTCGTAATGCGGTTATCGTTCTAGTCGTTATAATCAAATTTCTACAACTCTTCTTAGTGTCAGGCAGTTATGGGTTTCATCGCGATGAATTTTTATACCTTGCAGAAGGCGATCATTTAGCTTGGGGATACCTTGAGGTGCCTCCATTGGTTCCTTTGCTGGCGTTTGTCACCAAAACTATTTTTGGTACGTCAATTTTTGCTGTACGGCTTTTTCCGGCATTGTTTGGGGCAATGATTGTAGGGCTGACGGGGCTTATTGCCCGTCAAATGGGAGGGAAGCGTTATGCCGAAATATTAGCATGTTGCCTGGTTTTGTTTTCTTCTGCATTTGTAAGAACCAGTGTTTTATTTCAACCTGTAATTGTTGAGTTATTCTTTTGGACAATGTATGCCTACTTGATTGTAAGGTATCTAAATGAAAGATCGGATAGCATGTTGATTTACCTTGGAATAGCTTTCGGTTTAGGTATGATGACCAAATATTCCTCAGCATTTTTTATCCTGTCTACCCTCATTGCTTTTATAATAACTCCAGAACGTAACGTATTTGGTAAACGAAATTTTTGGATCGCAGTTTTAATTGCTTTTTTAATTTTCCTTCCCAACTTGATTTGGCAGTATAGCTATAATTTTCCGGTATGGCATCATATGCAAGAACTAAGGGAAACTCAATTAACCAATGTAAATACGTTAGATTTTCTAAAAGATCAGCTTGTCATGAACCTAACGGTACTCCCAATCTGGATCATTGGTTTTATCGCTCTTCTGTTTTCTCCATTATTATCAAAATATAAAGTAATTGGGCTCACGGCTTTCTTCGTTGTTTTTATTTTGATGTTAACGAGCGGAAAAAGCTATTACACGCTTGGTATTTATCCAATGCTGTTAGCTGCCGGAGCCGTTAAAATTGAACAATGGTTAGATGGAAAGGTTAGCTATTGGTTTCGACCTGTTGTTGTAATTATTCCAGCATTGTTGCTTTATCGGTTATTACCAATATGTATCCCTTATCTTCCTGTTCCTAAAATGATTGCTTTTGGTGAACGAATGCAAAAAAAAGGAATTGATGGTCCGTGGCGTTGGGAAGACGGGCATATTCATGACCTTCCGCAAGATTATGCAGACATGTTCGGTTGGGACGAAGTGGCCCAAAAAGTGGCAAAAGTTTATCATTCTCTTCCAATAGAGGAACAAAAACAAACCGTGATTTTTTGTGATAATTATGGTTTTGCCGGAGCCGTTCATCATTTTAATCAAAGTGTGAAATTAAACTTGCCGCCGGTTCAAAGCCTGAACGCGAGCTTTATGTTATGGCTGCCTGAAAAACTTGATTTTAAAACCATGATTTATGTTGATTGGGTTAAAAATTATGACGCAGGAGCCTTTAAACTCTTTAATTCAGTAAAAAAGGTGGGTGAGTTAACTAACAAACATGCCCGTGAATATGGTACAGGTATTTATCTGCTTCAACAACCTGTTTCAAATATTGATACCTTGGTTGCTGCTGCCATTAAAGAAGAAAAATCATTTTTAACAAAAAATTAAATTAACACATCGATCATTTCGTTCGTATAGGTAGAATAAAAAGTTATCTACTATATATCGAAGCCCATGAAAAAACTTATTTATACAGCCTTTATTGTTCTCTTTGCTATTGCCGGAGTCGCTTGTAAGAAAAAAGATAGTCCTGCCCCTGCAATTGATAAAAACTTAGGCTTTTTCCCTTTACAGGTTGGTAATTATTGGAGAATAAATAGTGACAATTACGCAGAGATTAAAGAAAAGAAAATATTAAACGGGAAGGAATATTTTCATTATCAAGCATTGGTGGGAGGTGACGCATTTGACAATGCTTATTACCGGATTGATGGAAACAAATTAATACAAGGCTACAATTTTTATACTGATGTTCCTGAAGTTCTAATTGCTGATTTTAATGAAGCACTTGATGAAGTTTTTTATGCAACAACGATCTTAAGTAATCCCAACAATATAAAAATTACAGTTATAGAGAAATCGGAAGATACTATGAAGTTTAAATACGAAGAAAGTGTTTCTGGCAAACCAAATATATATTTCAGAACTTTTCGTAAGGGAGTTGGGCTTGATGAAAAATATGATGAAATCAAAATCAACGGGGTGGTTTATAAGTTTTAATGCATAAGATAAGTATAAAAGAAAATCCTCATCACTAATCAAACTAGTGAAGAGGATTTCTACTTCTTTTCTAAGTAAGAGAACTGTTTTATTGTTTTATTTTCTCAGAAGGGGATTTGAAGTAAAAGCTAGCTAAAAAGATCTCTTGAGTTTCGAAGGGAAAGGGTGGTTAGATTCTATATCCTCTCAGGAATTCTTCAACTCCCATTCGTTTTTTACCTTGAAGTTGTAGTTCCAATACATTAATATATCCATCTGTAGTGGCAAACTTCAAAAACTTTTTGCCATCCGAGATTACCTTTTCAGGTGTATCGTTATGTTGAACAAGCTCCTTGTCAACTTTAAATAGCTTCAGACTTAGACCATTTAGTTCAGTAAATGCAGTAGGATATGGACTTAATCCACGAATAAAGTTGAATATTTTCTCTGTCGATTGGTTCCAGTTGATCTTACAATCGTCTTTAAAAATTTTAGGCGCATGTAGAAGGTTGGCTTGCTGAAGACCAAGATCAGAAATAACTTGCTCTTGGCTTATCGGGTTAGCCGCGTTCGATTCAATGGCTTTTACAGTTTTTAACACCAGTTCAGCGCCAATTCCCATTAAGCGGTCATGAACAGATCCCGCATTGTCTTCATCCGTAATTGGCGTTTTAGCGTTGAAAATTATGTTGCCAGTGTCAATTTCATGTTTTAAGAAAAATGTGGTAACTCCCGTTTCTTTTTCGCCATTAATTACTGCCCAGTTAATTGGTGCAGCACCCCGATACTGAGGCAAAAGAGAGCCATGCAAATTAAAAGTGCCTTTAGGAGGCATGCTCCATACTATTTCTGGTAACATTCTAAAGGCCACCACAATAAATAAATCAGCATTTAATGACTGTAATTCGCTGGTAAACTCAGGGTTGCGCAGTTTTTCAGGTTGCAAGACTTTTAACCCTTTCTCTACTGCGTATTTTTTTACCGCTGATTCACTGAGCTGTTGCCCTCTGCCGGCAGGCTTGTCGGGTACGGTAACAACTGCTGCTATGTCGTAATTGTTTTGTACTAAAATATCTAAAGAGGCAACCGCAAAATCAGGAGTGCCCATAAAAACTATCCTCATAAACTATAAATGAGCTGCAAAGGTAGTTAAGGGAAAGAAGTTTGGCATAATACAATAGGCAAAAAATGGTAAATTGCTTAAAAGCTGTTTTGAAATGGGAGCAGTTGTTAATTGTGCGGCTTATGCCGACGGCCGACGGGTGGCAAACGTTGAACTCAACGCAATCAATCAAATTCTCCAACAGCCCGATAAGTTTATCTGGATTGGGCTTCACGAGCCTGGTGAGGAAATACTTGAACGGGTGCAGGATGAGTTCAATCTGCATGATCTTGCCATTGAAGATGCTCATACGGCCCATCAACGGCCTAAAATTGAAACATACGGTGAATCGCTGTTTATTGTTTTACGCACTGCACAAATGAACAGTGAAGAGCACTGCATTGATTTTGGCGAAACCCACTTCTTTCTTGGGCATAACTTTATCATTTCTGTGCGTCACAGGTCAACGTTATCATACGCTGAAGTACGAGCCCGTTGTGAGAGCACGCCGCATTTGTTGCGCAAAGGACCTGGTTTTGCTTTATATGCAGTGATGGATTCGATTGTTGACCAATATTTTCCTGTGATTGATGCGCTGGAACGGGAGCTCGAAATACTTGAAGAGAATATTTTTAAAAAGAAAACCAGTCGCGAGACTACAGCCCAGATTTACTGGCTCAAGCGTGAATTGCTAAGTGTTAAACGTGCTGTTTCACCACTGATTGATGTCTGCAACCGGTTAACGCGGTTTGATCTAGAGCTGATTTCTGAGGATACCCGTCCGTACTTCCGTGATATTTATGATCATGTTCTTCGCATTAACGAGATGGTTGATACTGGAAGGGAGCTTTTGAACAATGTCCTCGATGCCAATTTTTCCATGATTTCTATTTCACAGAATGAAGTGTCGAAGAAATTTGCCGGCTGGGCAGCCATCATCGGAGTGCCCACCATGATTGCCGGTATTTATGGCATGAACTTCAAATTTATGCCCGAATTAGATTGGCAATTCGGATACCCGCTCGCTTTGGCCCTCACTTTAGGTTCGTGCATGATACTCTACTTATTTTTTAAACGATCGGGATGGTTATAGGTTTAAGAGTAAAACCTATAACCATAGACCTAAAATCTAGTTATATAATAAATACTTTTTACGCATTTCTTTGTATTGAGTAAGAGCTGGCTCCCAACTTTTTCGAATCTCAGATTCAGTTTTTCCGGCAATTAACTGCTTACGTAACTGATCGGTTCCTGCAAGTTTATCAAAGAATAAGGTTTTCAAGAAAAACTTCTCTTTGTCAGGATATGCTTTGTACATTTCCATTAACCAATTTAGGTTAAGCTTTTTAGTTTTGACAATGCCCGAAAGATTATAATTTCTAAGGTCGATTCCGTAGCAAGTCTTATTTTCTTGCGGTGGATTTTTACTCATTCCAGGAATACTTTTGGGGGTAAATGAGAAAGAATACTTGGTTAACTCCGGAGCGCCAATGGCCTGAAAAGGAAATAATGTACCCCTGGCCAAACTAATTTCGGTACCTTCAAAAAAGCAAATACTTGGATATAGATAAATTGACTGGTTGTTGGGAAGGTTAGGAGAAGGTTTTATAGGTAATGTGTAAGCCCGGTTGTGATCCCAGTTTTGCATAGTAATCACTTTTAGTTTACATTGTTTGCCATCCTTTAACCATCCCTCTCCGTTAATCATTTTGGCGTATTCACCTATTGTCATACCATGAACGATTGGCACCGGGTGCATGCCTACAAATGATTTAAATTTAGGGTCAAGAATAGGGCCATCCACATAAAAACCGTTAGGGTTCGGACGGTCGAGAATTAACAATTCAATATCGTTTTCCGAACAGGCCTCCATCACGTAATGTAAGGTTGAGATGTAAGTATAAAAACGAACGCCTACATCCTGAATGTCAAAAATAACTACGTCAATTCCATTAAAATCTTCAGGATAAGGTTTGTAATGTTTGCCGTATAACGAGATAATTGGCAAGCCTGTTTTTTTATCTATGGTATTGTCTACTTTTTCACCAGCGTCAGCGTCACCCCTAAAACCATGCTCTGGTGCAAACACTGCTTTTACTTTTATTCCCGCTGAGAGTAATGTGTCGGCTAAATGGGTGGTGCCAATGGTTGAAGTTTGGTTGACAACCAATCCAACTTGCTTATTCTTTAAATAAGGGAAATATTGAGCTGTTCTTTGAGCTCCGGTTATAATCGGGTTGTTTTTTTTAGAAAGAGGGATAACGATCTGAGAATACCCGGTTACTATTCCAATAAGTAACAAAATAAAACCGGACAGGATTGTTTTTTTCATAATTATGGAACTTATCTGCTGTAAAAATATCTTTTGTAAGAGTGCGTTAATATTCGAAAAATCACACACCTTTGTACTACCTTTAAAAATGCGCAAAAATATTGAACACTGAACTATTTATTGCTAAACGAATTTCTTCCTCATCACAACGTACTTTTTCAAAGGTAATTGTTCGTATTGCTATAACAGGTATTGCATTGGGGCTGGCTGTTATGATTGCTTCATTTGCAATTGTAACCGGTTTTAAAGCCGAAATACGGGATAAAATAATAGGTTTTTCTGGTGCTATTCAATTAGTTAAATATGATTTGAGTACTTCATTGGAAAATACTCCCATTAAGCTGAATGCACAGGCAGAGCATTTATTAAAAACTACTGCTGAAATCACACATGTTCAGGCTTTTGCAACTAAAACAGGAATCATATCGGCAAATGAAGATATTGAAGGGGTGGTGTTGAAAGGTGTTGATATGGATTTTGACTGGTCTTTTTATGCAGATAAAATGGTTTCAGGAAGCACTCTGAAACTCAACAAGGATAGTGTTACCAATGAGATAATGTTGTCAAAATTTACTGCAGATCGATTAAAGGTTAAAGCTGGAGATGTTGTTCTAATGTATTTTATACAGGAACCTATGCGCCGTAGGAAGTTCAAAATCGCCGGGATTTTTGATTTGGGAATTGAGGAGCTTAATAAATTGTATGTTATTGGAGATATTAAAGTTGTTCAACGATTAAATGATTGGAGTAAACAGGAGGTTGGAGGCTACGAACTGGCAGTAAGTGATTACAAAAAAATTGATACGCTTTCTAAAGAGATTTTTAACAAAGCGGGAGAGGATTTAGCAGCTTATTCAGCCAGGGAACGTTTCCCAGCTATTTTTGAATGGTTGGCCTTACTGGATGTTAATGCCATTGTGATTCTAGTTTTAATGCTACTGGTTGCAGGTATTAATATGATTTCTGCTTTATTAATTCTCATCTTAGAAAGAACCAATATGATTGGTTTGTTAAAGGCCTTAGGTTTTACCAATCTGAATATTCGAAAAATTTTTCTTTACAAAGCTTCCTATCTCATTTTAAGAGGAATGTTCATTGGTAATGTGATAGGTATTGGTTTCTGTCTGGTGCAGGAAAAGTTTAAGTTCATCTCACTTGATCAGCAGTCTTATTATATGAAGTTTGTCCCAATTGAGATTAATTGGTTAACAGTGCTAATACTCAATGTTGGCACTCTTTTAATCAGCATGTTAATGCTCTTAATTCCTTCAATGCTTGTTACACGAATAACACCAGTAAAGGCACTTCGATTTAAATAATAAATAGAAATTAAGTTTTGTTTTTCGCTTTAATCCACGGATAATTCTCAGGTTAAAATCTCAATAAAGGTGCGGTCTGAACTTCATGGTTGTAATGGTTTAGTTTTGCCAATTCTATTTCTTTTTAATATTGAGCCCATTTCAGCTACTATTTTGTGTGAAAAGTTGAATTAACTACACATTATTCCACAAATAGTAGAACTTTTTGGTCTTTTTTTCGTAGAAAAGATTCCAGTGCTTTTGTACTATGACTAAACCTCTATACATCTTTTTTCTACTTGTCTTATCTGTAACAGCTTATTCTCAAGAACGCTTTGTAATCATTTCAGGTCAATTTGAGAACACTAAGGCAGGCGCTTATTTAATTGTTCATCGTGAAGGCTATTTTGGTAAAAAAGCTTTTACTGACAGCATTTGTTTGCATGATGATGGTTCTTTTGAAGACACTCTTAGGGTAACAGAACCGTCTTTAACTTTATTTAGCCTCAGTAATGAGTCAGATTGGTTGAATAATAATATAAAAGGCTTTTTATTTCCTGATTATAGTTTGTATATGACAGGTGATGTAAAACAAGGGCTAAAAAACACACTTAAATACTACAACTGCGGAGAGATTGTCAATAATTTTTTATTGGAAAGAGAGAAGAGGTTTGTATTTGATGTAAGGGATTTTACGATTATTAAGCCACTGGAGCACCGACAGCGAACTTTTACCGCCTTAAACAATAATATAGGACTATATAATAAATCATATACTCAAGCTGTATTATTATCTGAAACGGCATTTACAGATTCATTAGCTAATTATTATAAGGCCAGAAAAAAGTTTCAGGAAGAATATTTTATGCACAATCGTGGTAAGGACGGTGACTATTCAGTTCGCTTTTTTGAAGCATTGGAAATAGTCGACATTCAGTTTTCTGAATTATTAGCCTTATTAAAGTATCCTTCACAAAATGTCCTTATTGCTCATGAATTAGGAATTCCATGGTCTGATGTGAATGTTCATTTTTACAAGCGGTTTGAACCCATGGCAATGAACCAATTTGAAGCTTATTTACCTGTGGTTAATTACCGGGATTTTTTGGTTCGATATATCAATCTGTTAGTGGGAGATTATGTTGAAGTATTGAACGTAAATCCACAGTTGTCCACTTTTACTGAACGTTTTGAATTAGCCAAAGAACAGTATAATGGTAAAATACGGGAATTGGTTTTGGCCGAAATAATTAAGGAAAATTGTATTGAGCTCTCTCAATCACATGAAGGAAGTGAAGAAACCGAGCAGCTGATTGAAGAGTTTAAAAAGTTGAATCCGGATGAATTTGCACTAAAAGAAATTGAGGGAATTTATTCAAAGGCTAAAATGCAGGCTAATTAGGACGCAATAAATCAAGCGCCTTTTCCTTATAAGAATCTTTGTTACCGTTACCTTTTAAATGGGATGCAACAGGCAGAGTAAAATAAAATTTACTGCCTTGCTGCCAAATGCTTTCGGCCCAAATTTTACCATCATTCTTTTCAACAAAATCTTTGCATAGCAGCAGGCCTAAACCCGAGCCTTGCTCATTAAAGGTGCCGGGGGTTGAAAATGTGGTTGAGCAAAAAAGTTTGCTTAATATTTCTGGTTTGATACCTGTACCAGTGTCTTTAATGCATATTTCTGCAAAGTTATCTTTGTTATTTACTGCTGAAATTGTAATTACATCTCCTGGATTACAAAACTTGATGGCGTTGTTTATTAAGTTTCGTAAAATAAGTCGAGTCATTTCTTTATCAGAAAAAGCATTCAGATCATTTTCAATTTGGCATTCAATTGAAATGTTTTTTTCTGATGCCCTTGGGGTGAGGAATTCAATTTCGGCTTGAGCTTGATTAAATAAATTTAATATCACCGCCTCTGGTGACTTACCTTGTATTTGTGTTTTTGACCAAAACAATAGGTTATCCAAAACACTTGCGGTTTGTTTGACGCTTTTAGCAAGTTCAGGCATTAATAAGTTCAACTCTTGTTCACTAATCATCCCTTTTATGGTCATGTTTAAAATATCACCGAGTTGATGAATTGGTGTTCTTAAATCGTGCGAAATGATGGTGAAAACACGGTCTTTTAATTTATTCAGCTCCGACAATTGATCTGATTGTATTTTAAGTTGTATAGCATCTTTTTTTAATTCTGTTATGTCTCTGAAGATCAGTGCTACGCCACTGTAAATCGTATTTTTCTGAAATAAAGAGGTGACCGAAACATCAAAAAAAGCTGATTGATTATTAATGTTAACTTCAATTTCCGTGTTACCGTTTATCCGATCCTGAACAATTTGGTTGAGATGTTTTGCATTAGGAAACAGCTGTATAAGCTTTGTGCCAATTAAGGGATTAGGAATAATGCCCTCTAAAAAAGTTAAGGTGTTTTCATTAAAATCAACGATTCGGTCATTATGATCAAGAATTAGAAAGCCATCATGCATTGCGTTGATAACTTTTTCTCTGCCAATAGGTATGATATCAAACAGCTTGTAACGAAGCAAACCTAAACTGATCATTAATCCGGTTGCAATAAAAGCAAAAGGAGTTAAATCAATATGTTCCTGAGGTCTTAGTCCTAAATGGTATAGAAAATTAACTATCCAAGGGATAAAGGCTCCTAGTAAAATGCTTCTGTTTTGCTTTTTATAGATTTGATCAGCCTGTTTGAAGGTGCGAATTAAAAGGTAACCACCCCATGCTAAGAGAAAATAGAAATAAACTGTAAAAACACGATACCAAATTCCGGGTTTAATATTGAGTAAAGGAAATGCATGTTCTTTATCAATACTTACAGTTGTATAATGGAGATGATGTTCTGTATTAGTCCACACCATTCCAACAGTTATAACCGGAATAATGAAGATTAGAAATAATGCTTGCCAACTTAACCATTTCTCTTTTCCAGTAAAGTGAATTATGAAAGAAATCCAGGCTGTAGGTAAAAAAGCAATACCGATATACTCAAGGTTTATCCAAAAAAGCATATCTGCTAAGGTTAGGCAACTTAACTCAAAGCCATAGGTAATAGCCCATAAAGAAATAAGAAATGTAAGTAGAGAGAACCAGCGTCTGGTTCCGTCTAATTTTTTGAAAATTAAACAAGAAATGAATAGCGTAAATAGTCCTGCTGTTAGTAAAACTACAGAATACACATTAAACTCTAATCCCATACGACCTAACATTATGAACTACGGCGCTAATGTAGCAAAAACTATAAAAGCGCCTAATGAAGTAATCACTATTATTAAGTATTAATACTATAAATCCACCTTTTTCTTTCCTTCAGCAATTGCTTTAATAAACTTGACAACACCATTCATGTAAGTTTCCTGATCATCATACATGCTCATATGGCTGCCGTTTGGGCAAAATAAATAACTGCCGTTTTGTACTTGAGTTGCCATCCATTTCATATGCTCCGGATCCATGGTGTCATGTTTTGAGCCGATGATCAAAGTGGGGACACTAATGTTTTTTAAATCATTTTTTCTATCCCACTTTTTTAATTTGCCTGAAATTCCAAACTCACTTGGGCCCTGCATGGTAACGTATAAGGATTGATTTATTTTGCCAAACGAACGATTCATGGGTTCAGGCCATTTTTGAACAGGTATACGGCAGATATGTTTCTCATAAAAGTTCGGAAGCAATAATTCCATATACTTTGGATTTTCAAAATCATTTTTAGCTTCAATAGCTCTTATTGAATCAAGAACTGCTGGATTCATTTGCTTGGCTAGTACTTCATTGGCGTACTTATCATAATCAGGGGAACTTGACATCATGTTGGAAATGATAAGCCCTTTTAAATTTTGCTGGTATTTTATAGCATATTCCATGGCTAAAATACCTCCCCAAGAATGACCAAGTAAATAGAAATTGTCTTTGTTTAGGTTTAATGCAGTTCTAACTTGTTCAACCTCTTCAGTAAACCGAGGAAGGTCCCAAAGTGAAGTATCTTTGGGGTTATCGGAATTACCGCACCCTAATTGATCATAATAAATGAATTCAATGCCTTCTTTGGGAAAGAAGCTTTCAAAACACTCGAAATATTCATGAGTGGCCCCTGGTCCTCCATTTAATAGCAATACTTTTATCTCAGGATTATTGCCAATTGTTTTCGTCCAAATATTGAATTTCCCCTTTTGTGTTTGAATTGGAATTATTTTTATTCCCCCTGTTTGCACTCCTTTATCGGAAGAACTAAAGTAGCCGTCCTTAATGTTTTTATTGTTAGAGCATGAGAGTATCATACCCCATATTGCAATAAATAGAACCAATAATGTTTTGGAAGTGATTTTCATAATAACAGGTGTTGGGTTAACTAAAGTTAATGGTTTTTAATTAATAGTCAACTTGTTTTTCTCATTACAAGAAGCTGCAAATAGATTAAACATAAGGACGCTTAAAGCTATTGGTATGAAACAACGGATATTCCAGGTTGCATTTTGATAGTAAAGGTTGATTTTAGGGTATTGTCGGTCGATTGTTCCTTGTATGCCAATATTAAGTACTCTCCAAAGCTGTCAATTAAAATTAAAGTGTCAGTAATGTAAGTTAAGGCAACTACATGTTTCGATTTATCCTTAAAATCAGATTGGATTATTTCAAATTTATGCTCATTAAACAGGAGAGGGTTGCCAATGTTATCAGTAAAGTTTGGAACAATCCTATTCAATTTATGGATGTAAAGGCCAATGGCGAAACCGGCTTTATACGGTAGAGTTTGAGCTGCTTTAGGTATTGCTTTAGCAAGCTGTTGCCAGTTTGTATATCTGTTTTCAACATCAAATGCTTGAGCTTGCATTAGAAGTTCGTTGTAACTATCTTGAAAAACATTTTGCTCGAAAACAGTTGATGACTTTATAGTGAAGAGGTGCTTAAATCCTAGTTTAATTAATGCGTTCATGCCTAGAAGGTGTGTTAACCGGGGATTAAGAATACGGAAAGAAAATTAACACTCTTATGAAGTTTCCCCGGTACCACCGTGTCTGCAATTTTATTTTTGATGAAAGTGTGCATTAAGCTGATATATAAATGGTGTGATTCAAATCGTATCCACCAGTTTGTGCGTTAAGGGTAACTGTAATTAAGATTGGTGCCATGCATGAAATTCCAATAATACCATTGATACTGCTTTTTAAAAAGTCTTTTCTTTCCATGCTCAAATGATTTTCCGGTTGTAGCAAAACCGTGTTAATCAAATTTGTTGTAAATAAATTGGAGAATGAAAAAAATGAGGTGAAACGGAAATTTGTTGAGGTAGAGTAAGATTGTTAATGTTTCAATAGCTTATTTACAGTTTCTTCATAACTGCTTCCAATGGGGATTTCCTGGTTATTAATGGTGATGGTTTTATTCCTAATGCTATTCATTTTATTAACAGGAACGGCGAAAGAGCGATGTACACGTACAAATTCGTTTAATGGAAGCTTTTCAAGAATGGACTTGAACGTCATTCGGGTAACAATGGGTCTGCCATTGGCAATGTGAATCTTTAAGTAATCGTCCAGGCCTTCAATAAACAGAATCTCACTTATATCTAATTTTAGTAAACTGTAATCGGCACGTATAAATATGTATTTGATTTTGGTTGAACTAATTTGGTTTTTGTAATAATAATACTCGTTTGCTTTGTTTACGGCCTGTTCAAAACGGTCAAATGTAAATGGTTTTAAAAGATAATCTACTGCACTTAAATTAAAGCCTTCAACAGCATATTCACTATAGGCGGTTGTAAAAATAGCCATTGTATTTTGCTCAACTGATTTATAGAAATCAATACCATTCAGGGAAGGCATGTTGATATCTACAAAGACCAAATCGATGGGAAACTTTCGAAGGTGTTTTAAAGCCTCATTAGGTTTGTTGAAAGTCTTTTGAAGATCAATAAAATCAACCTTGCTGCAAAAAACTTCAATTACTTTTAAAGCCGGAAGTTCGTCGTCAATAGCAATTGCAGTTATCATTTCAGATTTATAGTTAATAGAACTGAAAAGTTATGCAAATTATTGTTGATAATTAAATTATGGTTAGAAGGGTAGAGTAAGTTCAAACGGTTTTTTGCATTTTCAATTCCTAAGCCATTTGATGCATCTGTTGAGGCATGATGAACTTTGTTGTTCTCAACCGATAGATGAAGTTCGTCTTTTTCAATATTGATAGCAATATTAATCTTGGAGTTTTCTTCAGCATTTACCCCGTATTTAAATGCATTTTCTATAAAGGCAATCAAAATTAAAGGTGCAATCTTTTTACCAAACACATTACCAGTAACAGCATACTGCAAGTCAACAGAGTTGCCGAAACGTAGTTTTTGTAATTCAATGTAATCAGTTATGTATTTGATTTCTTTGTCAAGAGGAACAAAATCATGGTTAGCATCATGAATGATATAACGCATCATGTCAGACAGTTTTACAACTGCCATCGGTGCTGCCTCAGATTTTTCAAGTGCTAATGAATAAATACTATTAAGGGTGTTAAAAAGGAAGTGTGGGTTAATTTGAGCCTTTAAGTAAGAGAGTTCTACGCTTAATTTTTGTTGCTCAGCTTGTTTCCATCGGTTACTTATTTTAATCACTAAAGAAAGAAACAGTGCTGAAAGGAACAAGAAAAGGTTTTGACTTATCCTGAACGAATAACGCCCAAAGATGGATTTATTAGGTTTGAACCGCTTAACCTCACTTACACCATGTGATAAGTCATTAATGTTTTGACAAGACCGTATCAGCATATCGGGCAGAAGAATTATAGCTAATAAGCTTAATGCTACCAATGATAAGTAAATGGCATATCTCTTTTTAAAGAAAAACTTGGGTATTAATACGAAATAGTTTAGGTAGAAGAAGGCTAAAACCAGTAATTTGTCAGTAATAAAAAGCTGACCTCCTGAACGGGTAAATAAATCCAATAAGGATTTCCGTTCCGGAGACAGAACAAGAAGAGCCGTAATGTAAATGGCACAACCTAAGATATGTATAGTCAGCTGACTTGCTCTACTTTTCAATGAATTAATACTTTTAACCTAAAATAAAGTTTCTTCTGATAATTGCACAAATTTTTGAGGTAAGTTAACTTTTTTTTGAGGTGGAGTGATTTAACGCTGTAAAGGTATAACAGAGCTGAAACTAAAAACGCCTAAAACTGTTCAGCAATTTCAGGCGTTTCAATATTTTATTGAAGAATTATAACTTCTTGGCTTCGTTCCAATAAACATCCATTTCGGCCAGTGACATGTCTTTAAGGTTTTGTCCATTTTCTTTGGCTTTACTTTCGAGGTATTGAAACCGCTTGATGAACTTTTTATTGGTTTTTTCCAGTGCGTCTTCAGCGTTAATGTCTAAAAAGCGAGCATAATTGATAAGTGAAAAAAGTAAATCTCCAAATTCGGCTTCGGCTTTTTCCTTATCAATAGGTTTGTCTTCATTAAATTCAGCCCTAAATTCGGCCAGTTCTTCTTCTACTTTTTCCCAAACCTGATGTTTTTCTTCCCAATCAAAACCTACTCCACGCGCTTTTTCCTGTATACGAGACGCTTTTACAAGAGCAGGCAACGACACAGGAACACCTTCCAAAACCGACTTATTGCCTTCTTTCAGTTTTAGCTGCTCCCAGTTACGTTTTACCTCTGCTTCATCTTGTACAGTTACATCTCCATAAATATGAGGGTGGCGTGAAATAATTTTATCGCAAATACCGTTTAACACATCCGTAATGGTAAAATCATTTGTTTCTGAAGCTATTTTGGCATAAAACACCAGGTGTAGCATAATGTCGCCCAGCTCTTTTTTTACCTCGTTCATGTCTTTATCCAAAATTGCATCAGCAAGTTCATAAACTTCTTCAATGGTCAAATGGCGTAAACTGTCGTGGGTTTGTTTCATATCCCATGGGCAACCTGCACGTAGGTCATCCATAATGATTAATAAACGTTGAAAAGCATCCTGAGGGTTATATGCAATAATTTTACGATCGTCGAGCATGCAGATTTATTTTAGTTCTGCAAAGATAGGCAAAGCTTGATAGAATGTTTGAAAAGTAGAATGGGAGATGAAGGCGTGAAAATCAGAATCTCTGCTTATTCCTCAGGATTAGCCAAGCGACGATTTTGAGAATCATGCGGAATATTTCTCACATCATCAAAACAAAAGTACTGGCCCTGAAAATAAAATAAAGGAAGTTGAAGTAAAAGCTGGTGAAAATAACGGGTGTTTTCAATTTCAAACTGCGAGTTTCCCATTTCGATATTTGATTATTTGTTTTAGTCTTACAAATATATATAGTTTGATAATTTTTCAAAATAATATTTTATAATATTTAAAAATGTTAAACTATTGCTTCGAATAATGAAATTATATCAAATATTGTTATTAATAGAAAATTGTCATTTTGTTAAATATGAGTGCAGGAGTCGTAATAGTTAACCCTTTAATTAACATGATTCAGTTTAAAGAAAGGAATGATCTGAACGGTCCCTGGTTTAACACAGCAATAGAGATTTATACCAAGGCATTTCTGGCCTATGAACGCCCCTCGTTGGAAAGAGTTTCAAGGTTTCTGAAAACTGTTTAAACAGAACAGTTTGGCTAAGGATAATTAAATTGAGAACATCTAACCAGATAAGCAATAATCGTTTTTCTAAAATTTAAATTTGTATTGCTAAAATACTTTTCTGGCTCTTAACATTTCCCTTTTTCCGGCAGCTCCTTTAGGCTTTTCAATGGTGAATCCCAATGATTTTAAAATTCGTTTTAAGTTACCGGTAATGCTATAGGTTACAAATAGTCCGCCCGGTTTTAAGAATGATGCAACATGCCTAATCGTCTCTTCAGACCACATCTCAGGCTGAATTGCCGGAGCAAATGCATCATAATAAACGATATCGAACGTAGGAGATAGATTAGTTTGCAATATCTTTTGACGCTCAATTTTAAGCTTAACATTGGCACCCAGATCGATCAATTCTCCATTAAGCAAACGTGTGTAATTTGAAATATAGTTTTGCCATATTGAAGGATTGGTCAATTGAAGCTCGAATTCTGTTTGTGAAATGACTTCGAGGCTAACCGGGTAAGCTTCAACTCCAAAATAGTTTAGTTTTATATTTTCATGTTCACAATACTCAGCAGTAACCAAAAAATTGAGGCCGGTACCAAAACCCACTTCTAAAATGTTAACTTCGTTTGGGTTTGTAAGAAGGCGAAAATGCATCAGTCCTGTTTCCAAAAATACATGTTTTGCCTCTTGTAATGCTCCGTTTACCGAATGATAGGTTTGCATTAAATCTTGTTGAAGAAGCGTATAACTGCCATCGGCAGTTTTGATTAATTGAACATTGCTGAACTGCATGGGAAACTCTTAGTATAAACGCGAAATTAAACTAAATACAGGGTTTCTTTAGCTAATTATTATAATTATGAATGAAAATCTTTTGTCGGTTAGAGAAATTGAACAACAGGATGTAGAGCTCTTGGTTAACTATTGGACAAGCGCTGAACCTGATTATTTAAAGAGCATGGGGGTTGATTTGGATAAAATGCCTGATCAACAGCAGCTTGTTTATCTTATTTCTGCTCAATTGCACCATTCCTACAATGAAAAGCAAGCATATTGTATTATTTGGCTAATTGATGGAAAACCGGTAGGGCATTCAAATGTGAATAAAATAGTTTTCGGGCAAGAAGCTTCTATGCACCTCCATTTTTGGAACGCTGAAAACAGGCATAAAGGAGCCGGAGCACAGTTGGTAAAAATGAGTTTGCCTTATTTCTTCCAAAATCTTCAGCTTAAAACATTGTACTGCGAGCCTTATTCCTTCAATCAAGCTCCAAATAGGATGCTGGAAAAGGTTGGATTCAGAATGGTGAAAGAATACCAGACAATTCCGGGGGCATTGAGTTTTGAGCAACCCGTGAAGCGTTGGGAGTTGACTTATGAAGCATTTAAAGAACTTTGATTCTTTGCAATACAGCACCAATTTCTTTAAATACTACCACTGTCATCTCCCTTCAATTTCCTATTTTTGCAAACTTTAGATTACAGATACTAATCATTGTAATCAAGATTAATCTGTGTAATTCAACTATGAGCATTTCAAAAACATACAATCCGCGCGAAACCGAAGATAAGTGGTATAGCTACTGGTTAGAAAAGAAATTTTTTAAATCTGTTCCTGATGAACGTGAACCTTACACAGTTGTAATTCCGCCGCCAAACGTGACCGGCGTGTTACACATGGGGCACATGTTAAACAATACCATTCAGGATGTTTTGGTGCGCAGAGCACGTATGCAAAATAAAAATGCTTGCTGGGTGCCAGGTACCGATCACGCTTCTATTGCAACTGAAGCTAAAGTGGTGGCCATGCTTAAGGAAATGGGCATTAGCAAAAAGGACCTTTCTCGCGAAGAGTTTTTGAAATATGCCTGGGAATGGAAAGAAAAATACGGAGGTATTATTCTTGAACAGTTGAAAAAACTAGGTGCTTCTTGTGACTGGGATCGTACCCGTTTCACCATGGAAGAGCAGATGTCGGAAGCGGTTATTGATACATTCATCCACTTATACAAAAAAGGATGGATTTATCGTGGAATTAGAATGATTAACTGGGATCCACAGGGTAAAACCGCTGTTTCTGATGAAGAAGTAATCCGTAAAGAAGTAAATCAGAAACTATATTATATCAACTATTTTATTTCTGATTCAGGAAAGCCTTCCGCTGACTTTATTACCATAGCTACCACTCGTCCGGAAACTATTATGGCCGATACAGCTGTTTGTATTAATCCAAATGACGAGCGCTTTACCCATTTGCATGGTAAAAAAGTTTTTGTTCCATTAATCAATCGTGAAATTCCGATTATTTTGGATGAATACGTTGATATGGAATTTGGTACAGGCTGTTTAAAGGTTACGCCTGCACACGACCTGAATGACTACGAGCTAGGGCTGAAACACAAGCTTCCGGTAATTGATATTTTAAATGACGATGGTTCATTAAATGAAAAAGCTGAAATACTGGTAGGTGTTGATCGTTTTACAGCCAGAAAAGAAATAACTTTTTTACTGAAAGAGACTACTCAGCTTGAGAAAGTGGAGGATTATAAGAGCCAGGTAGGGTTTTCGGAGCGTACTGATGCTGCTATTGAACCTAAACTTTCATTACAGTGGTTCTGTAAAATGAGTGAACTGGCTAAGCCTGCTTTAGAAGTAGTATTAAATGGTGAAGTTCAGCTGATTCCGGATAAGTTTATCAATACTTACCGTCACTGGATGGAAAATGTAAAAGACTGGAATATTTCGCGCCAATTGTGGTGGGGACAACGTATTCCGGCTTGGTATGATGAAAACGGTGATGTTGTCGTTGCGAAAACAAAAGAAGAAGCAGAAGCTGAATTAAAAGCACGTATCCCTCAACAGGAAACTTTTAACCTTACCCAAGATGAAGACGTTGTTGATACTTGGTTCTCATCATGGTTATGGCCAATTTCTGTTTTTGATACCTCAGTATTTGCTGATCCATCAAGCAAAGGCAATGCTGATTTGCAATATTACTATCCAACCAATGATTTAGTAACCGCTCCAGAGATTTTGTTCTTCTGGGTAGCGCGTATGATCATGGCTGGTAAAGAGTTTCGTAATGAAGTGCCATTCAAAAACGTATACTTAACCGGAATTGTACGTGATAAATTGGGCCGTAAGATGTCAAAATCATTAGGTAACTCACCCGATCCGTTAGATTTGATTGAGAAATACGGTGCCGACGGAGTGCGTGTGGGTATGTTGCTTTCATCTCCTGCCGGTAATGATTTAATGTTCGATGAAGCCTATTGTGAACAAGGACGAAATTTTGCCAATAAAATCTGGAATGCATTCCGTTTGGTAAAAGGTTGGGAAATTAAAGAAGGTGGCGATGTTAATAACGAGATAGCGATTGCCTGGTTTGAAAATAAATTTAACGCAGCCTTAGCTGAAATTGAAGAGCACTTCAATTCTTTCCGCTTATCAGATGCGCTGATGAGTACCTATAAATTGATTTGGGACGATTTCTGTTCGTGGTACCTGGAAATGATCAAACCTGTTTACGGCCAGCCAATTGATCGTGATACCTATAATGCAACCATCGAGATTTTTGAACGTTTGTTGAAGCTTGTACATCCATTTATGCCATTTTTAACAGAAGAATTATGGCATGAGATTGCTGAACGTTCGGAAATGGACTGTATCATTGTATCTCATTATCCAAAATCAGTTCCAGTAGATGCTAAAGCATTAAAGGCTATGGATGCTGTGTTAAATGTGATTTCACAGGTTCGTAACATCCGCAACTCAAAGCAGATTAGTCCGAAAGAGGCATTGCCATTGGCAATAAAAATAAACAGTGATATTCATTATCAGTCATACATTGGTTTAATTACCAAATTGGCCAATACCTCTTCAATTGACTTTGTTACTGAAAAGGTTACTGGAGCAGGTTTTCATGTAGGCATTGATGAATTCTTTGTTGATTTAGGTTCAAACATTGATATTGATGCAGAACGTGAACGTATTAATAAAGAATTGGACTATTTAAAAGGATTCTTAAAATCGGTTGATGCCAAATTAAGCAATGAGCGCTTTGTGCAGAATGCTAAGCCCGAAATTATTCAAAACGAAAGGAATAAAAAGGCTGATGCTGAAGCTAAAATTAAAGCTTTGGAAGAGAATTTGACTACGTTGGCATAAACGTGGCGTAATAGTATATAAAAAAGGTGGAATGTAAGCATTCCACCTTTTTTATTAACGTGATGCGTCTAATTGAGGAGATGATTTTGTAAGTCGTTTTATTTCACTCATATCGCCATCGGCCAATCGAACCATCAAAAGATATCGGATGTCTTCTAGATTTACAATCCATGCATTATGTCCGTCTTGCTTAATATTTATGGCCGACACAATGTCATAAGAGTAGTATTTGTCTTTTACTTGTGCACTTAAATCCATTGGAAGATTTTTTTCAAATCCATAAGTGATCTGATAAATCAAATGGCCATTCTTTGCATAAACTGCATGATTGCGTAAGTCATCCATAATGAATTTTACCAGATAGCGCTTATTGATTTCATACCAACGAACATCTTTGACGTTTTTAAAGGTTTCGCTAAATGCTTTTGTAACCTTAGCACTCACTTCTGAGCCAGATGCAGTGCTTGTTACGGTAATTTCAGGTAGTTGCACTTGTGCAGAAACGTTAGCTATAGCAAATACACTTAATGCACAGCTTAGGGCTGAAGAAATAACTAACTTTTTCATGGCTTAATAATTTTAGATGTGATAATTGGCATCAGAACTTCAACTTTGGTAAACGTGCGGCCAATTGAGCAAAGCTAAAATTTAATGCTTTAATAACTCGGTTAATTTAAGTAGATACTGCTAACGATATTATTCGTTTTGGTTGATTTATGAGGCTAATTTAATATGTAAATTGTTTGTATACAATGATTTAGTGTAATACATATTGCATTATAGGTATTTATACGCATTGATTTTTGTTTGCATATGTTTAACTTACTTTTTAATAAATCTTCTGCTTGCGGACGTTTAGTTTAGTTTTTGAGTAAAAAGAGTGATTTATAATAACAAAGTGCGCAACCTTTTGTATCACAATTGATTAAAGGTTGCGCACAAGCCCGTCCAATTTTATCCTATCTCCCTTTGGTAATTAATTTTTAGCCAGTCCGACAAGTTCTAACTGCGCTTTAGTAATTTTTCGCATTTCGTCCATTTGTCCATCAGCCATTCGTACTAAAACATAACCTTTAGTGTCTTCAAGGTTAATCATCCAGATATTTCGTTGATTTTGTTTAACATTTATTGCCGAAGTAATACTGTACGCACCATATTTACCTTTTACTTGTGAGTTAAGTGTCATTGGTAAATTTTTTTCAAATCCGTATATAATATGATAGATTATCGCGCCTTTCTTTGTATAAAGAACATGGTTTCTCAAGTCATCCATGGTGAAGTTTACCAGGTAACGTTTGTTATTATCAACCGAGTACCATTGCATATTGCTGGCGGTTGAGAAAGATTTGCTGAATGCATCTGTTATTTTTTGATCAACAACGGCACCGGTTGAGGTAGTGGTAACAGTTACTTCAGGAAGTTGAACCTGTGCCAAGGATTTGCCCGCAATTAAAGATGTAATTGCTAACGTTAGGGTGAGTGAAATAAATAGCTTTTTCATGGTTTTGATCATTTAGTGTTAGTTAATAAGGTACAGAACCCGTTAGTTATTATCGTTTAAAAACATTTGTTAAAATTTAAAGTTCCTTGTGTTCGTTTTGATTAGTATGGTGTTCGTTTTGATTAATATGAAATTATGTAAAGTATTGTTGTTCAGTGTGTTATTTGTGTATCAAAGAGTGTGTTTTTAATGTATCATTCTGACGCTATTGTATCATGAATAATACAATAGTTTGATGAAAGTTTTACAATTGCATATGTATTCAACAAGGCTTTAAACGTATTCAGTTGATAGTTCTGTTTCAGTGGGGGTAAAGGCTCTATGACCCGATATTATTCTATATAGCGTAAATATTTTATATGCATTCTTTTTGTTACCTTAAAACGTATATTAACTATGAGCTCTTATGAAGTATTATTTTTTAGTTTTTTGGGGAGTTATTTTTCTGTCTTCATGTCAATCAAACCTGAAACAAAAAGCGGCAGAGGCGTCGGCAGATAGTATTGAATCGTTAATGGATTCCATTGAAGATGATGATTCAATAACTCTAGAGAAACCTAAAAACATGTTGATGGCATATACCGGTATATTGCCTTGTGCAGATTGCAGGGGTTTACAAACCGAACTGGAGTTGTATAGCGACAATACATTTGTATTAAAAGAAACTTATATGGGTAAAGGGGATGGAAAACCTTTTGTGACTAATGGGAAGTATAATACGGTAAAAGGATTTGAAGATGATGTCGATGCAACTCTATATGTAATCAATTTTGGTAAAGTGGATAAGGAGCGGTATTTCGTAAGGCTAAGCGAAAAAGATGAATTGCTAATGTTGGATAAGGATCGGAAACGAATAGATTCGAAGCTTAATTACATTTTAAGTAAACGATAAATGTTAAAAAAGAAAACCCAGGTTAAATGACCCGGGTTTCTTTTTTAATATTGGTTAAGGTTTTACATCTGTATTAAGCTTGTCGAGCACAGGAGTTTTTACTCCTTTTAACGTTGTACCCGGAATATGTTTCAATTCAACTACCACAATATCATTTTGACCTTTTTTTAACCAGCAGCCTGGTACGTATAACGTTTGCTGTGGTCCTACGCTCCAGTATCTTCCTAAATGATGTCCGTTTACAAATACAATACCTTTGCCCCATTGTTCCATATCCAGGAAGGTGTCTCCAAGTTCTGTTAAATTAAATGAGCCAGAAAGTACTGTAGGTTGTCCTTCTTCGGCCTTGGTAGTTAACTTGGAAAGTTCACTTTGCTCTTCCAATGGCATCTTATACATCTGCCAGTTGCCAGTAATTTGATTACCATTGATAATTACCGGACTAATGATCCCTTTATTGTTCTCTGTGATTTTGGCACCATAGTTTATACGGCCCATATTTTCAACCAAAATATCAACTGTGGCATTAAACGGAATATCAATTTCGCAGGTATAGTTTTTATAGTAACGATTTAACTCGGCTACTTTTTCTCCGTTAACATAAATCAGAGCATAGTCGCGTAATCCATTTAGTTCAAGTTTACCCGAAATAGGCTGATTAAACTTTCTACTGTACAGCACAAATCCATGCCCTTGGTTCAATTGCTCAAATGTTAGCGGTTTGTCATCAGCTATTGGTTTAATTGAACTCTTAAGGCCAAACAAAGCAGTCGATTTTGTGAGTTTTATCTCAGGAATCTCAATTACATTATTTGCAACAGGGACTTCAGGTATTTTGTAGCTAACATGTTTTTTTAACAATTCACGAATTGCCTGATATTTTGGAGTAGCCCAGCCAGCTTCACTAATTGGCGCATCATAATCATAGCTGGTCATGTCAGGTTGAATATCATGATTTTTGTCGTAGTTTGCTCCAGTTGTATAGCCAAAGTTGGTCCCACCGTGAACCATGTAGTAATTAAATGAAACATTATTTTTTAAATACTTTTCTGTTTGTTTCACCACATCTTCTGTAGGTACTTTCGGAAACGGTTCGGCCCAATGATCTAACCAGCCCGGGTAAAACTCAGCCACCATATATGGGCCTTTATTACCGTTGTATTGATTAACAACCTTTTTCAAATTCTCTATATTATCCTCACCGTTAGCAGTAGGTAAGGCTCCATCAATTGATCCGCCTTCAAATAACCAGCTGCCATCAGAGGTAAATAAAGGAACATCAAAACCTGCATCAAGCAGTTGTTGTTTAATGGCAGCACTGTACTGTTTGTGTTCGGCTAATGGAATATCTTTACGTTGGGCAACATAAGAACCAAATTCATTTTCAGCCTGAACCATAATAATGGGGCCTCCTTTTGTTATTTGAAGGTTTTTAACTTCAGCAGCCAATTTATTAATATAGACTTTGCAGGCCTCCAAAAATTTAGGATTGTTTCTTCTTACTTCTAAACCTTCAACATTTTGCAAAAACCAAGGATAACCTCCGTATTCCCATTCAGCACAAGCATATGGTCCTGGACGAAGGATTACCATTAAACCTTCTTCGCCAGCAATTTTTACAAATTCAGAAATATTACGGTTATCAGTTTTGAAATCCCATACACCCGGAGCCACTTCATGGTAGTTCCAGAAAATATAGGTTGCAACGGCATTTAAGCCCATTGCTTTTACCATTTTTAAACGATGACGCCAGTATTCTTTAGGTACACGGGCAAAGTGTAATTCACCTGAGTGCAATTGAATTGGTTTGCCATCATAAATAAAATCACCATTCTCAATCTTAAAAGAATGCTTAGCTTTTTGGGCAAAAAGTGTAGTGCCGGAAAAAAGCATTAGAGCCAGTAATAACGTTTTTTTCATTAAAGTTTTATGTTCTGCTGGCCTAAGATAAGTTTAATTTAAAAAAGACGTTAAATCCGATATTACGCAACCGTTTGTGTAATCTTTTGATAAATTTTGGTGATCTGTGTATTTGAGGTAGTTATGAATGTAATTGGATTTAAATAGACGAGGCGTAAAAAACTCTACCAGTTTATAGTTAAACCAGTTGGGGATTAATAATAATACAGGCTAAAAAAAAACAATGTTCGTGCAGCAAGTACACCTAACAGTATCATCACTGTTTAGGTCCCGCCGGTTCAGCTCCAACCGCCGCTTAAAGCGTAAAAAACTATTTAACATAGTTTAGAAGTAAAGTATTTGTTTTAGTTATATTTATTAATTTTGAGTTTAAATAATTAACTCATATGCTAAAGAAAAACAAATTTACTCTTGCTTTTGCTATCATCATTGCATTCTTGTCTGTATCCTGTAACAAAGAATCAGAAATGCCAGATCCTCCAGAAAGTGCAGTCTTTCTGGAAAAAGCTGAAGCTTTGCTACTCAAAAATGGATTTAAGAAAAGTAAAAGGGTTGCTTCAAAGAACGTAAAGAAGATTAATAGTCTTACCGAATTGAACCAATATCTATCCTCGAGAAAAGACACTACTATTCGTCTAACTGAAACTCAAAGTACTGAGAATATCAGTAATATGCTTGATGAATCCGAACAAAGCTATGGTTCACCAGGTGTGCATTATTTTACATTTCCTCATTTACAGGCTATTGGATTTGCCTCTAAACTTGCAGTATGGGTTGGTACTGTCAATGGAATTCCCAATCAAGTTCTTACATCGGTTTTTGCTGTCGATGGCGTCACTTACGGCAGTCATACGTATACTCACGCCTTCGCAAATGGTGATTTCAGTACCAACTACACTATATTTGGAGCTACCGTAGAGACAGTCTACATTGGTGGTGTTTCATATGAACGATTGTGGGATACAAGATTTTTCGGCAACTATCAAAAAACATATGTTTCATTAACCAAATTGTAAAACTCCAAAATATGTTAATGAAAAAAGTATCTATCTTTATCAATGCGCTTTTGATGATCATCATTGTTCTAGGAGGTATTGCCGGTTTTAATCACTGGCCATTTGCAGCAACTCTTTTGAAGCTCAGTTTGATTAGTAGGATAATATTGCCATTTAGCCTTCTTTGGCTGGTAGTGTTAATGTGTAAAGCTAAATCCAAAGTTTAATGGTTTAAGCTTGATGGGGCCTTTTTACCAATGCTGATGTGTGCAGCTGGTTGATTCCGTATTGGTTCAAAGATACTTAAGCTATGCATTGGTAGCTCCATGAGCAGATACAACTAATAAAAAAGAAATAGTAATGAAAGCAGTCTTCCCCAAAGGCTGCTTTTTTAAGTGCTATGAAAACAAATGATACGATCACAAATCGGCAACTTGAAGAATATATCTATAGAGGAACAGGCGTTCAAGTTAGAATTAATGTCCCTGTTTCCATATAAAACCATCTAATACATAGTGTGTCGACTGGGGTAAGGATAACAAGGGAACCAATAATGCCAACATCTCTTTACTACTTATTTCCGGAAGTAAACTAAATATGCCGAAAACCGACTTATGCTCACGCCATATAAAACCATCCCATAAACCTTCTTCTAAATAAGCTAATACTGCTATAATGCCGAAAAACACGAACAACCCATAAGGGCTTTTTAGTTTTTGTAACAAAGGGCTTTTATAGACTGGATTTTCTTTTTTCTGTCTGAACCAAACTAAGGCCATGTATGGAATGCCATGAGAAACAACATTTAAAGTAGTAAAGGCCATGTCTCCATTATAATGTACAATGCCAAAATACCAGGATAATCCGGTGCCAAGGATGATTAAGTTTTTGGGTAGGTTGATTTGCTTATGAAGGATGCTCCGATACAGTTCTTTAGCCACGTAAATACTAATAATAACGATGTATAAGGATGATATCAGGGTTAATAACAGATCTGACTGAAAAGTAAAGAACTCGTCTTCAATGAACCAATTGAAATTTCTATCATCAGTTAAATGCCAATAAAGTATTGGGTACAGGGTTGAACTATAAATAATAAGTACATCGATTTTTTTACTCCAAGAGGGTAATTCCTCGTGACGAGAATAAAGTCGCATAAACCCATACTGTTGCTTTACAAAATGATATACGGCTAAATAAGCCAATATTCGCCAAAAAAGCATGCTATCAATAGTATGAAGCAACACTCCTGTTATATAGCACAAAGCAGGGATAGCCAAATAAAGAGATTGATGCTGTTTTAATCGGCTCGGATTAAAATAAGTTTGATATAAGGTGGTGTATACGTGAGCAACGTCAATCAGCAAAATTAGGATAACCCAATAGATAGTGGGTATGCCGGAAGCTTGTTGAAAATGTTCAGGAAACATAATTACAGCCAGCAAGGAAATAAAAGGGGGAGCAATGATAAATGCTAAATCGGCATTTAAAGAGTTTATCCAGTATTGCTTAAGTGGCATAAATCAATAGTTTAACTTTGTTTGGTCAACATGCTTACGGCTGCATCTATTCCCTGATGAAAGGCTTCCTCAAAAATTGAAATACCGCTTAAATCTGAATGAGCGAAGTAGATTTTATTGTCAATTGGTTGTGCCGCTGTTTGCTTTCCTTCGCCCCATATAAAACCTGGCTGAGGTCTTATCATGCCATGACCCCAAATCCAAATGTCAATCATTTCAATAGACGGCGTAATACCTGGGTGCGATCGTTCCATGTCTTGGCATATTAGATCAACCCAATCTTGATAACTGCGCGAAAAGGCCGCTAATCGTTGTATTTTAGGCTCTTTACCGGTGAGTGGAAGGTAATAAGTTAATACTTTCTTTTTTTCAGTTTGATTAATGTGCTGGTGACATGCATT
Source organism: Solitalea lacus (assembly GCF_022014595.1). Taxonomy (NCBI): domain Bacteria; kingdom Pseudomonadati; phylum Bacteroidota; class Sphingobacteriia; order Sphingobacteriales; family Sphingobacteriaceae; genus Solitalea; species Solitalea lacus. The sequence goes on along the minus strand of NZ_CP091740.1, from coordinate 3,060,037 downwards.
CACATAGCCAACCGAAGGGCTGTCATACAAAACGTTATCCCAGCATAATCCAATTCCTTTTGCATCAGGTAATTGATTAATGGTAATATTGGTAATCATCCAAGGGGCGTAGTTAAACTGTTCGTAGAAACTAGTGTTACGTATGGATTTTACATTGTTCAACAAACGTTGATTTACAAACTGCGGGGTAGCCAGCAAAGCCTTTTTGGCTTTTATGGTTTTGCTTTTTGCTGATACCGTATCGTAGATTTCTATCTCCACGCCATCTTGCTTTAACTGAATTTTATATGCCAACTGATTAACAATAATATGTTCAGTAACTTGATTGCGTAGTTGATCCGCAAGCCAGGCATTTCCCTCGGGCCAAGTAAGTAAATCGCCGTTTTTAGCGTTTGATGCTTTCCCTTTGCGACCTGCAAAGTAACAAATGCCGGCCCACGCAGAAGTTTCTTGTATTGTGCTGCCAAAATCATCTTTACAGGCGTAATTCAAGTACCAAAGCAGTTGAGGAGAGCTGAATTTTTGCTGCTCTAAAAATGCAGAAAAGCTTATTTTATCTAAATCAGTAAACTGTTTATCAGAAGAACTGTTTTTTACAGGAAAAGAAAAGGCATATTTACCATCATTTCCTTTACAGTTCCGATAAGTATCCATTAGTCTGATAAAACGACTTATTTCCTCTTTTTCAATAGCTGATAGTCCTGAGTTGGGAATTAATCCTTCTTGCCACTGGCCTTTATAATAGAGGCGTTCTTCGGGCTCAAAACAAAGGTGATATTCGTTATAAATCGGCAGGCCTTCGGCATCAAATCCGGTAATGCTGCCAATCTCTTGTAAAAAATCAATAATAACAGTATCTGATAGATCGGGGATAGGTAAGTAGTGTGCACCCCAAGGATATGCAGAAACCTTATTCTCACCTTTTGAAGAATTTCCGCCAGTATGCTTATCCATTTCAATCAGTTTGAAATTAGAAACACCTTGTTTTTTTAGCATTCTTGCTGCCGATAATCCGGAAATACCTCCACCTACAATTAAATAATCAACCTCTTCTGTCGTAGAGGGTTGAGGAATTGAAAGTTTATCCCTGAGCAAATGACCAATTTTAGCATTGGCCCCTATGATAGAGCCATTAATATGTGCCGTTTTTGCTGATCTTTTTCGTTTAAAGAGGTAACCACCTGCAATGGCTGCGGTTAAGCCAATTCCGGCCCTTAATAAAAATGCCTTTCGGTTTAAACGACTTAGTAAATTTGTCGATTGGTTATAAGTATTTTGCCCACTCATCTTCAAAATAATGCACTAATACTTGGTTGTTAAGTTTATTCACTTCAGTTGGGACCTTGGCCATATCAGCGGGGAAGTAGATCATTTGCTTAAGACTCTCGCGGTTTACATACTTAAGTCCTACCGGGAAGTTTGCCGGAAGTTGATAATTATGTTTTTTCATGCCCATTACATAGCCCCACTCGCCAAAGGATGGAACATAAACATGATAGGGAACTGTATTAAAACCAACCGACTGAAGTGTTTTATCGATGCACCAAAAAGATTTGGGAGCCACATACGGTGAGGTTGATTGAATGACCACAATACCTTCGGGAGATAAAAGTTTTTCGATCTCCTGATAGAAACGGTTGCTGTATAACTTTCCGATAGAAAAATTTGAAGGGTCAGGGAAGTCGACTACAACAAAATCGAACTGTCCCGAATGACTTTTGGCCCAAGTAAAGGCATCAGCATTAATCACCTTTACTTTAGGGTTGGAAAACGAGTGTTTATTCAAATTAGCCAACATGCTGTTTTGAGTGAACATAGAAGTCATTTCTTTATCCAGGTCAACTAGGGTAATATGGTTTATGCTGGTGTATTTCAAGATCTCTCTAACCGCCAATCCATCACCGCCTCCTAAAACCAATACATTTTTAGCATAGGGCAAAGTGGCCAGTCCCGGATGTACAAGCGCTTCATGATAACGGTATTCATCGGCTGAACTAAACTGAAGGTTACCATTCAAAAACAAGCGAAGTTCCCGTTGATTTTTGGTGATGATAATACGTTGATAATGAGTGGTTTTTGAATAAATGATCTTATCAGGATAGGCCATTGATTCCGTAAAACTCATAATCCTATCTGCATAAACAAACCCGGCCAGTAAAAGTACAAGACTAACTAATGCCTGTAGCTGCAATCGTTTAAACCAGCTTATTTCTTTGCTAAACTGCACAAGCACCACAAGTGCGACGCCAATGTTGAGTAATCCAAAAAAATAAGAAGTTCGGATGATGCCCAGATGAGGTATTAGTAATAGCGGAAAGATCACGGAGGCAAGCAAGGCGCCAATATAGTCGAACGTAAAAACTTTTGATACAAGCTCTTTGAATTCAAAACGATTTTCCAAGATCCTCATCAACAAAGGAATTTCCAGTCCTACAAAAATACCGGTAAGCATTACCATCATATATAGCACCAACCTGAACGATTCTGTTTGTTCAAATAAAAAGAACAAAAGGGTAGAACTTGTACCGCCTATTAACCCTACCAGAATTTCTATTTGGATGAACCAGGAAAGCAGGTTTTTATCAAAATATTTTGATAGCCATGAACCTATACCCATTGAGAACAGGTACACTCCAATGATAGTTGAAAACTGGGTGACGGAGTCTCCAAGCAGGTAACTGGCCAATGTACCCGCTACCAGCTCATAAATGAGGCCACATGTGGCCACCACAAAAACAGAAAATAGTAATAAAAGATGAAAGCGGTTTGGTCTCATGCTGTTTAATAATTGGCAAAACTGGATCTCTTCTTGCCGGTGATTTTTATCCGTGAATGGCCGAAGCAATGATGATGGCTAGTGCTATCATGTATGCCGAAGCCATTAGCGCAAGTGCCATGTTTCTTTTTTCTAAAATCTCTTTCCACAGGTTTTCGGGAGTAAGTTTCTCGATTATCCAGAATGAAATCAGAAGGATCAGAATTCCTAAGCCTGAATATAAAACTAGGGCAACTACGTACTTTAAATTGATAAGTTCAGATAATGTCATAGTGAAGTATTTAATGTTATTTATGATAATAGCTTCGTGTGTAACCTGAGCGTTGTTCTTTGCTTTCGTTGTCATCACCTAAAAAACGAATCCCTTGTTGGTTAACCCACATATAACCTCCTAAGATTACCATTAAGGCAATGATATAGTAATACTTAATTGTTTTAATTTCTTCAATCATGGTCTTCGGTGTTGTATGGTGAATAATCACTATTCATCCATCTGTTCTTATCAAACTGATTAATTCTAAAAAACTGTAAAACCGGCACTGAAATCAATAATAGGGAGATCAAAAAGAAATTAGACCATACTGTATTATTTTTATTTACGGTCACTCTAACTGAGTTTGGAAATAGGCTATCTGATGAAGGCTCAATAATCAAATGATAAATACCTGTAGGAATGCGGCTTAAGGTCGCATCAGTACTTTTACTTCCTTCTGACCATGATTCGCCATCTTCTGAGCCATGATAGTATTCAATGGCTTTGGTGAATTCATAAAACTTTCCGGTTTTTTCCTCAACAAGAGTAACCGGAACTTCCACCCAATTGTTGTCAACTTCTGACTTTAAATAAATATCTAGTACGGTAGGTCCATTTACCTTAAAACTTTTGGTTGTAATGGCCTTGAAATTTGTGCTACCCCAACTAGAAGAGTCTCGTTCAGGAAAGATGTTTTGATCGAAAAGTACTGCCGATTCATTGGAATATGCACAAAAAACATGATACAAGAAAAGAAACAAAATGGCCATTAATGTAATTTTTATTATGCCATTTTGCTGTTTTTCCATTGAGGAAACCTCATTGGCACCAATTCCAATCTTTGCAGGCAACAATTTATTTTCTATTGAAAATGCTTCAGCAACCTCAGTGCTTGATTTATAGGTAGCCATAAACCAATCGCTATTGTTTCCTTGTTTTTCATGCACAAGCATGAATGGAGGGGCAATGAATTCCCTACAAGCAATATTGTCTTCTAATATGTTCCAGTCAAACTCACCTAAAGCATAAATTATTTGGGGCGTGTACTTATTGAATAACTTAAATGGAAGTTGGTTGTATCGTGCCTGATACATGTTGCCTTGTGGTTTTAGATCAACTAAAAAGTTTTTCCCAACAATAAAATTCCAATGCCCATCATATTCTGATAAAAAAGCGTAACCTTTATTTTCGTTGATCAACAGATATTCTCTCCATCGGTATTCATTGCCGCTTTCCTTTTTAACCATATAAGCAGCTACCACAAATGTATAGCCGTTAATTTCACCTTTGGTTCCAATTGGTATGGCTGGAACAGTTGAACCGTCGGAGAGCTTGAATGTTCTTAATTTTTGAGGAGTTCTTTCGGCTTTGAAAAAAGTATGGCATGTTGGGCACCCAAAACAAATACTGTTCTGATAATCTAGTACTTTTATCGTTGAACTGCATTCAGGGCAATTAATGACTCCGCTGCTTCCTAAATAGCTATGATGTAATAAACTTCCCATATTTAGCGCTCAATTTCTTGTTTGCTTTTTTCTATTCCATTAAAGAAAGCAAGCGTTTCGGCATAAATGCTTTTCACCTTGTCGTTATTGTCTTGTTTAAAATTCGAAAGGAAAACATCAAAGGTTGCAAGGTTGAACTCGGGCCAGGTATGTATAGAAAGGTGCGATTCGGTTAAACAAACAACAGCAGTGAATCCTCCGTTTTCGAAATTATGATAGACTTCCCCCACTTTTGAAAGATCTAAGCTATAGATCAGATTGTCAAAAAGTTGTTTACAAGGTTCTGCATTTTTTAAAAGATTGATTTCGGCAGTTGTAAATTCGGCTATGATGTGTAAACCGGGTTTATAGCTCGTCATTAATAGGTTTTGCTAACGGATTTTAATTGAGCAGCAAATATATTTCTTTTCACTAAAATTAATTGTTGAAGCTTATCAAAAGTGACGAGTAACCTCAAATAATTTTACCTTTGCCCACATGCAACAATTAACAGCTTTAAATCTTCCACCGTATCCTTTTCAGTTAAAACAGGAAGGTGATAAACTGTTTATTTTTGATGAAGTAAGACGGAAAAACCTGGTGTTAACGCCGGAAGAATGGGTGCGCCAGCACTTTATTCAGTTTCTCATCAATCAAAAGAATTATCCAAAAGGCTTAATTAATATTGAAGGTGGATTAAAGGTAAACGAACTGAGTAAGCGCTCGGATATTTTGATTTATAATTCTCTTGGCCATAAGCATTTGTTGGTAGAATGTAAGGCGAGTTCAGTAAAGCTTACACAAAAGGCGTTTGACCAACTTGCTCGCTATAATTCAACTCATAAAGTGAAAATCATAGTTTTAACCAATGGCCTGGAGCATTATTGTTGTGAAGTGGATCATGATAAGAAAACCTATAGGTTTTTACATGAAGTGCCGGAGTATAGTCGATAATTGATCGTCCTAAATTCATCACGATCAAATTATAGGCTTTGAACGAGTAATCAAACTCCAAAATAAAACTGAAATCTCTATTTTTACCGCATGACTGCTGCCGAAATTCTTAAAGAACTTAAAGCAAAAAAATATCGTCCCATCTATTTTTTACATGGTGAGGAGGAGTATTACATCGATTTGATAAGCAATTACATCGAAAACAATGTGCTATCTGATGCCGAAAAGGGTTTTAATCAAACCATTTTGTATGGCAAGGAAACCGATATGACTACTGTTTTAAATAATGCGAAACGGTATCCAATGATGTCGGAATATCAGGTGGTAATTGTGAAAGAGGCGCAGAATATCAAATTTGGTAAAGATAAAGGCGATAAAGATCAAGACCCATTTGCTGCCTATGTTGAAAACCCTTTACGTTCAACTGTTTTGGTGTTTTGCTATAAGCATAGCAAAATTGATGGGAGGGTAAAGATTTTTAAGAATATAGAAAAACACGGAGCTTTATTCGAGTCGAAGAAATTATATGATAATCAGGTTCCAGGCTGGATTAATGAACATGTTCAGGAAAATGGGGCAAGGATCAGTCCACAAGCAACAGCATTACTTGCCGAATATTTAGGGAATGATTTGCTGAAAATTGCCAACGAACTGGAAAAGCTAATGATAAATATTCCTAAAGGTTCCGAAATTGGGATTAAGGAAATTGAAACCAATATTGGCATTAGTAAAGAGTATAATGTGTTTGAGCTGCAAAATGCTTTGGGCAAGAGAGATGTGTTAAAGGCCAATCAAATTATTAACTATTTTGCAGCAAATAAGAAAGAAAACCCTGCTGTTGTGGTAATGGCAACCCTTGCGGGTTATTTCAGTAAATTATTCGTGTATCATTGCTTAAAGGACAAATCAAAATCGGCAGTGGCATCGGCATTAGGTGTAAATCCGTTTTTTGTAGGAGATTATGAACTTGCCGCCCGTAATTATCCCCAAGGGAAAGTGATGCAAATTATTAGCTTTTTACGAGAGTATGATCTTAAAAGTAAAGGTGTAGGCAGTACAGGCAATACTGATGAAGGCGAATTGATGAAAGAGTTGGTTTGGAAGATATTGCATTAGTAAATGCCCTTATTCTCTATTATTTAGGATAAGGACATTTACAAGCTCTCATTGTTAAAATTTCTCTCCGGCACCGCCACCTCCAAAATCACCGCCTCCAAACGCAGGTCTGCTTTCCGTTTGAATAGGAGCAGGAGCTAAAGTTTCCGCAATAACTATTGATTCAATATTTAATTTATCCATGATATGCTTTTCGTTTAAATCAGCATAGGTAAAACCTTTTTTAGATGGAGTTAAGTACTTAATGATGCTATATGAGGTTCCTATTGCAACAATTCCACTCATAATCAACATTATTTCGATAGGCATTAAATAATAGTAATTTCTATATGTGAGTGCAGCTATTCCAATAAATAATAACCCTGCTCGTATTAAAATCACATCTTTCTTTTTAATGCCTAATAAAATGTAAGCAAATGGAATCGCAATGGTCCAAGCCCAGAAAAACCAACTCAACGGTAATGAGGTACCTGGAGCAAGATTGGATAAATTACTGCCAACTTCCCTTACAACAAAATAGTTGCCTGAAAGATAGAAAGTTGTTAATGTGACAATTTGTAAAACTGTTAAACAATCGCTGTAATTAATTGCATATGGTTTATTTAATGTTTTACGAGCACTCAAATACATGAATACAGACACCAACATTAATAAGAAGGGGGTAATTGCTGAAGAAAATCGAGTTGTAAGGATATAGCAGCAATAGAAAAGGGTTAAATAGGCAACAGCACAAGTTACCGTATCAGCAAATCTTAATGTTAGAAAGATAGCTATTAAGCAGGCCAGAAAAGCTCCAAATTCTGGATAAAGGTTTATAGACTCATTTAGCAATAGATAAATACCCGTGAAAATGAGAATTGCGCTAAGGTACAGTAACGCATCATCAACTCCGGAGCGGTAATGAAATTTATCTTTTACCATTAGTCCCAGAACCGCATACGTAATGATTCCTCCTATGATAGTCAAAACGCCATAGCCAGTTAAAGAACGTATGGAGTCCATGGTCATTAGACCAACCAGGCCACTTGCAAATAATATAATGACGCAGGTAAGAATAAATAACCCAATTCGTATAAATACATTTGGGCTATAAAATCCTACAGCATATTTCTGTTTTATTGCCTTTAATTCATCAGTAGTAATATATCCGGTATCACAGGATTGTTGGGCTTTTGTTTGTACTCTTAAATTACTATACCAGGTTTTATTGTAGATAATCATGCTGATTTAAGTTTTTTGTTTAGGTTGATGAGAAATAAAACGACGCCCACAGCGGATCCGATAAAGTACATCAGAATAAGGTAAACGGCCCCCATATCATGCGAAGTTGAAAGTATTCTAACTGCTATACAGCTGATAGCAACATAACTATAAAGGGTTATGATTAGCAGAAAGTAAAATGACTTGTCTTTTATTGAGTCCAGATAATAGAAATAAGCAATAATCCCTAATAACAGCAGCCAAACAATAGCAATAGAACGATAAAAGGAGGGCACGGTTTCATAATACCCTGAGAGATAATAAAAGAAATACGTAGCCAGTAAGGCTACAAACGTTATGTGCAGGCCGAAATTCTGGTACGTGAATTTGAAGTGTTTCTTAATGTTGAATTTTTCTGAGAAAGAAGCTCCAAGTAATAATATTACCCCTAAAATTAAAGCAGTATAAATAATTCGTTCATTGTCGAAATCATTCTCTTCTAAAAATCGGGTAGGGGTAATGGAGAGTCCCATCCAAAGAGCCAGATTGGTGATAGCTAAGCTTAACACCCCCAAGTGATCAAAATAATAAGCTGCAGAGAAAAGAACTACCATCGGAATAAATGTCGCCATTCCGTAATGTGTGCCAAAAAGCGTATAAACATATTGAAGGTATCCGACAAAGGTCACAAAAGTTAAGCAAGACAATAATAAAATATAATCGAAAAAGGAGCCTGGTGATGTTGTCTTTTCAAAGGTAAAAGGAGTTTTCTTTTTTAAACAGTAACCAAATCCTAAAATGAATATTAAAGCAATGAACAATAAAATAAGCTGGTGACCTATTGTATCAATGTTTTTGTACACTGTTATGCTTAATCCGGAACTTAAAAGCACTACTCCGATATATAGTAATGATCTAAGCTCCCAATGGACAGAAAACAAAGGGTTGCTGTTTTGTGCTTTGATTTTATTCAGAGATTCAGTGCTTAACAATTCTTCAGCATGAAGAGTTTCGGCGAGTTTGTTATTCATTGGTTAAAAAGATAGAGGTTTAGTTTGTTTTACTTTATAAATGCTATTGGCCAATAATTAACACAATTTTCCCCATATGTTTACTACTTTCCATCAATTTGTGGGCCTCTGCCACTTGTTCTAACGAAAAGGTTTGATGGATCACTGGTTTGATTTTACTTTGTTCAAGCAACGGCCAAATATGTTTTTTTAAATTTTCTGCAATGGCAGCCTTAAATTCAATCGAACGAGGACGCAAGGTGCTTCCGGTTATAGTCAGGCGTTTTTGCATTACTTTTAAAAAATCAACTTCAACCTTAAAACCTTTCATTGCGTTGATAAAAACCAATCGGCCTTCATCTGCCAGTGAGTTGATGTTTTTATTGATGTATTCACCGCCAACCATGTCCAAAATAACATCGACACCTTTATTGTTTGTAACCGTTTTTATTATGGTTTCAAAATCTTCAGTATTATAATTGATGCATTTATCTGCACCAAGCTTTTTACAATAATTACACTTTTCATCGCTTCCGGCCGTAGCATAAACGGTGTTTCCCAAAGCTTTAACCATTTGAATAGCAGTGGTGCCAATACCGCTACTGCCACCGTGTACCAAAAAGGTTTCTCCTGGTTTTAACTGGCCTCTGTCAAAAACATTACTCCAAACAGTAAAAAAGGTTTCAGGAAGTGATGCCGCCTCAATCATTGATAATCCTTGAGGAACTGGCAGGCACAAGGCAGCGGGAACCACACAATATTCAGCATAAGAACCACCAGCTACTAATGCACAAATTTTGTCACCAGGTTTAAGGTTGTTTACCTTTGATCCGATTTGCTCCACAGTTCCAGCAAGTTCCAGTCCCGGTATGTCAACCGGAGCTCCAGCAGGTGCAGGGTATCGTCCTGTCCGTTGAGCTATATCCGGGCGGTTTATACCCGCTGCAATTACTTTTATTAAAACTTCGCTTTCAGTAATCGAAGGTATTTCTCGATTTCGTATTTGTAAAACCTCTGGTCCGCCTGGTTGGGTTATTACAGCAGCTTTCATATTATGACGAATTTAATTTGTATACAATGCGATTGGATAAGAAATAAGCATAAGAGCTTTTTCATTTGTTTTCGTATGTAAAATATGATTGTGGATTTCGAAAATAAGGTTTTAAGCAGCTGAATCAAATCAGCTGGTCAATTATTGTTCGAAAAGTGAGGTTAATACGAGGGAGTGATACTTTTTTGGTTGGCGGTAAGCGATGCAGCCAATTGGTTTGGGTTGCACCTTTCATGATTAACAGACTGCCATTTTCAAGAAAAAGAGATACTGTTTGTTTTGTTTGCTTGTGTTTATATGAGAATTTTCTCTCAGCACCCAATGTTAAAGAGGCTATAGTAGTATTTACGCCAAGTGATTTTTCATCGTCACTATGCCATGCCATACCTTCCTCTCCGGTATGATACAGGTTAAGCAAGCAGGAGTTAAAATTGTAATTGCAAGTTTCTTCTACCAGATTTTTTAGCTCGATGAGTTCGTTGGTCCATGCTAATGCCTGTTTGGTAGTGTTTGAATAAGTGTAAGCATACTTTTCATTTCCATACCAAGCAGCTTTACGCTTGGTAATGATATGTTTTCCAAGAATGATGGCCTCATCGTTTTTCCATTGGATGGAATGCAAAAGGTTTTCAAAGTATGCATTTGCTTGTACTCTTGACATTATTCGACCATAATAATTTACCTCTCCATCATAGGGCAATAAATTGGTCTCTGCAGTAAGTTCATTTCCAAATAAATCCATTCTTCCAAAGTTTATATTCTTTTCTCAAACAATTTCCACAAGGTCTGTACCCTGCTTTACGGGCTTCATCGGCTGAATTAAAAAATACGCGGTATTCAGTTTTCATTCTTTTACCTGATGAACAATTAAGCATACCGTAAATTTTGAGCTTAACATTGCCCCCAAATCGTATCAAACCGGAGTGGATCATGCTTCTTAGGTGTTTATCATCGACCTTAATATGTTCAATCATCTAGCTTAATGCATCATGGAAAATAATTCCCAGCGTATGTCTTTGGCCACTATGTACTTCACTTACCCCATGTTTCATGTTAACACGGTAATAACCTTTTGTCCCCTTTACAGGTCTGAAGTTAGTTGTGAAAAGTAGCATATCACCTTTTCTGGGTTTTAAAACAATTGCTTTTGATTGTGCTCGTGGTATTTGCTCAGTCATCACAAACTCTCCTCCGGCAAAATCTTGTTCGGGCTCATTCAAAAACAATACTAACTGTATCGGAAAATATATTTCTCCATACAAATCCTGGTGAAGGGTATTGAATCCACCCTTACCGTACTTCAAAATTAATACAGTAGGTTTAGTTTGATGATGCTGATGACAAAGTGATTGTAAAGCATCAAAAGTTTCCGGGAAATGAGTGTCGATTTGGAGCTGTTTCATCCAAGTGTTAGCAATAGGAGCAATGCATGGATAAACTTCCATTCGGATAGTTTGTAAAATGGCAGGCAAAGGATAATTGAAGTATTTATATTCTCCTTGCCCGAAACGGTGACGCTCCATAACCACAGTTTTTCGGTACCCTTGATGCTTATCATAGAGTGTAATTAATTCATCACATTCTTCATAATTAAGAACTTGAGGAGCTAAAGCAAATCCTTTTTCATGCATTGATTCATATAACAAAGGCCAATCAAGAGCTTTTATTCTTTCAATTACAGTTGCCATTGTTTAAAACATTTTATCCAGGCTAACCTGGGCTGCTTCCCATCCAATCATAGCTGTTTTTCTAATACTTCCCCAGTGGTATTGACCTAATATACCCGTTGATTGAATAACACGGTGACAGGGGATCAGAAAAGCAACCGGATTATCACCAACTGCGCTGCCTACAGCTCTTGAAGCTTTAGGATTGTCCAGCCGTTTAGCGATCTCTCCATAAGTTGTGACATTGCCAACTGGAATTTTTAGTAAGATTTCCCAAACTTTTAGTTGAAAAGGAGTGCCCTTCAAATGCAATTTTACTTCGTCAAGTTCATGCCAGTCGTGTTTGAAAATATTCAAGGCATTTTGTTGCATCAGGTCATTAAACTGATGAAATCGGGCATTAGGGAAATATTTGGTTAAAGTCACAAACGCTTCATTCTCATTGTCTGCAAATGCAGTATAACAAATCCCTTTTGAAGTTGAGGCAATAATTATGGTTCCGAATGGGGTTTCGGCAAAGCTGTAATTGATGGCAAGGTTTTCTCCTCCATTTTTATATTCGCCAGGAGTCATACCTTCAATCTTAACAAACAAATCATGCAAACGGCCGGTTCCTGAAAGTCCTGTTTCTAGTGCAGTATCAAATAAAGTGGCATTATTTCGTTTAAGCATTTGTTTTGCATGAGTAACGCTTATGTACTGCAAGAATTTTTTCGGACTGGTGCCTGCCCATTCGGTAAACATACGTTGAAAGTGAAACGGACTAATATTTACTTTTTCAGCTACTTCGTTCAAATCAGGTTGCGACTTGAAGTTTTGTTGCATATAATCGATTGCATCAGCAATACGATTGAAATTGATTTGATCTTGCTCATTCATTTTATCTGAATTTGATAAACAAATGTAGGTATGAAATGATTTTCACACGACCCGAAACTTGCTAAGTTTTTTAAATATTGGTTTCTGTACATCTTTTAAAATAAATTAATTCGCCATTGCTTATAGGGAGACTGCCTGTGAGTGCGAGGGCGGTCGAGCCTCGCTCACACGCGCTAACCATCAGCTGCCAGATGATTTCCCGATTGATTTATTGCTTTTCATCTCATCAAACACAGGCTGATAGCCTTTACCATAAAGAAGCTGATAGTGCCGTTCGCCTGTGTTTTTCAGTGCGCCCTTTAGTATCTCTGCCATCGAAGTATATTCTTCTTTATCTTCGGGGATGCGTGTACGTCTGATATCAAACAGGCTGACAATATTTTGTACTGCTGCATCCATCTGATTATCTTCAATCGTGGCAATCCAGCCTTTTCTTTGCAATTCCACAAACAATTCCGTCAAATGGCGCATGCTTCCTTTCCACCTGAGTTTGTAGGTCTGAACCTTTGACTCAATGCCATAGAAGGAGGGAATGTCCAATTCGAGTGTTATCATGCTGTATGCTAATGAGATTGCCTCATAGCTATAACTGATTTGCCCGTCAATGAAAACAAGCAGGTCAATCTCTTCAAGCTGCTTGACGGTGGCTCCTTCTACGTCAATGTGAATGTTCATTTTTTTCAATCGCGGTAAAACAGTTCTATATTCAGCAACTTTGTTAGACAGCAGGGACTGTAATTGCGCCAGCAAATCGCGGGTTTGCAACAAAAACTCATCTATTTCAGTAAGCTGAAGCTGCAATTCTTTCAGAAACTTTATACGCTCCTTATCAATCGGAATGCCTTTGAGGTGTGCGTACAACTCGGTGTTGAATTGCAGGTAAAGCTTTTGAAGCCAAACTGCATATAGCTTAGGACTGAGATAACCATTATAGGTAATAACATTTTTTGAAATGTCGATGTCAAAGCGCTGCAACTCGCGAAGGAAATTTTTTATTCCGCTCATGACTTCCCGATTTTTGAGTTGTTATTTTTGATTTAACTGTTTTGTCTCAGGTGAAATTCTTTCTCTTTGGTTTTTCCCTGAGCAGGGGAACCAGTTTTTTATGTTCCTCCTTCGGATTTTTAGATTTCTATCCCCCTAGGACTGCTTGGCAGCCAACAGGGGACTGTTGCCCGCCTTGCAGCTAGGAAGGAATAATTTTAAGAAATCTTAATGGTGCGTGGAGCTTTTGCCTTTGCCTGTTCTGATTTCGGAAGCGTGACATGGAGGATGCCGTTCAGGTAGTTGGCAACCACTTCATCTTGCTTTACACCTTCTGGCAAAGAAAAGGACCGCATAAAGGAATTGTAAGAAAATTCCCTCCGAGTGAAATTGTTGTTATTTTCTTCGCTCTGGGTTTCTTTGCGCCCGGAGATAGTCAGCAAACCATTGTCCACCAATACTTCGAAATCTTTTTTATCAAGCCCGGGAGCTGCGACTTCCAACTCATAGTTATCAGGATTTTCCCTGATATTGACTGCCGGGGTATTTGTTGAACTTGCTCTTCCCCACTCGAAGTTTGGAAACAAGCTGCTGCTGAAGAAATCGTCCATCCATCCACCCCGGGAAGGAGAAGACGGGTTGTACTTAACAAGTGTCATAATGACCTCCTTTTTTAAAGGGTTAAAGAATAATTTATTCAGAAAACTTGAAATGCAAGTCAAATACCAGCAGGCTGAATGCTGAAAATTTGGCAAAAAATCTGTCAGATTTTAAGTTGAAAAATGAAATTTTTTCAGCGTCAGGTGGAGAGTGTTGCCGCTAACGTTCCGGCGCTTGCCCTTAGGTTTGAGTGAATAAAATAATTAAATTTTCCAGAGAAAAGAGCGGGTGCACCCAGGGCGCTTGCCAGGCGTTTGTGCCTAACCTCAGAACGGGCCCCGTTCTCTTCAATGGTTGAACAGAACCCGATAGAATCTTAGGTTGTCAGGCCTGTTAAGGGTATTAGTTTTTCTTCAACTCAAATCTATGAAAAAGTCGGTAAGCATCGACATCGATGTTTCTAAAGCCGACTTGGACAAACATGAACATTCGGGTAAGTAATGATGAAGCCGGTTATGGAAAGTTAGCTCGGTGGATTGCAGGGAAAAGCAGGCTGGTTTGCATGGAGCTTACCGGCGTGTACGTCTTCGGCCTGAGTATAGCGGCTGTTTATGACAAAAGTAATTACGGAATTTACAAAGGGGTATTTACAGGTTCGTCAGGTAATATCGTAATTAATATTAAAGCAGATGGATCAGCTACAGCTACTTTGATCATAGATGGGCAAGAGTATGTCTTTGCGTCGTCTGGCACAATTAAAAAAGATTCCGATTCTCAAGTCATATTTACAAACCAAATCGGTTCATTCGTGTTTTCTGTGAAAGCTGATGGCTCTTCTCCAAGTTTCAGTGCGATAACAATCGCAGGTCATTCTCAAGCTGGTATTGCAGTAATAAAGGAGACGTCAGAGCATGTAGTACACTGTTATGAAGGAAAAGCTTATTATAACAATGAGGAAGGTGCAACATTTAATTTTGTGGTAACAGACAATAAAATTGAAGGTCTTGTGAAATCTCATTCTGATAGACCTCATATGATTACAGGTACTTTTGTCAACAATGCAATAGACTGCATGATTGATGATGGTGTGAATTTTAAAGGAACTATTAGCGGAAATACTGCAACCGGTACATGGAAAGATGTTAATCCTCAATCGGATGAATTTGGTATTCAAGGTACTTGGTCAGCGACAAAAAAAATGTAAAACCAAGCAATAAAAAGAGGTTAAAAAAATGGCTGTTCGGAAAAATATGGGCAGTCTTTTTTTTGAAAATGAGATATGCGTTAGCGGGTCAGTCGTGTTTCCTGATTAAAGGTCTGTATTTCTCCCTTTCAGCTTTTACCTACGATTAAAAGTCACCAACACTTGTTATAGAATTATATTTTTTTCTTCGTGCTCTAAGGCAACACCCGTTGGTTCTTAATAAATTATTTTCCTTTATCATTTTCACATTTCCATCATTTTTCTTAAGGTACTTCTTTGTCTTTTTTTCCGGTAGCAGGGTCGGTGAAGTAAAAAGAAACGTGGGGTTTGTTGAATCCAGACAAATCATTAGGGATGAATTACCGTTGTTTGTGAGACTTTCTACCTTTTCATTTTATAAGGGTGTTTGGTTTATATTTGTCCCCAATTGCTGTCCCCAATAGGGTGAAAGCTAGTGAAAAAGCCTCTTTAAACGTTTTAAAAGCAGAAAAATAATGAATTATTGGTTGGTCAAATCAGAACCGCACAAATACAGTTGGCAAAAGTTTAATGAAGACGGCCGGACATTTTGGGATGGTGTACGTAATTACCAGGCACGAAACAACCTGAAAGCGATGAAGGAGGGAGACTTGGTATTATTTTATCACAGCAATGAGGGTAAAGAAATAGTTGGATTGGCTAAAGTGGTTAAAGAGTTTTATCAGGATCCGACAACAGATGACAAAAACTGGGTGGTTGTTGATTTGGTGCCAGTGGAAACGATGAAAAAAACCGTAACCTTAGAAACCATTAAAGCCGATGAGCGATTAAAGGATATTGCTTTAGTTCGTCAAGGGCGTCTTTCGGTAATGCCTTTAAAAGCAGAAGAGTTTGACCGTATTTTGGAATTGGCAGGAGAATAAGTTGAGGTAATATTCGAAATTAAAATGGGCCTGGAATGTCTTATTCTCCAGGCTCATTCTTTTATAGTTTGAGAATTATTCTTCTGAAAGAAATAATGCTTTAAGCTCAGTAGCTTCATCGGGTTTCATTTTGCCGGCTAAAATCAAGCGTAGCTGTCTGCGGCGTAAAGCCCCGTCATAAAATTTTTTCTCGTCCTCAGTTTCGGCAATAACTTCAGGAACAGGAATTGGGCGCCCTGTCTGATCTACTGCTACAAAAGTATAGTAGGCTTCATTACTCTTAAAGCGTGTGCCATTCGGAATGTTTTCTCCCCAAACGTCCATTCTTACTTCCATTGAGGTGCTAAACGCACGAGTTACCTGCGCATTTATTGTAACTACATCTCCTAAACCAATTGGGTTTTTAAAGGAAACATTATCTACTGAGGCTGTAACAACTACACGATTTGAATGTTTTTGTGCGGCAATTCCTGCTGCAATGTCCATCATGTGGAGTAAACGACCTCCCATTAAATTATTTAGGGGATTAGTGTCATTGGGTAACACCAATTCATTCATTATAGTTAACGACTCTTTTGCTGGTTTTGCTTTCATCAGTTTTAGGTTTTGGTGCAGCTATTTATGCACTCATCATTAAAAGGTTAAGATTCAGGGCTCAAAGATACTTATTCTGTTCTACTTGGTCTGTCAGCCTAAATAAAAATCATTCTAAAACAAAAATGTATTGATTTCAATACAGCATTTTTATTGATAGTGCAAAAAATCAGCTTATACTTTAGAAAAGTAAATGTTTGTTCGATTAATGAATTGATAATTAATTAATTGTTTATGCCGGCCAAAGCGGTTTTGTAGCTTTTTAGTGCTATGTGAACCTTGTAGGAATGCATTGTTATGGCATAAGGTTTGACAAATACTGATCTGAAAGTAACCGTCTTTCTGTCTAAAAATCAGCAATATGGCTTGTGATCATATGAGTTGATGTAGTTCTGGGTCGATTCATATGATTGCAAAGCCATGTTTAAATAAGTAAAAATAAAGTATGTAAAATCTATACAATTTGTCCATCTAATTAATCCTACTATTTATGAACGATCGCTCTCATCGCTCCTCATTGAGGAGTATCTATTATCAACGCCAACGCTGGATTATCAGCTTCTTTATTTTCTTTATTAGTATACTCTTTCTGGCCTCATTTGCTTTCGCCAAAGAAATCAAATTAACAGGTATTAATAATGCAGACTTAAGCATTACTAATTCTGTTGATAGAATTACAGTTAAAGAAGGAGAAATTTTTACTTATCAAATAAGGTTAGAAAATGTAGGGCCTTCAACGGCTAAATTGATCAGAGTAAAGGATGTACTACCAATCAATTTCGAATACTATTCATCTTCGGTTTCTTCAGTGGTGTACGATCCAATAACTCGACAGCTGTCATATAATTTAGATCAATTGAAAGCAGGAGATTTTCAAATCATCCTTATTAAAGTAAGAGCAAATAAAATTGGTATTGCATCAAATACAGCAGTGATCACTGCTCAAACAACAGATCCTACTTTAAGTAATAATGTTTCAACGGCTGACGATGTAATTATTTCGGTTCGGCCACGAAAGGTTAACAATAATGCTATCATGGAAAGTGACAGTGAAGAGCCTGTTTTAGTAAACAGTACGAGTGCTTTAAAAAATAGAATTCGGGAGCGGTTTGCTTCAAATCTTCTAATTGCTTGGATAGAAGGGGATTTATTTCCTCAAATCCAAAATTGGCACATACCTTGCATTTGTAATAATCAAAAGCAATTTAAACTGCAAAAAGGAAGAAGCTATCCGTTCTAAGCGTTGTTATTCAAGTGATTGAGTGTCTAATTTGAAATAATCGTATTATAAAATATACAATATACACTGTTTAATAAAACTAAAACTATTTAAAAAGAACAGCTTACCAATCATCTAAATCTCTCTCTCTCTAAAATCCAATTAAAAATTTATTGATTGTTTTTCTATGTCTGAGGACCTGAAATGGCCTTGCTGGAAATCCTATTGCCTAAAATAACGCTTGTCAGACAGTTATAAGTTGATGAGTGAGTTAGGTTTTAACACTAATAATGAATAAAAAAATTCTGCTTATGTTAATGTTTCTATCCAGTCAATCTAACCTTATTAAATCACTTCGGCTGATTAAGTTTAAAAGAGAATTCGTTCTCAACGGGCTTAACAGGTTTAAGAAGCTATCCGTATTGATTCTGCTGTTTAATCTGTGTGAATTAACTTCTGTATACGCGCAATGTCCTTATGATAACGGAGCCTTGCGTATTGGTGTTGATCAGTCTCTTTGCGTAGGAGGGCCTGCAACGCGCTTGGATAATAGCAGCATTAATTCTGGAAATACACAGTATGCAATTGTTAATGTTTACCCCGGCTTTACCTATAGAATTTATACAAGTAATACAAAAAAACCGTTAGTAATTGACTTGTTTGATGAAGCGGATAAGTCAAAAAAGGGTTTTACAATAACTAATGATCCTACAAAAAATCCGCTCTCCACCTCGTCTGATGATGTTTACATTGAATATGTGGCAAATTTTACAGGAAGGCTACGAGTTCAGATAAATCAAAGAGGCACTTGTGGCAATGGATTGGGAACAGCATTTGACGTGTTTATAGAAATTCCATCTACTGCAGGAACATCGTTTGAGCTTAATTTAACTGAAACTCATATTGATCAAACGTGTAATACTTTAGGTTCGATCAATGTTACGGCAAGTGGAGGAACTCCCCCATATCAATATAGATTAAATGGAGGCGCTTTACAATCTAGTGGTGTTTTTAATTCATTATCCGCAGGTACATATACTGTAGCGGTAATTGATGCCAATAACTGTTCAAAATCATCGCAGGTAATTACGATAAATTCAGTGCCTGATAATGTACCACCAACTGCGATCTGTAAAAATATAACTATACAATTGAATGCAGCAGGTTCTGCAACCATTACAGCCGCCTCTATTGATAATGGATCGAATGATGCTTGCGGTTCAGTAAGTCTTTCAGCCAGTCCGACCAGCTTTACTTGTGCGAACTTAGGTGCTAACAACGTAACCCTGACAGTAACGGATGCCAAAGGTAATTCATCAAGCTGTGTAGCAGTGGTAACTGTAATAGACAATATACCCCCTACGGCAATCTGCAAAAACATTACAATTCCCTTGAATTCAGCAGGTTCTGCAACCATAACTGCAGCTGATATTGATAATGGGTCAAATGATGTTTGCGGTTCGGTAAATTTATCAGCCAGCAAAACCAGCTTCGATTGTTCTAACATAGGTCCTAACAATGTAACCTTGACAGTAACAGATGCCAAAGGAAATACTTCAACCTGTGTGGCTGTGGTAACAGTCACGGATCAAAGCAAGCCGTCGATTACTTGTCCGTCGGACATAACGATAGCAGCCAACAGCGCTTGCGGAGCAACCGGAGTGACCCTGACTCCACCAGTAGTGAGCGACAACTGTACTCCGGTAGCAGGTTTAACAATCACTAACAATGCACCGGCAACCTTCCCTGCAGGCCCAACCACAGTGACCTGGACAGTAAGGGACGTGGCAGGCAATACTCAAACCTGTACTCAAGTAGTTACGGTAACGGATCAAACTAAGCCTACAATTACCACCTGTCCAGCTGATAAAACGGTAGCGGCCAACAGCGGATGCAGTGCAACCGGGGTATCCCTGACTCCGCCGGTGGTGAGCGATAATTGTACTGGGACTGCTAGCTTAACAATCACAAATGATGCTCCGACGACCTTTCCGACAGGTCCAACCACAGTGACCTGGACAGTAAGGGACTTGGCTGGCAATACTCAAACCTGTACCCAAATAATAACGGTAGCTGATCAATCCATCCCGACTATTACTACATGTCCTTCGGACATCACGGTAGCGGCCAACAGTGGCTGTGGAGCAACCGGTGTTACCCTGAATCCACCGGTAGTGAGCGATAACTGTACCGGGACAGTGAGTTTAACAATTACTAATAATGCACCGACGACCTTCCCGGCAGGTAGCACCACAGTTACCTGGACAGTGAAGGATTTGGCAGGCAATACAGCAACTTGTACCCAGGTGGTAACGGTAACGGATCAAACAATGCCAACTATTACTACCTGCCCGTCAGACATTACAGTAGCTGCCAACAGTGGCTGTGGAGCAACCGGCGTATCTCTTACTCCTCCGGTAGTAGTTGACAACTGTAGCGTGGCAGGAGGGTTTACAATTACTAATAATGCACCTGCAACCTTCCCGGCTGGCCCAACCACAGTGACCTGGACGGTTAAGGATGCTGCAGGCAATACAACAACCTGTTCTCAAGTAGTTACGGTAACCGATCAAACTATACCAACGATTACTACCTGCCCGGCAAACATTACGGTAGCTGCCAACAGCGGCTGTGGAGCAACCGGCGTATCTCTTACTCCTCCGGTAGTAATTGACAATTGTAGCGTAGCAGGAGGATTTACAATTACTAATAATGCACCTGCAACCTTCCCGGCAGGCCCAACCACAGTGACCTGGACGGTTAAGGATGCAGCAGGCAATACAACCACCTGTGCTCAAATAGTTACTGTAACGGATCAAACCAAACCGGTTAAACCAGTTTTAGCTGACGTAATAGGTCAATGTTCTGCAACCGCTATGACGCCAACAACCACTGACAATTGCAAAGGCTTGGTGACCGGTACCACTGCTGACGCAAAGACTTATTCGACCCAAGGTATACATGTGATCACCTGGTCCTTTGATGACGGCAACGGCAACATTGAGACAGCCACTCAAAATGTTATTGTACAAGATATAACCAAACCAGATAAACCTACCCTTGCTGATGTAACAGGTCAATGTACGGCTACGGTTACGGCACCTGTGGTTAACGACAATTGCAAGGGGACGGTAATTGGTACAACTGCTAGTCCCTTGACTTATTCGACTCAGGGTACGCATGTAATTACCTGGATCTTCGATGATGGCAACGGCAACGTGGAAACTGCAACCCAAAACGTAATCATAAAAGACAACATCAAACCCGTTAAACCAGTTCTTGGTGATGTAACAGGCGAATGCTCTGCAACCGCCACAGTGCCATCAACCACAGATAACTGTGGTGGGGTAATCCTGGGTACTACCACTGATGCATTGACATATACTACCCAAGGCACTCATTTGATTACTTGGAGCTTTGATGATGGCAACGGTAATGTGGAAACGGCCACTCAACGTGTGATCGTAAAAGATGTGACCAAGCCTGTACAACCTACATTGGCTGATGTTACTGGTGAATGTTCGGCTACTGCTTCAGTGCCTACAACCACCGACAACTGCTTAAGTGTTGTCATAGGCACTACTACTGATCCGTTGTCGTATACAACTCAAGGAACGCACACGATTACCTGGACCTTTAATGATGGTAATGGTAATGTTGAAACGGCCACTCAGCGGGTTATTGTAAAGGATATAACCAAACCGGAAATTCCAGTTTTGGCTGATGTTACTGGTGAATGTTCGGCAACTGTTTCAGTGCCAACAACTACTGATAACTGTAAGGGACTAGTGACCGGTACAACAACCAGCGCCCTGACTTATACGGCTCAAGGTACCTATACCATCACCTGGAGATTTGACGATGGAAATGGTAACGTTGAAACAGCCATTCAAAAGGTGATCGTTAAGGACATTACCGAACCAATAAAACCAGTCCTTGCAGATATAACGGGTGAATGTTCGGTTACTGTTCCTATTCCTGTAGCTGGTGAAAACTGTGGAAATGTCATTCAGGGTACTACTTCCGATCCTTTGACTTATACTGCTCAAGGTACATACCAGATCACTTGGACATTTAATGACGGCAATGGTAACGTGCAAACAGCCACTCAAAATGTAATTATAAAAGACAAAACCTTGCCTGTTAAGCCTGTCTTAGATGATGTAACAGGCGAATGCTCGGCAACTGCTACTGTGCCAACGACCACCGATATCTGTTCAGGTACCATCATAGGTACTACCTCAGATCCATTGACCTATATAACCCAAGGTACACATGTGATTACCTGGAGGTTTGATGACGGCCATGGTAATGTGGAAACGGCCGCTCAAAATGTGATTGTAAAAGATATAACCAAACCAGTTAAGCCAATTCTTGCTAATGTAACTGGCCAATGTTCCGCTACGGCTACGGCACCGGTAGTCAACGACAATTGTAGGGGTACTGTAACAGGTACAACTGCAAACCCTTTAACTTATACCACCCAAGGTACGCATGTAATTACCTGGACCTTCGATGATGGCAATGGCAATGTGGAAACGGCCACTCAAAATGTGATTGTAAAAGATATTACCAAGCCGACGATTGCGTCTTGTCCACCAAGCATAACTGTACCTGCCAACAACGGATGCGGAGCAACAGGGGTGATCTTAACAGCACCGGAAGTTAGTGACAACTGTACTGCAGTGGCAGACTTAATAATCACAAATGATGCACCGGTGATCTTTCCTGAGGGTAACACTGTTGTAACCTGGACAGTAACCGATGCGGCAGGCAATACACAAAAATGTAATTCCCAGATAGTAACTGTTGTGGATCAAACCATGCCGGTTATTATCTCCTGCCCTGAAGATATGACGGTAGCAGCTAATAGTGGCTGTGGAGCCGTAGGGGTAAGCCTGACTGGGCCAGTGGCAAGCGACAACTGTACTGCTACAGCAGGTTTAAGAATTACCAATAATGCACCGGCCACTTTCCCGGCAGGGGCCACCACGGTGACCTGGACGGTGAAAGACCAGGCAGGCAATATTCAAACCTGTACCCAGGTAGTTACGGTAACGGATCAAACCCAGCCGACCATTACCACCTGTCCGCAGGACATTACGGTAGCTGCCAACAGTGGTTGTGATGCAACCGGGGTAACTTTAACTCCGCCGGTGGTGACTGACAACTGTACCGGAACCGGAAACTTTACCATTACCAATAATGCTCCGGCCACATTCCCGGCAGGCACCACTACAGTGACCTGGACGGTGAAAGATGCGGCAGGTAATATTCAAACCTGTACTCAAGTAGTTACGGTAACGGATCAAACCCAGCCTACCATTACCACCTGTCCTCAAGACATTACGGTAGCTGCCAACAGTGGTTGTGATGCAACCGGGGTGACTTTAACGCCGCCGGTGGTGACTGACAACTGTACCGGAGCAGGAAACTTTACCATTACCAATAATGCACCGGCCACTTTCCCGGCAGGCACCACTACAGTGACCTGGACGGTGAAAGATGCGGCAGGTAATATTCAAACCTGTACTCAAGTAGTTACGGTAACGGATCAAACCCAGCCAACCATTACCACCTGTCCTCAAGACATTACGGTAGCTGCCAACAGCGGTTGTGATGCAACCGGGGTAACTTTAACTCCGCCGGTGGTGATTGACAACTGTACCGGAACCGGAAACTTTACCATTACCAATAATGCACCGGCCACTTTCCCGGCAGGGGCCACCACGGTAACCTGGACGGTGAAAGATGCGGCAGGCAATATTCAAACCTGTACCCAAGTAGTTACGGTAACGGATCAAACCCAGCCAACCATTACCACCTGTCCGCAGGATATTACGGTAGCGGCCAACAGTGGTTGTGATGCAACCGGGGTAACTTTAACTCCGCCAGTGGTGACTGACAACTGTACCGGAGCAGGAAACTTTACCATTACCAATAATGCTCCGGCCACTTTCCCAGCAGGCACCACTACAGTGACCTGGACGGTGAAAGATGTGGCAGGCAATATTCAAACCTGTACCCAAGTAGTTACGGTAACTGATCAAACCCAGCCAACCATTACCACATGTCCTCAGGATATTACAGTAGCTGCCAACAGCGGTTGTGATGCAACCGGGGTGACTTTAACTCCGCCGGTGGTGACTGACAACTGTACCGGAACCGGAAACTTTACCATTACCAATAATGCTCCGGCCACATTCCCGGCAGGCACCACTACAGTGACCTGGACGGTGAAAGATGCGGCAGGTAATATTCAAACCTGTACTCAAGTAGTTACGGTAACAGATCAAACCCAGCCGACCATTACCACTTGTCCTCAAGACATTACGGTAGCTGCCAATAGCGGTTGTGATGCAACCGGGGTAACTTTAACTCCGCCGGTGGTGATTGACAACTGTACCGGTACCGGCAACTTTACCATTACCAATAATGCACCGGCCACTTTCCCCGCAGGTTCCACCACGGTAACCTGGACGGTGAAAGATGCGGCAGGCAATATTCAAACCTGTACCCAAGTAGTTACGGTAACGGATCAAACCCAGCCAACCATTACCAGCTGTCCGCAGGATATTACAGTAGCTGCCAACAGTGGTTGTGTTGCAACCGGGGTGACTTTAACTCCGCCGGTGGTGATTGACAATTGTACCGGAACCGGAAACTTTACCATTACCAATAATGCACCGGCCACTTTCCCAGCAGGCACCACTACAGTGACCTGGACGGTGAAAGATGCGGCAGGTAATATTCAAACCTGTACCCAGGTAGTTACGGTAACAGATCAAACCCAGCCGACAATTACCACCTGTCCTCAGGACATTACGGTAGCTGCTAACAGTGGTTGTGATGCAACCGGGGTGACTTTAACTCCGCCGGTGGTGATTGACAACTGTACCGGAACCGGAAACTTTACCATTACCAATAATGCACCGGCCACTTTCCCAGCAGGCACCACTACAGTGACCTGGACGGTGAAAGATGCGGCAGGTAATATTCAAACCTGTACTCAAGTAGTTACGGTAACAGATCAAACCCAGCCGACAATTACCAGCTGTCCGCAGGATATAACAGTAGCTGCCAACAGCGGTTGTGATGCAACCGGGGTGACTTTAACTCCGCCGGTAGTGACTGACAACTGTACCGGAACCGGAAACTTTACCATTACCAATAATGCACCAGCCACTTTCCCAGCAGGCACCACTACAGTGACCTGGACGGTGAAAGATGCGGCAGGCAATATTCAAACCTGTACTCAACTAGTTACAGTAACAGATCAAACCCAGCCAACAATTACCACCTGTCCGCAGGACATTACGGTAGCTGCCAACAGTGGTTGTGATGCAACCGGGGTGACTTTAACTCCGCCGGTGGTGACTGACAACTGTACCGGAACCGGAAACTTTACCATTACCAATAATGCTCCGGCCACATTCCCGGCAGGCACCACTACAGTGACCTGGACGGTGAAAGATGCGGCAGGTAATATTCAAACCTGTACTCAAATAGTTACGGTAACAGATCAAACCCAGCCGACCATTACCACCTGTCCGCAGGACATTACGGTAGCTGCCAACAGTGGTTGTGATGCAACCGGGGTAACTTTAACTCCGCCAGTGGTGACTGACAACTGTACCGGAGCAGGAAACTTTACCATTACCTATAATGCACCGGCCACTTTCCCAGCAGGCACCACCACGGTAATCTGGACGGTGAAAGATGCGGCAGGTAATATTCAAACCTGTACTCAAGTAGTTACGGTAACGGATCAAACCCAGCCAACCATTACCACCTGTCCGCAGGACATTACGGTAGCTGCCAACAGTGGTTGTGATGCAACCGGGGTGACTTTAACTCCGCCGGTGGTGACTGACAACTGTACCGGAACCGGAAACTTTACCATTACCAATAATGCACCGGTCACATTCCCGGCAGGCACCACTACAGTGACCTGGACGGTGAAAGATGCGGCAGGCAATATGCAGACCTGTACTCAACTGGTTACGGTAACGGATCAAACCCAGCCGACAATTACCAGCTGTCCTCAAGACATTACGGTAGCTGCCAACAGTGGTTGTGATGCAACCGGGGTGACTTTAACTCCGCCGGTGGTGACTGACAACTGTACCGGTACTGGAAACTTTACCATTACCAATAATGCTCCGGCCACTTTCCCAGCAGGCACCACTACAGTGATCTGGACGGTGAAAGATGTGGCAGGCAATATTCAAACCTGTACCCAAATAGTTACGGTGACGGATCAAACTAAGCCAGTGAAACCAGTAGTTCTAGCTGATGTAATAGGAGAGTGCTCTGCAACTGTTTCGGTGCCATCAACTACCGATAACTGTTCAGGTACTATCATGGGTACTACCACTAATCCATTGACATATACCGTTCAAGGAAGCTACGTTATCACATGGAGCTTTGACGACGGCCATGGAAATGTGGAAACAGCCATACAAAACGTGATTGTAAAAGACGTGACTGCGCCGCAGATAACCGCTCCTGCAGATATTGTTTCTCAGGGATTAAATACCGGTTCGTCAATTAATTTGGGGACTCCTGTAACTTCTGATAATTGTGGGGTTGCCAGTGTGACTAATGACGCCCCTGCATTTTTCACTGAAGGCGTTACCAAAGTTACCTGGACGGTGACCGATGTGAATGGGTTAAAATCGACAGCTGTTCAGAATGTGACAATTGGTAATGTTGGTCCAATAGCTCCTGACGTTGACCTGAGCACCCTGATGAATCATCCTGTATCAGCTGATGCTTTAGAAGGTGCAACTAATCCGGATAATGTGCCTTCAAGAGGAAAGGCGGCTGGATTAACACTTTCTAATGTATCACAACCCAGCCATGGAACGGTTTCCGTGGGAAGTGATAATATAATCAAGTATACTCCAGCCAATGGATACTATGGTAAAGACGTCTTCTATTATACGGTTTGTGATAATGGAAAGCCTGCTCTTTGCGCTACAGGAAAAATTACAGTGGACGTTTTGGATGATAATGTGGACCTGGTTATTAAAAAGACTACGCTTCCTAATTCAGTTAATCTGAATGAAGAATTTGAGTATAGCATTGAGGTGTCGAATTCGGGTCACGTTAACGCCCATGATGTAGTGGTATTGGATCCACTTTCGGATGCTCTTGTATACGTGAGTAGCAGCGCTAACTCGGGGCAAGCGGTCTATGATCCAAACACTCATAAGATTACCTGGAACCTGGTAAGTCTGAATGTAAATGAATCTGCCATCTTGACGCTCAAGGTTAAAGGGGTAAAAGGCGGAAATGTACTCAATAGAGCAGAAGTAGTTGGCCCGCAACCAGAACTGGATCCATCAAGCAACATTGCTGAAGTAATTAAAACCGTACTTGGCTTTAAAATACCGAATGTCTTTACACCTAATGGAGATGCATTTAACGAAACATTTGTTATTGAAGGCATTGAGGACTTAAAAACAGAGTTGGTTGTAATGAGCCGCTGGGGAAATGAAGTCTATAAAAGCCAAAATTATAAAAATGATTGGGACGGTTCTCAATTGCATGATGGCACTTACTTCTATGTGCTAACTGTGACGGCATCTGACAATAGATCGGTGAAATACACCGGATATGTAACCATTTTACGATAACTGTTTTTAAATTTTTTGAATATGAAATCACTAACGCTTCTCACAATCCTCTGGTTAATGCTGCTCAATTCAGCTGTATATGCCCAACAGGATGCACAATTTTCTCAGTACATGTTTAATGGGATTTATATCAATCCCGCTTATGCCGGTTATAAGGAGCAAATGAACCTGCACACCTTTTACCGCAGCCAGTGGACCGGAGGACTGGAAGGCAATCCGGAGACCTTTAGTTTGGCATTGGATGCAATTGCAAACAATGGAAATGTAGGTTTGGCATTAAATGTTTTAAAGGATCAATTAGGTGCAGAAAGCACCCTTGCAGGTTACCTTAATTATGCTTACCGGTTACCGGTAAGCGAAAAAGCTCGCCTGGCCTTTGGACTTGGTGCAGGGATCTCTCAATACTCTATCGATGGAGCAAAACTGAACCCTAATCAGCTTGAGGATCCTAGGGTGCCTAAAGAAAAACAATCAGTAATTGTTCCTGATCTCAGAGCTGGTTTATATTATAGTAGCGACCGCATATACGCAGGATTTTCATTAGATAACTTGATTGGTCAATATATGAGCTACACAAAAGATCCCACTGTATTGATCCCTAAAAAAATGCCTCATTTCTATCTTACAGCAGGAGGATTAATTCCTCTCAGTGGAAGCCTTTTACTGAAACCCTCCTTTATGTTAAAGAATGAATCAAAAGGACCAACTACTCTCGATTTAAATACGTTTGTGTTGTTTGCTGAACGCTTGTGGCTGGGAGCTTCTTACAGGACCGGGATTGGTGTGTGGAATAAAGATAATCTTCAACGGGATTTATCCACTACTAATGCAGTTGTCGGGCTGGCAGAGTTTTTTGTAACTGAACGTATAAGAATCGGTTATGCCTATGATTTCTCTTTTAACAAGTTCAAGGACTTTAACTATGGAACCCATGAACTGTCATTGGGATATTCCTTTATTCCTAAAAAACTTAAAATGTTGACACCTAGATATTTTTAATAACCAAAACCGATCAATGCTGAGCCGCAGAGCTGACGGTTATAAACCTCATTAGTTATGGTAAAATTTACATTATCTCTGATTATAAGCATACTCCTAATATCTCAAACGGGGGCATATGCGCAGGCATCATTACTTGAAGCACAGCGCCAATCTGAATTGCTTAATTATAGTGTGGCCATTGGGCTATATGAAAAAGCTTTTGAAAGGCGAGCCACTTATACGGCAGCACAGGGTTTGGCCGAAAGCTATCGTAAGGTAAATAATTATGCCGCCACAGAAAGTTGGTATGCTAAGGTTGTTCAAATGCCGGATCATACTGCAATGGATGTGTTTTATTATGCGGAAGCATTGCGCAATAATTCAAAATATGCAGAGGCAAAAGGGATCTATGAAAGTTATCTTAAGGAAGCAGGTGGATCGGCTCTGCCTATTATCGGGCAATTGGTTCAATCCTGCGATTCTGCCGTTGTATGGATGCAGCATCCTGTTAAATACATTTTTAAACTGGATTCAGCTTTAAACACGCCGCAAAGCGATTGGGGAGTTGCAAAATATCAAAATGGTATCGTCTTTTCTTCCGATCGAATAATTGATTCTTCAGCGGTGAAGGATAAGCGTTTTCTTCATTTTGATATAGATAATAATCTGTCGAAAAAGGTTTGTGGTTGGACAGGATTACCTTACCTAAAGCTGTTTTATGCAGAAAAGGATGGCAATGGCTGGAAAAAAGTGAAGCCTTTTTCAAATACTTTAAACGGGGAATTTCACAACGGATCTGTCTGTTTCTCAAAAGATGGTAAAGAAGTATTTTTTACCCGTACTCGCTTTGATAAATCAAACAAAAAGAACAAAAATTACACCATCAAACTGGAATTGTATTCATCCATCTATAATGAAACAGATAGCTCCTGGAGTGCACCGATACCCTTTGCTTATAATTCGCAACAGGACTATTCGGTTAGCGATGCTTGTTTGAGTAACGATGGAAGCATGCTTTATTTCGCTTCTGATATGCCGGAAGGACAGGGCGGATCGGATTTGTATTTCTGCGAACGCCAGGAGGATGGAAGCTGGGGATCACCCGTAAACATGAAGGGTTTTAACACCGTTGGCGATGAGCGCTTTCCAAGCTTCGATAATGAGGGTAATTTTTATTTTTCTAGTAATGGTAGAGTGGGATTGGGTGGCCTTGATATTTATGTGGTCCATACTTCTGATTTCAATGGCCGAAAGGTAGCCAGAAATTTGGGGTATCCTTTTAATACTCCCCAGGATGATTTTAAGATCGTTTTTGCTGAAGATGATAAAAGCGGATTCCTTTCCAGTAATCGCACCGGGGGAATAGGTATGGATGATGTATATCAGTTTGCCAAAAAGGAGCTAAAGTTTCGTTTGGAAGGAAATGTTTTCAACAAAAAAACGCATAAATCAATTAGCAATGCTGTTGTCACCTTATATAATCTTAAAACCAATACAGAATTGAAAATCCCTACGGATGAAAAAGGTAATTTTTCATTTAGTATGGATGAAAATTCAGATTACACAGTTAATGCTGAAAAAACCTCTTTCATCGCTCCTC
The DNA here is from genome assembly GCF_022014595.1 of Solitalea lacus. Lineage (NCBI taxonomy): Bacteria > Pseudomonadati > Bacteroidota > Sphingobacteriia > Sphingobacteriales > Sphingobacteriaceae > Solitalea > Solitalea lacus. Next base: position 3,029,922 of record NZ_CP091740.1, on the reverse strand, counting down.
CAAAGGATAATTTAAGCACGAAGGGTTATAAAGAATCACAGATTACCAAATTGACAATAGGTTTGGATTCTATTGAGTTTCTTTTGGAAGGAAATGTTTATAATAAAAAATCAAATAAATCCATCAGCAATGCTACCGTCACCTTATACAATCTTAAAAATAACACTGAGTTAAAAGCTCCTACCGATGAAAACGGATATTTTGCCTTTAACATGGATGAGAATACAGATTACTCCATTAATGCTGAAAAAACAGCTTATATAACGCCATCAAAGACAACTGTAAGTACCAAGGGTTTTAAAGAATCAAAAGTTACCAAAGTATCAATTGGATTGGATTCTATTGAATTAAATAAAGGCATCCGGTTAGATAATATTTACTATGATTATGCGAAATGGAACATTCGTGAAGATGCTAAAAAAGAGTTGAACAAACTCGTTCAAATTTTGAACAATAATCCAACAATGATCATTGAGCTAAGTTCTCATACCGATTCCCGTGGTACTGACCAATATAATATGGAATTAAGTCAGAAAAGGGCACAGTCAGCAGTTAATTATATTATTTCTACGGGTATTTCGCCTCTGCGCATCACGGCTAAAGGATACGGTGAAACCAGACCGGTAAATAAATGTACTAACGGAGCTAAATGCAGTGACCAAGAGTTTCAGGAGAATAGAAGAACCGAGTTTGCTATCACTAAATATTAAGGTTTGATATAATTAATCACTAGGTCTCAATAATAAAGAGGCTGACTCCATCAGGAGGAAGCCTCTTTATAAAATCAAAAATAAAATTGAATCTATTTCGAGGGCCTTAAAAAGGGTCTTGCTGGAAAAACGCTACTATCTAAATAACGCTTATCAGTCTCTCAAAATTTAAATTACGCTGATAAGTGGGATTATAAAATTTTATAAATCTCGCTTATGACCACTATGCTACCCCTTAGAATCAACCTTTTGAAGGTAATTAGGTTGATTAATTTCTGTACCACTCTCATCGGTTTTTGTTGCCGCGGGCAATTGCCTCAACCATTGCAGTCTATCTGGAGTTTAGTCCCGTGTAGTTGGGCTTTATTCTTTTGAGTTACGCAGTGGCAATTTCTCAAATAATGAACTGATTTTTCAATTTCAATGACCTTGAAAAAGGCCTTATATAACGCTTTATCTAAATGAACGCTTATCAGATAATTAATCATTTATTAATCAGTTAATGCTTATTAAACTGATAAGTGGGATTGTGAAAAATATTTAAATCCCCGCTTATGACTGCTATTTTATTCCCCCAAATCAATCTTTTGAAGATAATGAGGTTGATTGTCTTCTGTCTTATTGTAACCATTTGGTATTTGCCCCGTGCAAGGGCCCAAACCATTGATGTTCATCTGGAAAATAGTCCGGATGCAAGCTGGACCTATTCAACAAGTAATCGAACTAGTAATTTTTGTAATAATGATAGGGATGAGTGTATCAGGTTTCTGTTGTATTTGAACCCTGATGTTGGAGGGGTGAGCTTCAATGTTTTTAAAGGACCAAGTTCTGTAGCTTCAGCTAGCTATAAGATTGATTGTGGACCTGCAAAACCACTCGGGGAACTATCTTGTGTAACTCCCCATGTAGATGGTACACCGACCGAAATTGTATTTTGTAAACCAGGGAATGATGTTTATGATTATGTTATTACTACGGTAAAAAGGCCAAGTATACCCAAAGACCTTGATATTAGGGTCAATTGTTCTGCTCAGCTTGATTTCGGAGCCGTTGCATCAGGTACCTCATTGACAATTAACTCTACTACAGGTCCTACTCCAGGTCAGTATAATTCCTTGATAATTCCTAATCCTGTAACATCCAGGTACGCCACATATACCTCGGTAGCTGGTTCGCCTGCGGTGCTTACTTATTCAGTAACTGGCACAATCAAGGATGGTTGTGGCAATTTGTTGCCTGTGACAGGTTCATTTAAGGTTAATAATTATCCAGCTTTAACAGCAGTTATTACATCAGATGTTCCTGTTTTATGTGGTTCAGCTTCAGCAGTACTTACTGCCAATGCAGGAGGAGGGAAACCTTCTTATTCTTATCAATGGAAGTTTAATGGTAATAATATTTCAGGAGCAACCGGTAGTACCTATACAACTAATACACCCGGTTCTTATACAGTTGAGGTACAGGATCAAATTACAAGTTGTCCTTCAGTTGTTTCAAGCCCTCCTTTTGTGCTTACTCAAAGTTCAAAACCCACTGCAACCATTAGTGGTGGAGGGGTAACTATTTGTCCGGGGATCTCAACACAATTAAGCATTGCCCTAAGTGGAACAGCTCCTTGGTCAATAACCTATACAGATGGAACTACACCTGTTACTGTAAACGGGATTAACTCGAGTCCGTATCAATTTTCAGTTTCTCCTTCTTCTACCAAAACATACACGATTGGTAATGTTTCAGATTCAAATTGTAGCAATGTAGGAGATGGATCTGCATTAGTAACAGTAGGGGACATTACTCCACCAGCAGCTCTTTGTAAAAATATTACTATTCAGTTGGGTTCCAATGGGACAGTAAGTATTGCGCCTGCGGATATAAACAATGGTTCGACTGATAATTGTGGTTCTGTGACACTATCGGCAAGCAAAACCAGTTTCGATTGTTCCAACATCGGTCCGAACAATGTTACCTTAACAGTTACCGATGCATATGGCAATTCTTCAACTTGTGTGGCCGTAGTAACTGTAGAGGATAAGGCTGCACCAACCGTTATATGTAAAAATATTACGGTTCAGTTAGGGGCCAATGGTATTGCAACCATCACTGGAGTAAATATCGACAATGGTTCAAGCGATAACTGTACAGCGGGTGGTCCACTTACATATTCATTAAGCAAGAACACTTTCGATTGTTCGAACATCGGTCCGAACGATGTGACCTTAACGGTTACCGATTCTCATGGTAATTCCTCAACCTGCAGTACTGTGGTGACAGTGGAAGATAAGGTAGCGCCAACCGTTATCTGTAAAAATATTACGGTTCAGTTAGGGGCCAATGGTACTGCAACAATCACTGGAGTAAGTATCGACAATGGTTCAAACGATAACTGTACAGCGGTTGGTTTGCTCACTTTCTCAGTAAGCAAGAGCACTTTCGATTGTTCCAACATCGGCCAGAATAAGGTTATCTTAACAGTTACCGATTCTCATGGCAATTCTTCAACTTGTGAGGCAGTGGTGACAGTAGAAGATAAGGTTGTTCCTACAGTTGTTTGTAAAAATATTACGGTTCAGTTAGGGGCCAATGGTACGGCAACAATCACTGGAGTAAATATCGACAATGGTTCAAGCGATAACTGTACAGCGGGGGGGGCGCTTACCTATTCATTAAGCAAGAATGCTTTCGATTGTTCGAACATTGGCCCGAACAATGTTACCTTAACGGTTACCGATTCTCATGGTAATTCCTCAACCTGTAGTACTGTGGTGACAGTGGAAGATAAGGTTGCTCCAATTGCCAAATGCAAAAACATTACAATTCAGCTGAATGCCACTGGCTCAGCCTCGATTACCGCAGCTGATATCAACAACGGTTCGTCAGATAATTGCGGTATAAAATCACTGACTATAAATAAATCCAATTTTGATTGTTCGAATGTAGGCCCCAATGCAGTGACATTGACTGTTACAGATAATAACAATAATGTCTCAACCTGTGAGGCAGTAGTAACCGTAGTGGATAATACCGCACCCACTGTAAGATGTAAACCGATTACGATTCAATTGGATGCAGCAGGCCAGGTAAGCATTACGGCAGAAGATCTTAATGATGGTTCTTTCGACAACTGCGGTATCCAGTCAATGGTTATAAGTCAAACACATTTTAATAGTTCGAACCTGGGCACCATTATAGTGACGCTGACAGTTACAGACAACCACGGTAATGTTTCCACTTGTCAAGCATCAGTAACGATAGTGGATGAGGGAGCTCCGGTTGTAAAATGTAAACCACTGACAGTGCAACTGGATGCCAACGGACAAGCCCACATTACGACAGCGGACATCGATAACGGTTCTTCGGATAACGATGGTATTAAATCAATGACTATAAGCAAAAGCGTTTTTGACTGCTCGAATGTGGGCGAGAATATCGTGACGCTTACCGTAACAGATAACAGCAATAATGTTTCCACCTGTCAGGCTGTAGTTACGGTAGTAGATAATATCCCTCCAGTTGCAAAATGCAAACCGGTAACAATTCCATTGGATGCTACGGGCAAAGCCAGTATCACGGCAGCTGATATCAACAACGGTTCTTTTGATAACTGCGGTATTAAATCCCTTACTGTAAGTAAAACCGATTTTGATTGCTCCAATGTAGGAGCTAATGCGGTGACCTTGACGGTAACGGATAATAACGGCAACGTTTCTACCTGTCAGACAGTGGTGACTGTAGTGGATGATACCGACCCTGTTGTAATCTGCAAACCGATCACCATTCAATTGGATGCTGCAAGCCATGTAAGTATCACAGCAGAAGACCTTAACAATGGGTCATGGGACAACTGTGGGATTCAATCAATGGTAGTCAGTCAGACTAATTTCGATCACTCAAACCTGGGTACCATTACTGTGACTTTGACAGTTACTGATAACCACGGTAATGTTTCTACTTGTCAGGCGAGTGTGACGGTGGTGGATAATATAGCTCCGGTTGTACAATGCAAGCCGCTGACGGTTCAACTGGATGCCAACGGACAGGCCGTCATCACGGCAGCGGACATCGACAATGGTTCTTCGGATAACGATGGTATTAAATCATGGACTATAAGCAAAAGCGTTTTTGATTGCTCGAATATAGGCGAGAATACCGTGACGTTGACAATTACGGATAACAGCAATAATGTTTCCATCTGTCAGGCGACGGTGACAGTGGTGGATAACACCGCCCCGGTTGTGAAATGCAAGCCGCTGACAATTTCACTGGATGCCAATGGCAAGGCCAGTATAACTGTAGCAGACATTGATAACGGCTCGTTTGATAACTGCGGCATCAAATCAATGGAGTTAAGTCAAACGCAATTCGATTGCTCAAATGTGGGCGAGAATCCTGTGACATTGACGGTAACAGATAATAACGGCAACGTTTCTACCTGTCAGACAGTGGTGACCGTAGTGGATGATACCGCCCCTGTTGTAATCTGTAAACCGATCACCATTCAATTGGATGAATCGGGTAAGGTAAGCATTTCGGCAGCAGACATCAACGATGGCTCATGGGATAATTGCGGCATACAGTCAATGGTAGTCAGTCAGACTAATTTCGATAGCTCGAATCTGGGCACCATTACTGTTACGCTGACCGTGACAGATAACCATGGCAACGTGTCCACCTGTCAATCGGTGTTGACAGTGGAGGATAAGATCAAACCGATCAAGCCTAGTTTACCTGATCTGAATGGTGAGTGTTCAGTGACTGCAACTGCGCCTACCACTTCTGATAATTATAATAATGCAACTATAACCGGAACGACCTCCGATCCGCTTGCTTATACTGCCCAAGGTACCTATATTATTACCTGGACGTTTGATGATGGCAATGGCAACGTGCAAACGGCCACCCAAAATGTGATCGTTAAAGATGTGACTCTGCCGCAGATTACCCCGCCGGCCGACATCACTTCGCAGGGCTTGAATACTGGTTCGGCCATTAATCTTGGCACGCCGGTAACTTCTGACAACTGTGGAGTGGCTAGTGTAATCAATAATGCCCCTGCCGTTTTCCCTGAAGGGACCACCACAGTAATCTGGACGGTAACGGATGTGAACGGCTTGCAGTCAAACGCTGTGCAGCATGTAACAATTGTTAATCTGCCGCCCATTGCCCCTGATGTGGAGGTAAGTACCTTGATGAATCATGAGGTCTCCGCTGATCCTATGGAAAGTGCCAGCGATCCGGACAATGTGCCGTCAAAGGGAAGAGCAGCCGGCTTGACGTTGACCAATGTATCGCAGCCTAGCCATGGAACAATCTCCGTAGGTAGCGATGGAAAAATTCAATACACTCCGACCAATGGTTATTACGGTACCGAAATCATCTCATACACCGTATGCGACAAGGGGAACCCCGCTCTTTGTGCTACCGGAAAATTGACAATCAAGGTTTTGGACGACAATGTGGATCTGGTGATCAAAAAGAGCACATCGCCTAACTCAGTTGACTTAAATGAAGAGTTTGAGTACATGATCGATGTTTCCAACTTGGGTCATGTATCAGCGCATGATGTGGTGGTACTGGATCCTCTCTCGGTTGCACTGGTCTATGTGAGCAGCAATGCAACCAATGGACAAGTGACCTATGATCCGGTTTCGCATAAAGTTACCTGGAACCTAGCCAGTTTGGATGTGAATGGCTCGGCCAGCTTGACGCTCAGGGTGAAGGCAATTAAAGGAGGCAATGTACTCAATACGGTAGAGGTGAAGGGCGCGCAACCCGAAATGGATCCTTCGAGCAACACGGCGCAGGTTATTAAAACCGTGTTGGGCTTTAAGATTCCGAATGTCTTTACGCCCAACGGGGATGTCATTAACGACACATTTGTTATTGATGGCATTGATGATCTGAAAACGCAGTTGGTGGTGCTTTCCCGCTGGGGGAATGAGGTCTATAAAAGCGACAACTACCGCAACGATTGGGACGGTTCACAGCTGCACGATGGTACTTACTTCTACGTGCTTACTGTTACAGCATCTGACAATAAGTCGGTGAGATACACGGGTTATGTAACCATTTTACGTTAGGATTTTAAATTTTTTGATATGAAAACATTAATTATTGTCCCACTCCTATGGTTCATGTTGTTCTCTTCGGTTACCTATGCCCAACAGGATGCCCAGTTTTCGCAATATATGTTCAATGGAATCTATATTAATCCCGCGTATGCCGGATATAAGGAACGATTGAACTTGCACACCTTTTACCGCAGTCAGTGGACCGGCGGCCTGGATGGTAACCCGGAAACCTTTAGTTTGGCCTTGGATGCCATAGCCAATGATGGGAATGTGGGTCTGGCATTAAATGTTTTAAAAGATCAACTAGGAGCTGAAAGTACGCTTTCTGGATATCTGAATTATGCTTATAGATTACCAGTTAGTGAAAGCGCTCGTCTGGCCTTTGGATTGGGTGCGGGAGTTTCGCAATATGCGATCAACGGCTCAAAACTAAGTCCAAATCAGTTGGAGGATCCTACTGTGCCCAAAACAAACCAATCGGTATTTGTTCCTGATATCAGAGCTGGGCTATATTACAGCAATGATTTCTTCTATGCCGGGGTTTCGATGGATAACTTGATTGCCCAGTATATGAGTTATACCAAGAATCCCTCTATATTGATCCCTAAAAAAATGCCCCACTTTTATCTAACTGCAGGAGGATTAATGTCATTCACTGAGCACTTTTTGGTGAAGCCGTCCTTTCTGTTAAAAAATGAATCCAAAGGTCCTGCAAGTCTGGATTTAAATGTGTTTATGTTGTTTGCCCAGCGGGTGTGGTTAGGAGGGTCATACCGGACAGGAATTAGTATTTGGAAGAAGGAGAACCTGCAACAGGATTTGTCGACAACCAATGCACTTGTTGGTCTGGCTGAGGTGTTTATCTCTGATCGTCTGCGCATCGGCTATGCCTATGACTTCTCGTATAACAAGTTTAAAGACTTCAATTACGGAACCCATGAACTGTCATTAGGATTTTCCTTGATTGCCAGACAATGTAGAATGTCGACGCCCAGGTATTTTTAATATGGAATCATTTAAAATCTTTGAGTGAATTATTCACTAAAGCTTCATTTAAAAAGGGACTGACTCCAAGGAGAGTTAGTCCCTTTTTTAAAAAGGAAAATTAACGATCTCTATAACGAAGACCAATGAATTGGCTTTTCAAAAAAACAAATGTTTATCCTGAATCAAAGGAGACCATTTCTTTTAGTTCACCAGCTTTGCGAGGTCCCCCTTTTTTACATGCTAACCCCAACAGGAGAAAAGTCTCCTTATACCTACCTGATGGAACGAATAACTTTAAACTTATGGAATTATTAAGCCTTTACATGGTACAATTGAAATAGGTAATGATAGTAAAGTGACTTATAAACCGTTTAACGGACACTATGGTATTGAAATTGTATACTATATTCGGTTTTGTGAAATCGGCCTTCCAGGTAGTTCTGACTGAGATATAGGTGAACTAGTTGTAAATGTGATAGATAACTATGTTGATCTTTCGAAAAACAAGAGTACTTTTGGGCGCTGGGTTAATATTAATGAAGATTTTGTATACACAATGTTGTTTCAAATACAGGACATGTTAAAGCTAAAGAATTTGTAGTTAATGATATTTTATCTAAAGAGTTGGATTTTGTAAGCACTAATACAACCGAAGGTAATGTAACTTCTAAAAAGTAATCTGGAATCTGAGTGCTTTGATATGAATAAGTCAGAAACCCTTAATCTAAAATAAAGGCCAATTATGGCGTAACAAATACTGCAGTAGTAATATGGAACACAACCAAAATTAGACTTATCTATTCTAATAGTTGTTCCGGTCCAAGGGTTTAAAATTCCAAATGCATTTACTCCTAATGGTGATGGTGGTAACAATAGTTTCATCATTAATGGAATTTCTGCAGACGGTAAAGTAGCCAAGTATATTGGTTATATAACATTTAAAATAGATTTATAAAGATCTTGATATGAGAAAAATATCTTTTTTTTCGCTAATGTTCGTCTTGTGGGCAACAGCTGGTTATGCGCAACAGGATGCACAGTTTTCTCAGTACATGTTTAATGGCATATATATAAACCCTGCTTACGCAGGTTACAAAGAGCAGTTGAACTTGCATACTTTTTACAGGAATCAATGGAGTGGGGGATTGGAAGGAAATCCGGAGACATTCAGTTTAGCCTTAGACGCAATAGCTAATGACGGAAATGTAGGTTTAGCATTAATGGTTTTAAAGGATCAATTGGGTGCTGAAAGTACATTAGCCGCTTATGCAAATTATGCCTATAGGTTAAAAGTTGGTGATGTATCCCGATTGGCTTTTGGCTTAGGGGTTGGAGTTTCACAATATGGCCTTGACGGCAATAAGCTTAAATTCAATCAACCCGATGATCCACGTCAGTTTAATGGAATGCAGTCAATTATAGTCCCTGACATTAGAGCTGGGATCTATTATTCCTCTGATCGTTGGTATGCAGGTGCATCAGTAGATAATCTTATTGGGAAGTATATGAATTATACCAAGGATCCTTCGATTTTGATCCCAACTAAAATGCCACACCTTTATTTAACCGCGGGCGGCTTAATTACAATAACGAAGTCTGTTTTATTGAAACCGTCATTTTTGCTCAAGAACGAATCAAAAGGACCAACCAATTTAGATTTAAATACATTTGTGCTTCTTTACGAAAAACTGTGGCTGGGGGCATCTTACAGAACGGGAATGAAACTGTTTAAGAAAGATAACCTGCAATCTAATCTAAGTACTACAGATGCTGTGGTGGCTTTAGCAGAGGTGTATGTCACAGATAGATTAAGGATCGGTTATGCTTACGACTTTGCATTCAATAAGTTCAGGGATTTTAACTACGGAACCCATGAAATCTCTCTAGGATATTCATTTATACCGAAGAAAATTAGAATGTTATCACCACGGTATTTTTAAAGTAAACTTGATGTTCAATAGATTGTGTTAATACCAAAAAATGAAAACATGCTAAAACGTGCACTATACATATCAATTTTCATAGTTTGTTCAGGTGTTCAAGCCGTATTCGCTCAGGCAAGTTTACGTGAGGCGCAACGTCAAATTGAATTATTGAACTACAATGATGCTATAAGCTTATTCGAAAAAGCTTTCAATAAAAAGATATCGCTAGTGGCTGCAAAAGGGCTGGCCGAAAGTTATCGTCAACTCAATAATTATCAGTTTACCGAAAGTTGGTACGCTAAAGTGGTACAAATGGATGGACATGAGCCTGTTGATGAATTTTATTATGCCGAAGCTCTTCGCAATAATTCTAAATATGGTGAGGCAAAAAGTTGGTACCAATTTTATAAGAAACAGGTAGGAGCAGATGCTTTTCCCAATATAGATCTACTAATTGCCTCATGTGATTCGGCCAAAATTTGGATGCAGAACCCTGTAGATTATTTGTTTCAATTAGATACTACTTTAAATACTCGTCAAAGTGACTGGGGGGCAATACCATTTAAAAATGGGGTAGTCTTTACATCTGATAGGATTATTGCAAGTACTGCTAAAAATAATAAACCTATCCTTTACTTCGACTCCAATAATAACTTAAATAGGAGTGTTTATGGTTGGACAGGTCTGCCATACCTGAAATTATTTTATGCTGAGAAAAGAGAAAATCAATGGGAGTTCGTTCCGTTTTCAAACTCTTTGAATGGAAATTTCCATAACGGTCCGGCTTGTTTTTCTAAAGATGGAAAAGAAGTCTATTTTACCCGTACACGTGGTATTACAAATAGCAAAATGTATACTGATGATAAGCGAAAGCGTAAAGATTATACCATCAAATTAGAATTGTACTCATCAAAATATGATGAAAAAACAAAGAGTTGGAGTGAACCTAAAGCATTTGAGTACAACTCTCCTTTGGAATATTCTGTAGGTGATGCATGTTTAAGTGCCGACGGGAAATATCTGTTTTTTGCATCGGATATGCCTGGTGGTTTGGGCCAATCTGATTTATATTATTGTAAACGTAAAAGCGATGGCAGTTGGGACGAACCTGTTAATTTAAAAAAAATCAATACTCCGGGGGCTGATCGTTTTCCAGGTTTTGATAATAAGAATAATCTTTATTTTGCAAGTAATGGCTTAATCGGCTTAGGCGGTCTTGATGTCTTCGTCGCAAAATCGACAGGTGTTAATAACTGGGCTGAACCTAAAAATATGGGTTATCCGGTAAATACTCCTCAGGATGATTTTAACTTGGTATTCGCCGTTGATGGAAAAAGCGGGTATTTGTCAAGCAATCGCAAGGGAGGTGTTGGAATGGATGATATCTATCAATTTGCTGAAAAAGTGTTGCAATTTAGATTAGAGGGTACTGTCGTAAATAGAAAAACAGGTAAGCCTCTAAACAATGCTATTGTTACATTGTACAATCAGGAGCTTAATTCCAATTTAAAAGCCACTACTGATAATATTGGTGCTTTTACTTTTAATTTGGACGGGAATAGTGATTATTTTGTTACTGCTGAAAAAACCAATTTTATTACCGGTCGCTCAGCCATTTTGAGTACTAAAAGCTATAAAGAATCAAAAACAATTTATGCTAAACTAGCTTTAGCTATTGATTCAATAGAATTGTATAAAGGCATAAAGCTAGAAAATATTTATTATGACTTTGATAAGTGGGATATTAGAAATGATGCAGCAACAGAGCTAAATAGGCTGGTTCAAATCATGAAGGATAATCCAACCGTAATTGTTGAACTCGGTTCTCATACTGATTCGCGTGGCGCATATAATTACAATCTGAAATTAAGCCAAAAAAGAGCGCAATCAGTTGTTGATTACATTATTTCTAAAGGTATTGAAGCAAGAAGAATTACAGCTAAGGGATATGGAGAATCAAAACCAGTTAATGGATGTACAAATGGATCAAATTGTACCGAGGATGAGTTTCAGCTCAATAGAAGGACAGAATTTACTATTCTAAGATATTAAGCTGTTTAAAGTTGTTGAATAATGAAGAGGCTGTCTCCTATGTTTGCTTTGTCAAATGTAGGAGACAGCTTTTTTCATTTACTTACTTTATCTTTTTTATATGAGTTTTTGCTGTATAAAATACTAAACGTCGTATTAATACAAGGTCATAAGGGCTCAAGGTTTTGTGGAAGAATCTAAATAATAATTCTTTAAAAAGCTATTACTTATTGTTTTAAAGTCACTTTGCTCAAAGGGTTTTAAGCAATGATAAATTAATGAACCCAATAGTACTCATATTGCTTTTTAAGGAATTGTTTTTGCAACAAAACTTATTGTGCTTCTTTGATAGTCTCACTATGAATTAATCATTAGTTATTGGTTATTTTATGGTTAAAAAATTTACACTCTCGCCTCTCTCTTTAAATACAGCATTGTTTTATAAAAATGCCGTTAGATACCTTTTTTGTGCTCTTTTATTGCTAGTAGTAGTCCAAAGTAAGGCACAAATAGTTAGTATTGAAAATGCAGTTACTGTAATGGAAGGTAATTCAGGTACTTCCAATTCCTTAGTTTTTAAGATTAATATAGCTCCGGTAAGCGCAACAGATGTAACGGTAACATATGATTTTTCAGCAAGTACAGCAATTCCGGGAATTGATTTTGATAATGCTGTAACTTCAATCACTATTCCTGCAAATACAAGCTCTGTCACCGTATCAATACCTATTAAGGGTGACATAATTGATGAACCTAATGAGGATATTAAGGTAAATCTTACAGGCACAACCGGAACCGCTTCAATTATAGCTGCTCCTGCTAATTCAGCAATAGGAACTATTACTGACGATGATAAGAAGCCGGTGGTTACAATTTCAAGCCCTGCTCAGTTTAAGGAAGCAAATGGCGTAATAAATTTTCCAGTTAATTTAAGTAATCCATCATCAGTTGATCTGGTACTTAATTTTTCCTATAGTGGAACTGCTTTTGGTGGAGCATCAGCAGGTCCTGGTGTTGACTATAAAAATTCTATGACATCCATTATTATTCCTGCTGGAAACTCCTCAGCAATAATTCCTGTAATTGTTTTTGGCGATGTTAGGGATGAAAATACAGAAACAATCATTATCACTTTAAATTCGGTTTCATTAGCGGCTGTCTTAGGTTCAACTGCGGCAAGTCGTAGAGCCACAGTGCAAGTCTTAGATACAGATGCTCCACCTACAGTAGCTTTTGAACAAATCTCCTCTTTCTATACAGAGGGGATTGGTACTGCTGTCACAGTTAGGGTAACCCTGACAGGTAACATTACCGAACGAACAGTTAGAGTGCCGTATTCAATTAGCGGAACAGCATTGGAATCTCCTGCTTCAAATTATGATTTCCAAATCACCTCAGGTGCCTCTCAATTAGTTTTTAACAGGGAAGATCCTTTTACTATGACTCCAGGCCAACGAGTAATGGATATCACATTGATAATTACCAGTGATAACCTGGTTGAGCCCAATGAGACTGTTGTTTTTTCTTTGGAAACACCCTTAAACTCTTCAGCAATACTTGGGAGCAATAGAGTACATACCCTTACAATTGTAAATGATGATACGCAGATAAGCGTAGCTCCGCAAGCTTCTAGTATGGCAGAAGGGACTGGAGGAGGTGTTACTGATTTTACTTTTGTAGTAAAGCGTGATGGAGACACCCCGCTTAATCAGCCAATCAATTTTACTTATTCTGTATCGCCAAGCGGATCAACTTCGGCAGATGCAGGCGATTTTCCCTCTGGTTTCCCGACGAATGTATCAGGTACTATTCCTGCCGGACAAAGTTCTGTATTAATTTCAATTCCTGTAAATAAGGATAGCAATACAGAGCCTATTGAAGAGTTTATGGTGAAGATAACGCCAGAAAGTGGAGTTGTAATTGGTGCGGATTCGGCACAAGGAGTAATTCAAAATGACGATAATGCGGTGAACCTTGTGTTTGACAAAACCACAATTGATGAAGGACAAAACGCAACAATATATGCGCAGGTCCAATCACCTTTTCCTATTGATGTCACGGTAACGGTAGCAATCAATAATCTTAGCGGCTCAGCAATCAGGGGAATAGATTATAATATTATTTCCGGAACCCTAACTTTTATTATTCCAAAAGGATCAACTCAAAGCAATAGTATAAATCTAAGTGCAGTTAAGGATAATAGTTTTGAAGGCACATTACCAGAAACTGTTATTGCTACAATAACTTCTGCAGCCAATGCTACTGCAGGAGCGGGAGCTATTCTTCAAATTAGAGATCTCCAATCAGCGCCATTAGTTAGTATTTCGACAGATAATTTGAAGATTAATGAAGTTGGTAGTCCTAATGTGGCTACTATTACTGTTTCACTTTCAAATCCTACTAATGAACCAGTTAAGGTAAATCTTAGCCTGATAGGCACAGCCCAATTAGGTGTCGATTACTCAGCAAATAACCAAAGCGTGGTAATCCCAATAGGGGCTTCATCTGCAAGTGTAACTGTTGCTGCTATTAATGATGGTTTTTTTGAAGGTCTGCCTAATGAAACGATTAATGTTGGTATTTTATCGGTACAGGGTGGGGGGAGTATACAAAATACGGTCAATAATAAATTAACCATTGAAATTGTTGATACTAACTCTCCTCCAGTAGTGAGAATTAATGATGCTCCTACAGTTATTGAAGGATCACTGGGAGAAATCCGTTATTTGCAGTTTCCAATAACTCTAAGCCGGCAGAGTACAAAGGATATTATTCTGAATTATTCATTTTCCGGAACGGCTACTGGCGTAACCGACTATGATAATTCGGTTACGCAACTGAAAATTGAAGCAGGCAAGGTTTCAGGAGTTATTTTGATTCCTGTATTGGGAGATAATATTGCAGAAACACCTGCACTGGAAACCGTTGTAATATCATTGCTGTCAGGAACCGATTACACGCTAGCTGCGGCTCCTGATAATGTAGCTACAGGTATTATAATTGACGATGACGGCATGCCCACGGTTAGCTTAACAATTGATTATACCTCAATTCGTGAGCCCGGTACACATTCTCAACCGACTGCAGCTAAAATCAGGGCAAGACTTGCCAATTCAAGTCAGACATCAGCTTCCGATATTACAGTAACTGTAAATCTTTCCGGATCAGCAGTAAATGGAACTGATTATGCAACTATTTCCAGTCCGGTAACATTAGTTATTCCAGCTGGTTTAACTGAGAGTTCTATCGCTGTTACAGTTTCGGCCTTGGCAGATAATATTTTCGAATTTTATGATGAGACGGTGCAGGCAGATCTGACCTCACTTAGTTCTAATGCCCAAGCAGGGCTTACAACAACGCAATTAGCTATTTTGGATAATGACTCGGCTCCATTATTAACCATTGATGATCCACCATCTGTAATTGAAGGTAATACCGGTACAAAAGTGATCACGTTTAATATTACTAAAACAACCACTATCCCCACGCTTCGCGATATTAAAGTTAACTATGTGATATTACCCGGTACAGCTACGGCCACAGATTCCGATTATGAAAATATCGTATCAAATTCGGTTATCATTCCCGCCGGCCAATCGGGGGCAACGGTTAATGTCACCATAAATGGAGATTCAAAGTATGAAGCTGATGAAACATTTACCGTATCACTTCAGAATGCTCAGTTTGCGAATTTGGGAGCAAAACGCTCGGGTGTAGGGACGATTGTTAACGACGATAATCAACCTGTTATTTCCATTGGAGACGTTGAGGTCAATGAAAATGCTGGAACAGTAACTTTAACTCTTAACAAAACGGGCATGACCGAGCTCAATGCTGAAGTTAACTATGAAACATCAAATGGGACAGCAACTGCATTGAATGACTACACCTCAATACCTTCAATAAAAATTACGTTTCTTCCTGAGGAAACCTCTAAAACCATTAAGGTTCCAATTGTGAATGATCTAATTCCAGAACCTAATGAAATTTTTAATGTCATATTGACCAACCCTGTTGGTGCCACAATAGGTAAGGCAAACGGTATTGTAACAATTATTGATGATGATATCAGTAAATTTTATATTAAGAATGATTCTATCAATGAAAATTCTGGCACGATAAAATACCGGGTTTATAAGTTAGGTAATAGTCCAGGAAGTGTAACTTATCAGATAACTGATGGGAGTGCAAAACAAGAATCTGACTTTAAAGCAGCAAATTATACAGCTGTTTTAGATTTTGCGGATAACGAATCCTATAAAGATATTACGGTTAATATAGTTGATGATGCAATTGATGAACCCAATGAAGATTTTATAATTAACCTTTCTAATCCATCCGTTGGTTCCAGCATCATCCCTGGGCTTGATAAGGCCGTAGTTGCCATTATTGATAACGATACACTAATAGCTCCAAGTATAGATCTTGCTGTTTATAAAATCGTGGAAAATAAAGAAGTAAAGGTGGATGAAGAATTTAATTATACGATTACTGCAGCAAACCTTTCTAACGTAACAGTTGATTCGATAGCTGTAAGAGACAGTCTACCGGAAGGTCTTGAGTTTATAAGTGCTGTTGCATTAAAAGGTGCTATTAGTTACGATCCTGTAACTCACAAGCTGTTTTGGGCAATTGACAGTTTGCAAAAAGGTGAAGAACAATCTCTAACATTAAGAGTGAAAGTGAATCAGGCAGGAATTTATATTAACACCGCAAGTGTTTCAACCCGTCTTGTTGATAAAAATTTAAAGAATAATACGGCATCAGCAAGTAAGTTAATTAATGGCTTTGCAATCCCTAATGTGTTTACCCCTAATAATGACGGAGTAAATGATTACTTTGTTATCAAGGGAATAGAATCAATTGGAGCTGAGCTGACGGTGTACAATCGTTTTGGCCAACTTATGTTTAAAGCTGCGAACTATCAAAATGATTGGGATGGTAATCTATTACCTATTGCTACATATTATTATGTGATCTCAATGAAAAATGAGCATAATAGTGTTCAACAGATAATAGGTCATGTAACGATATTAAGGTAATTGGAAACAAGAAATGTTAATCATGGATGTGAATTTGTTCAACTGTTTTTTACATCCACAATAAAAAAATAATAAAGCGGTTTTTCTGATTTTAGCAACTATTGAAAAGATGGGGCAATCTCTTACATTTGGGTTGTCTATTGCACAATAAAAAACATTAGAATGAAACCGATAATTACCGCAATTATATTTTTTCTATCCATTAATCTTTTTTCAACTGTCAAAGCACAAGGAGAAAATCAAACTATCATTGATAAATTTAAATTAGTTGAGGTTGATGGAAATTTAAAAGTAGTTGCCCTTGGGAACGATGAATCAATAAGCCGAAGAATAATAGGCGTTCATTCATTTGTGGTTAACGGATTAGATGTACCACTTAAGTTTACAGCAGGTGAGGCTCCTGTAAATCAGAAGTTTTCAGGTTCAACCTTCGCCTATATTTATCCCCAAGCAAAGTCGATTGGTTCGATAAGATTATACTACCTATTTCATTTCGGGGATAGCTATTGGCCTTTTAATATACCGATTGCTTTACTGTTAATTATTCCTTTAGCATTCTTTATAATTGGATATTTTATTAGAAAGCTTTTTGTTCTATTAATCGGAATTGTAGTTGCAGTTTTTGTATTCAGTAGTGGGCTTAGTCCTGGTAATTACACTGAAGTTGTTTGGAATTGGTTGGTTACCCTTTTTTAGAAAGGATAACCAATACCAATGTTATAATTTATAAACCTGAAGCTGGGATATTGATTTTTGAAATCTTTATTAAACCAGTTCTTTATTACCCAACGGTCATTCTGAAATTGGGGGTCATGCAGTTTTAAACCGGCATCAAACCTAATTATCATGAATGTCAGATCAAGTCTTACTCCCAAACCAGTTCCTATTGCCAGCTCTTTATAAAAGCTATTGAATTTAAATTGCCCTTGTGGATATAGAAAATCCAAATCTTTTTTAACGTTCCAAACATTTCCGGCATCTATAAATGTGGCTCCGTTTAACTTAAATCCAAAGAAATTGGTTGTAATATTGAACCGATATTCAAGATTAGCTTCAAGTTTCATTTCTCCTAATTGTTCCTGACTAACCAGTACGGTATCATATGCATTTTGTGGGATTATATCGTTTCGGGGAAATGCTCCCGGACCTACCTGTCGGGCCCGCCAGGCTCTTAAACTATTGGCTCCCCCTGAACCATAAAGTTTTTGATAGGGCATTGAAGATGAGTTTAAATATGCAATACCTACACCCAAATTAAACCGCGTAACTATTTGTCGTTTGTTAATTGATTTGTAATACCGGATTTCAGCATCAGGTTTTACATATTGGTAAAAAGGTCTTCCAAAGGTGTTATATCTTCCTGTTGTGTCTTTAGAAGCCCCTGCGATTTTGTATCCGAGGTAAAGCGTGTTACCTGCAATGTCAAAATTACCCTTGAAATAAATAAAATTACCACCAAATCTCAGTCTAAAATCATTAAATAAATAAGTGTATTGTGAACCAAGTGAAAAATAGGAGTCGTAACGTTCAACAGCCGCAATATTTCCTGCACGGATATAAGCTTTCTCTAAAGAATCATTTAAGTTAGCATTTACCAACGACACGCTTAAAGGTGTTAAGTAATGGCTTTTTTGTAAATTTTCCCGCCATTCGTAGCTAATATTGGTGTTGGTATTACCTGATTTAAAATACTGCTGCCTGTCTTCATATGAATACCCTAAGCTTATCCTTGTTTTGGGTAACGAATACTTGCTGATGTTTACATTAAATGGAGCTAATAAACGAGGAAATAATACACTTGCACTAGTTTCAACGGTTTTGGACCGGATGTTTGGCTGAGGAACGCCATTGAAATTATCCGGTTGAAACTCCAATCCACCTTTTAGTTTAAATTCAAAAATTTCACCGCCACCAAAAAAGTTTTTGTTCATGTAAGTAACTCCGGCATTAGTACCTAAATAACTTCCACTTAAAGTAAACTCGCCTTCAAGAGTAGCAGTTCGCTTCTTTGCTGGTATAAGCTCAATGTAAGTATCAAGTTTAGTGCTATCACCCGGCACCTTTTTAAAATCAGCATTGATGAATTTAAATAAGTTCAGATCGCCCAAACGGGTATAGGTTTTAAGAAAATCATCATTGTTATAGAGCGTTCCCTTTTTAAAGAAGATTAAATTGGAGAAATGCCGAGGTTTATATCTTCCTTCTTTGTCAAGAAAGTACAAGTCTTCGCGGGATCGAATAGTATCGGCTTCAACTTCTCTACGTTTAATTCCGGGAGTGATGGTCACAAAAGTATTGTTCATTGTATATACCTGATGATGATCCTCACCCTTTGGGTTGTTGATAATGGTAATAATATCGACTGAATGAACATTTTTGCTGGTACTTGCTCTTATGCTGTCATTAAATAAAGTGTCAAGTCTGAATCTTACATAAGATTTTTCAAAATCTTTATATCCGTTTTGTTTAAAAGTATTGTTGGCCCGACTTGCTTCACGTTCTAATAAATAGTAATCGTAATTTTTTCCGGAATCAATTGGTGTTTTGTATTCTTTGGTATAGAGTTTATTTAAAGCAGTATCGGGTATGTTAAATTTATAATTTCTGACTTTATACACAGGGCCTTGTTTGGCTTCATAGGTAAGCCTGATTTTTTTTTTGCCCAATGTGTCAATTTTAAGCTTAACTGTATTGTTAAAATAACCTTTGTTCAATAAAAATCTGCTCATTTTCTTTACAGCAGAAAAAGCTTGTGCACTGTCGAAAATTGCAGGTGGTTCACCAATTTTTTTTGTTTTGGTTTTGTATTGTCCTTTTTTTGTATTGAAGGTATTGTATAAGCCCAGTGCAAACTTTTGACCTAAAATTTTGGCATTGGGATTAGGAACAAACGATTTGGCGTCTTCAGTTAAATCCTTTTCAACTCCTTTAATTTCAACCTTGTCTATCAGTGATTCGTTTTGTTTTAAATATCGGGAAGGGTTACAACTGCCCAGAGTTAGGGAGATTAAAAATATAAATATAGTTTTGTTAAAATTTTCAGGTATAAATGATTTCAAAGTCACAAATAAGTTTTGTTAAATCTCTTCACAATAAAAAATACCGTGAAGAGCACGGTTTGTTTATTGTTGAAGGGGTTAAAATGGTGAATGAACTCTTGGCGTCTTCCTTTATTATTCAATCAATTTTTACGACTGAAAATTATCTAAAAAACCTTACAAATATAAATCCAAAGGCAAAAAAAATAGATGTTAATTTAGTTACAGAACCCGAACTTCAAAAAATTAGCACATTACAAACGCCGAACGAAGTGATAGCCCTGGCTCAAATTCCATTTGACTTTCGGAAAAATCACTTCGACATTGCTCAAATTAAGGATAAGTGGACAATAATGCTTGATGATGTTCAAGATCCGGGAAATTTAGGAACCATAATTCGTATTGCAGATTGGTTTGGTATTAAAACCTTGATAACCTCTCTTAATTCTGTTGAGGCATATAATCCGAAAGTGGTGCAATCAACCATGGGTTCTATTTTTAGAGTTGAAGTGCTGCGGATAGATATTGAACAAATATTGCAAGCGGCAAAAGTACCGGTTTATGGGGCCTTGCTCGAAGGAGATAATTTATACAAAGCCGAATTTTCCAAGCCTGGAGTAATATTGATGGGCAATGAATCAAAAGGGATATCGGATCGTATCAGGAAATACATAACTGCACCTTTAAGCATACCTAGTTTTGGTCAAGCAGAGTCATTAAATGTGGGTATTGCAACAGCTATTTTTTGTTCAGAAATGCGTCGCAGGCAATAAAAAGATGCAAAATGCGAATGTTTGAAAAAATAGTAGTTTGATAATCAATAAGGAAAGAAAATATTTTTGAAGAGGACTTGTCAAACAAATATTAATTCTTAAATTTGCAACCTCGTTGAATAAAGGTCGGGTGGCCGAGTGGCTAGGCAGAGGTCTGCAAAACCTTGTACAGCGGTTCGAATCCGCTCTCGACCTCAACTTGTTAATCGAAATGGTTAATTGTTAATAGATGTAAACCATAAATTAATACGATTAACAACAACTATTAACAATATTAACTTCAGGGAAATCATGGCAGTTACAAGATTAAAAAGAAAAGACAGAAGAAATAAAACTGTTTCGCGTTTAGAGGTTCAGCATTTGAAATTAGCTACTAACTTAGAGTTAGGAAGCCGTTCAAAAGAAAAAGCAAGTAGCCAAGTTGTTAAAAACCGTGCTATCATTGCTGAATTAGAGAAAGCAGCGAAGTAATTCTGTTTTTTAATGATATTTAAGTCCCGATCAATTTTTGGTCGGGACTTTTGTTGTGTGCCGTGCATATCTATAAACTAGGAGGTGCAAGTCCTCTATGGGGGTCGGTAGTTACCAACCATTAGCCAAGAGCAAGGGTGTCCGTTGCGAAGCGGAATCTGAAGGCCGTATGTTTGTAAAGGAATAAGTTCCAGGAAGTTATGTAAATTTAAGAAAGAACCCCTAAAATTTTATAACACTGGAACTTATGCAACCACAAGTTAATCAATTAGATTTTAGCGGTCAAAACATTTATGTTGGTTTTGACGTGCACTTAAAAAGCTGGCAGGTTACCGTTATGACTGAACTGCTCACCCATAAAACCTTTTCGCAGCCACCTAAACCCGAAGTATTACACCAGTATCTCCGGCAGAATTTCCCCGGCGGCACCTATCATTCCGCCTACGAAGCAGGCTTCTGCGGCTACTGGATCCATAACCGCTTGGAGGCTCTGGGCATTCACTCCATCGTGGTCAATCCTGCCGATATTCCCACCACCGATAAAGAAAAAGTGCAAAAAGAGGATTCCAGGGATAGCCGTAAAATCGCACACTCATTAAGAAGTGGCGCCTTAATCCCGATTTATGTTCCTTCCAGTAAAACCCTAGAGGACCGTTGTTTAGTTCGCACCCGGTCCATACTGACCAAGGACCTTGCCCGGTATAAAAACCGGGTAAAATCGTTCCTGTACTTTCATGGCATTGAACTACCTGCGCCCTTCACCAAAAAACAGTCCCACTGGTCGAAACCTTTTGTTGATTGGCTGGAAAGCATCGCTATGGCTGAGCAGAGTAGTAAAACGGCCCTGCAGGCCATGATTTTAGAAGCGAAACATTTGAGAGCCTCTGTATTGCAACTCACCCGGCATTTACTAGAGCTATCAAAAACAGGTACTTACCAGGAAGCCATCGCTTTACTGCGAAGTATCCCTGGCATCGGATTATTAACGGCCATGACCTTATTAACCGAGCTGGAGACGATTAACCGGTTTAAAAACACGGATCAACTCTGCAGTTTTATAGGACTCATCCCCTCGACGCATTCAAGTGGGGAAAAAGAACTAGCCGGTACTATCACCCGACGGGGGCATAGCGTGCTGCGCAGCGCCCTGATTGAAAGTGCATGGGTAGCCGCACGCCTGGATCCGGCACTGACTAAAAGTTTTCATGAGTATTGCCGGCGAATGGAACCGAATAAGGCCATCGTAAGAATAGCCCGGAAATTACTCAACAGAATCAGGTATGTATTAATAAACAAACAAGAATATGAGTGTGCAGTGGTTAAATAAAACTAAAACGCCATATAAAAACATCCTTTTAATCTGAGACTGATAACACGCTTCCTGCAGTGCTGGTCATTCTGTATCTGCTATCTGAAGGCTACAGCTCACTATCTATAAAAAATTAAACACGGCATTGCAGCCCGATTTACCGGTTCTGCTAATAGAAGGATGTTTTTATAGGCTTTTAGTTCATTGAAAAGACAGGTGTGTCTGAAGATTCAGGGCAAGAGAGTTTTCTTTAGCCATTTAGGACAATGAATACAGCAAAAAAGCCCCTGTCATTGTGGGGCTTCAAAGCTATATTCACCGTCATAAATCCTATTGCTGGTGAGTTGCTCTCCAGCAGCGCCCACTTCCTCTTCGGATTTATATCACAAAGGTAATCATTAAAAAAACTTCCAGATCTCTTGCTTTACAACATAGAAGGAAGCTTGAGGCAAATCCCTGAACCGAGGCACACGAACCCTATCAGGCATATCCAGCAGGATGAGATTGCAACACAAATCGAAGTCCAATAACTACCCGGATACTGGAGTGTAAATAAGGCGGTTACATGGGGAGAAAGTGTATAGGTTTACCACGGGAGGTCTGACAGACGTGCGGAAACAAGCAGTATGAAACACGGCTAACAATTGCTGTCAGAAGTCAGCAGAGACCAAAGTACGCTGCTACGAGCTAGCAGGGGAAGGGTCGAATCTTAAGAGGTGAGCATCAACTGAAAGTTACTGTATGAATGGTAGAAAGCAGAAAACGGAGCAAGACACCTGGCAGAGCGGAACTAGGTCGGCAACCGAATCAAGCTCTGGAGGGCAGACATATCTATGGATGACTGAAAAAGGAAACACCAACACAACGCAAGGGCAACAAGCCCAACTTCTGGAGTACATACTCTCGCCGTCGAACCTTAATGCGGCCTACAAACAAGTTAAGCGTAATGATGGAACAGGTGGGGTTGACGGGATGAGCGTAGAATTGCTTTTACCCTACTTACACTCCCACCGAGAAGTATTGCTTCATTCACTACAAAATGGGAGGTACAAGCCTCAAGCTGTTCGCCGGGTTGAAATACCCAAAGAGAACGGCAAAAAGCGAGCCTTAGGCATCCCCACGGTAGTGGATAGGGTCATTCAGCAGGCAATCACCCAACAATTAACACCTATTTACGAACGACAGTTCTCGTCCAACAGTTACGGTTTTCGTCCAAAACGCAGTGCTCATCAGGCAATAAAACAATGCCAGGTCAACGCAAATGAGGGTTATCGTTACGTTGTGGATATGGATTTGGAAAAATTCTTCGATACTGTTAACCAAAGCAAGCTGATAGAGATTTTATCCCGAACCATCCCTGATGGCAGGGTGGTGTCATTGATACATAAATACCTAAAGGCAGGGGTAATGACGCATGGAGTTTTTCAAGCGACATCGATGGGGGTTCCGCAGGGAGGGAATTTAAGTCCATTATTGAGTAATGTAATGCTTAACGAATTGGACAAGGAGCTAACGGAAAGAGGACATCGTTTTGTCAGATACGCTGATGATTGTATGGTATTCTGTAAAAGCCGCCGAGCCGCCCAGAGGGTGCTTGTCGGCATTACAACCTACATTGAACAAAAGCTTTATCTGAAAGTCAATAGGGAGAAAACCAAGGTTGCACACATCAAGGACGTTAAGTTCTTGGGGTATGGATTTTACTTCAACAAAAATGGTTGCAAAATGCGCGCCCATAAGAAAAGTGTTGAAAAGATGAAAGAGAAAATCCGAGAACTGACCTCACGGAGCAACGGATGGGGCAATGAACGCCGAAAGGAAGCAATAAGACAGTACATCACAGGCTGGCTTAACTATTTTCAGCTGGCAGACATGAAAGGATTGTTGGAACGCATAGATGAATGGTATCGAAGAAGAATCAGGTCATTGATATGGAAACAATGGAAAAGTATCAAAACCCGAATTAGGAATCTGATAAAACTGGATATCCCGAAAAAACAAGGCAAAGGAATACGGCAACACAAGGAAAAGCTACTGGCATACAGCTAATAGTCCAATCCTTAGCAGAAGTATCACCAATGAACGCCTTAAGCAGTCGGGTTACCTGTTCTTTACTGACTACTATCAAAAATTGCGTTGTGTAAATTAAGAAACCGCCGTATACCGAACGGTACGTACGGTGGTGTGAGAGGTCGGAAAATGAAATAGGAGGAAAACCTATTTTATTTTTCCTCCTACTCGATTTTATTAGTTACTGTTAAATTGTTTCATTATTAAATTGAAATTTCTAACAACAGAATAATGAAACAATTTAGCCGGTTGGTGAATAAATTATAATCCTTTTTCTAAAATCTTCTCGTTTATTTTCTTTACAAGACCTGGACCTTCATAGATAAAGCCAGTATAGATCTGAACCAAAGAGGCTCCTGCTTTTAGTTTTTCAATAGCATCTTCTCCAGAATGTATACCTCCAACGCCTATAATAGGGAATGCTTTGTTAGATTTTTCAGATAAATAACGAATTACTTCGGTAGAACGTTTACGTACCGGTTTGCCACTTAAGCCTCCCATCTGCTTTACTAACTCCTGATCTGAGTTTAAGCCCTCACGAGAAATTGTGGTGTTAGTGGCAATAACGCCAGCAATTTTTGTTTCCTGAACAATTTCTATAATATCATCAAGCTGCTCGTTGGTTAAATCGGGGGCTATTTTTAATAAAATAGGTTTTGATTTAGGTTTGGCAGTATTAAGAGTTTGAAGTCTGAATAAGAGCTTTTTAAGTGGTTCTTTGTCCTGCAAATCGCGTAAACCAGGTGTGTTTGGAGAGCTTACATTCACTACAAAGTAGTCAACATAATCAAAAAGCTTTTCGAAGCACTTTACAAAATCATCGTCGGCTTCCTCATTAGGGGTAACTTTGTTTTTTCCAATATTACCACCAATAATTAATGAACGATTTTTTCGGTTTTTCAACCGATTTACCATTTCATCAACACCTTCATTATTAAAGCCCATTCGGTTGATTAAAGCTTCGTCTTCAATCAGGCGAAACATACGGGGTTTATCATTTCCAGGTTGAGCTACCGGAGTAATGGTACCTACTTCTATAAAACCAAAACCGAAATTATCAAGCTCTTCGAAAAGTTTTGCATCCTTGTCAAAACCAGCGGCTAAACCAACTGGATTCTTGAATTTTATACCAAATACCTCGCGTTCTAAACGTTTGTCATTCAGACAGTAAATAGATCTGATTAATGCCGAAGCTCCAGGGAATTTATTAGCGGATTTAATCCAATTGAATACTTTGTGGTGAATTTCTTCGGGGTCGTATTTGAAGAATATAGGCTTAATGAGATTATACATGCCGCAAATATACATCATTGAATGAAAGTAGAAGAGAGTGATAGGTCTGATTGAGCTGGCAAATAAGTTTTTTGATTGTCAAATTTTGAATATTACTCATTTTCAAGATGGTTTGCCCTATCTTTGTGCCCAATGATTGCATTAAACGACCTTACGTTTGAATTTGGAGCCCGAGCTTTATATGATGAAGCTAACTGGCATATTAAACCCGGAGAGAAGATTGGGTTAATCGGAGCCAATGGAACCGGTAAAACCACTTTGTTGAAAATTTTGGTGGGTGATTATACACCAACATCCGGAACCATCTCTAAATCGAAGGATATGAAGATTGGTTACCTCAATCAGGATCTGTTATCTGTTCATTCTGATTTCAGCATTTTGCATGTGGCAATGGAAGCTTTTGAGCGCCAAAATCAGTTGCATGATGAAATAGAAGCTTTGCTGAAAAAAATGGAAACGGATTATTCAGAGGACTTGCTTCATAAATTAAGTGATAAGCAACACGAATTTGAAAACCTGGATGGGTATAACATTCAATATAAAGCAGAGCAAATTTTAGCGGGATTAGGTTTTAGCCCTGAGGATTCAGCCCGTCCCCTAAAAGAGTTTTCAGGTGGATGGCGTATGCGGGTAATGCTTGCTAAAATCCTTCTGCAAAAACCTGATCTGCTATTGCTCGATGAGCCTACCAACCACTTGGATCTACCATCCATTAAGTGGCTGGAAAACTATCTGAATGGTTTTGATGGTGCTTATATTATTGTTTCTCACGACCGATATTTTCTTGATCGCGCTGTTCAAAAGATCGTAGAATCAAAAGGAGGTCAACTGATTCAGTATGCAGGTAATTACAGTTTTTATCTCGAAGAAAAAGCACTTCGAGAGGAACTTCAACGTAATCAATTTAAAAACCAACAGCAAAAAATTAAGGAAGAAGAACGCTTGATTGAGCGTTTCCGTGCAAAAGCTTCTAAGGCCAAGATGGCACAGTCGCGTATTAAAGCCCTTGAGCGTATGGATCGTGTTTCAGATGTAGACGATGATAATCCATCAGTGTCTTTCCGTTTCAGCTTTTCTCGGCCTTCAGGTCGTAGTGTAGTGCAGTTGCGTAATATCTCTAAAGCTTATCCGAATCTTGAATTGTTAAAGAATACAGATGGCGATATTGAAAAAGGTGATAAAATTGCATTGATTGGTGCCAACGGTAAAGGTAAATCAACCTTACTACGCATTGTTGCTGATGCCGAAAAGGCACAAGGTGAAGTTACCAGAGGGCACAATGTGTTTCAATCCTTCTTTGCTCAGCACCAATTAGAGTCTTTGCATCTCGAAAATACCATTTTGGAAGAGTTGCAAGCTTTTGCTTCTACACGTACTGATACAGAATTACGGTCGTTATTGGGCTGTTTCTTGTTTACAGGCGATGACGTGTTTAAAAAAATTAAAGTGTTATCAGGAGGTGAAAAATCACGTGTAGCCTTGGCAAAGGTGTTAACTTCTGACGCCAATTTTCTTATTCTGGATGAGCCTACCAACCACCTTGATATTCAATCTGTAAATATTTTAATTCAGGCTTTACAGCAGTATGAAGGAACATTTATCCTTGTTTCCCATGACCGTTACCTGATTGAAAATGTTGCCAATAAAATATGGTTCATAGAGAATAAGGAAATTAAAGAATATCCGGGCATTTATCACGAATACGAAGAATGGCAAGAGAAACGATTGAAAGACCAAGCTAAAGCTCCTCAGGAGTCTAAAAAACAAGTTGAGCAGGCAAAGGTTGAAAAGCAAGACAATCGAAGTGAAAGCAAGGAGAAATCCCGTGAGTTGAAAAAGCTGAGTCAGGAACTTGAAAAGCTTGAGTCTCTAATTGAGGATTTTGAGAAACAGAAGAAAGCTTTTGAAGATGAAATGGCTAAAGAAGAAGTGTATTCAAATTCACAAAAGTTGAATGAGATAAATAGTGCTTACGAAAAGATAAAAGTGCAATTAAACGAAACACATCAAGAGTGGGAAAATATTGCTGAAAAAATTATGGAGCTTGAAGCATAATCTATAGATGCTCTTTGAAAAAATAAAGCGCTAAATCTTCTTATGATTTAGCGCTTTATTTTTTAATGCTTTAAAAGCACTGCTTTTAAATTATCAGAACCTCTTTCGGGTTTGTATGTTGTCATTTTATAAAACACAAACAAAAGCAAAATTATACAAAGCAACACGCCCGAATAGTAATTCAAAAACTTCCTTGTTTTCCGCATTATATATCTCCCCAACACTGCAAATATAATTACTTTGTGTATATAATGTGTTGATTTATATCAAATTAGTTAATTCTATTCTTTGGTTTGATAAATTTTGGCCCTGATCCTGCTCAATGTTTCCGGAGTAATGTTAAGGTAGGAGGCAATGAATTTTAAAGGTGTACGCTGAATAATCTGAGCTTCGTTTTCTAATAGGTACCTGTATTTTTCTTCAGGGGTAGAATAGTTTAACACTTTAATTCTACGGTACAGCTTCTGAACATTAGACTGACTAACTAAGCGACTGGCGCGTTCAATTTCTGGAAATTTATCAAAAAGTTCGAGCCATGACTGCCGGGGAATGAGTACCACTTGTGAAGGTTCAAGAGTCTCAATTGTAAGGTCGGTTGGTACTTGATGAAAAAAACTCTCCGGATCGCCGAATGAATCAGGGTCGTAACAAATCCACAGTGTAACTTCTTTGTCTTCCATATGAAAATATCCTCTAACTAAACCTTTGTTTAGGTAAAGCACATTCTTTTGAATCGAACCTTCTGATAACAATACAGTTTTGGCAGGATATTCTTTAAGTTCGGCAACGTTTAGTATGGCCTTTCGCGCATCATCACTTAAAGGATGAAAAAGTGATAAATAAGGCTGTATTTCAAATTGAGACATCGTTATTTATATCAGACGGTTATCAATATACAAAATTGAAATTAAACTAGTTTTAATTTGTTTTATATAAATTATTGTTAAATTAATTGTTTAATAGTTGATTAATTTTTAACAAAACATTTACCTTTTAATAAAAATTTATCAACCCCGTATTAACATTGGAGTTAGAAGTTTGTGTCAACAAATCAAGGATAAAACTCCTGGAGAAATGAAACAACCTTTTAAATTATTTAACCCTCTTCTGTTATCGTTGGTTTTTATTTTGATTCAAATAGAAACTGTTCATGCGCAAATTAAACGTTTAACCTATATAGATTATCTTAAAAACCAGGGATTTCAATTAGCTGAATCAATGGCTCCTTTTTATCATGGCGTTGCTTCTGGAGATCCCTTACCAGATCGGGTTGTAATCTGGACTCGGGTTACCCCAACGCATAAAGAGGCTTCCAATAACGATTGGAAGTTGGCATTTTCGGTCAGCTGGAAAATGGCAACCGATACGGCATTTGATCATATTGTTCGTTCCGGAGACATTGCAACTGATGAATCCAAAGACTTTACTGTAAAAGTGGATGTCGATGGTCTTGATCCCAATCAAACGTACTATTATCAATTTGAAGCTTTTGGCAAACGGTCCATTATAGGAACCACCAAAACAGCTGTTGACCCCACATCTGATTTACCAATAAAATTGGCTTTTGTTGATGGCAATAATTATTCAGTCGGTTACTTCAGTGCCTATCAGCGTATTACCGAATTGAAAGAATTAAGTGCTGTTGTTGTTCTCTCTGGATATATTGATGATCAAGAACATTCCGGAGATCTGGCCGATCGTAGACAAATTCCGGGTGCCGAACCAGTAACAATTCAGGATTATCGAAACAGGTATGCACAATACCATTTGGATAAGAACCTAATGTTGGCTCATGCAAAGTATCCCTTTATTGCCGTTTGGGAGAATCAATCCTTAAACAATTCAAATGATCATGCTATTAACTGGACTGAAAAAAGCAAAGCTGCAGAACAGGCTTATGTTGAGTGGTTGCCAGTACGTGTAAAGAAGACCGAACTTCAGCGTAAGTTCAGTTTTGGAAAAATGTTGGATCTTATAATGATTGATACCCAGCCATTTGAAAAAGGTAATCTTGTTGCCAGTACCGAAGGTGCAGTTGCAAAAGAAGCTTTGTTTATTGATCCTTTGCATAAAGAATGGCTCACCAAACAATTAAATTATTCAACAGCTAACTGGAAACTTTTAGCCTCTCAAAATTTATTAAGTTCCTTGAACTCAGTAAATGTAGATTGGGCTAGTATCAAATCTTCTGATTATTGGGATAATCATCCCAAGGAGAAAGAGAGCTTATTGGGTTTTTTGAAAGCGTTTGAATTAAAAAATATTGTATTTATAAGTGGCGGTTTTAATGGCTCTCTGGCATCCGAAGTTGCTGATTTAACCGAAAAATACAACCCTGCAACTGGTAGGTTTGCACAGGCTGTAGAAATTGTTGTTCCTTCTATTTCTAGCCCGAGCTTAACAGATGTTAACTCAACAAATGGTATAGCTGCTGAAGTTCGTTGTCTAAATAAAACATATAATCCACAAATTAAAATGGCTAATTTAAAAGATCATGGTTTTGTTGAGATGAATATAAGTCAGAAAAAAATTGCAGTAAAGTGGCATTATTCAAAAGAAATATTAACTGATGGCCAGTTCAAATTAAAGTCACAAACAGAACTAAGCATTCCAAACGGAAAACCTGTTTTAGAAAAATAAACCAATTACCAAACCCTAAGTTAAACCGTTATCCGTTGATGACGGTTTTTTTTTATTACGTTAGTAAAAAAATCAACTACGAATGAAAATTAGGCTTGTTGTTTTATGTATAGTTATGATAGGGGTGTTCTCATTTGCTTATGCACAAAATGAGAAGCTTAGGTACCAGGACTGGATTTATAAAACAAATATTAAAACTGTTCAGTTTGAAAATATAATCAATAAAGAGTCTACGGTACCAATTATAATCTTTGCAAGCGGAGAACAATTACTCCTTCAGTTTGATGATATAAATGCAGGTAATCAAGATTACTACTACACCATTGTGCATTGCACTGCCGATTGGAAACCCAGTAATCTTTCAACTATTGATTATTTGGATGGTTATACCGAAGATCGGATAGTTGATTATAGTTACTCATTTAATACAATTAAGTCATACACTCATTATTCGTTAAAGTTTCCTTCAAACACCATGAAGCCGATTATTTCAGGTAACTATTTGCTAAAAGTATATCTGAATAATGATCCTGATCAGTTAGTGCTTACACGAAGGTTTTGCGTTGCCAAATCATTGGTAAATATTACAGCTGAAGTAACCCGAGGTACTGTGGTAAAAGCTCGAACGCAAACGCAAAAAATCAATTTTAATATTTTGCATCCCGCCCTGAATATCTCTAACCCTATGGCCGAAGTAAAAGTGGTCATCACCCAAAATGATAGACCTGATAACGCAATAACAGGGTTGAAACCAACATTTATCCGCACAAACGAGTTAGTATATAATGATATGGATTCGGGAACATTTCCAGGCGGGAGTGAGTTCAGAAATTTTGATACGCGCAGTTTGCGATTCTTTAGTCAGCGAATTAAAGATATTGTAAAAGAGAAAAATAAAACGGATGTTTTTCTATTTCCAGATGCCAACTATGGACAATCAGCTTATTCAACTTTTATTGATTTGAATGGAGGTTACGCCATTCGTAATCAAGATGGTTCAGGCAGTGCAGAAACTGATGCAGATTATACTTGCGTGCATTTTTCATTGATTGATACACCACCTTCAAATGCTGGGGCCTATTATCTGTTTGGAAAGCTAACAGATTATCAGATAAAAGAAGATTATCAGTTGCATTTTAATGAAATAACTCAAAAGCTTGAAACACAACAGTTATTTAAACAAGGTTATTATGATTTCTCATATGTTTTTGTGCCTAACGATCAAACGGTCTCCGATATGTGCCAAACCGAGGGTTGTCATTTTGAAACCGATAATGTATACACAATTTACGTGTATTATAAACCTCCCGGTAAGAGGTATGATGAATTGGTAGGAGTAAGGAGGTTTAATTCAAGAGGGTATTTTATTATGCGTTAAAAACTGTAGGACAAGAACTATTTCAGCGGAATGTCAAGTTAATAGTTCTAAGTTTGAATGTATTTTGTAGGATTTTTTGTCTCTTTAATCCTCATTTATTTTACATCTTTGCGCACCAATCAATTATAATTTATGAATAGATTAAGTGCCGAAGATCAGCGCAAACTAGAGTCGTTATGCGAGAAAATCGAAACTAATACGCGAAATTTTTTAGGCTATCCAGTTTCTAAAGATTTTGATTATTCTGAGCTTGTTAACCTGTTAAAATTCCCGATCAATAACTTAGGAGATCCCTTTGCCGAATGCACTTACGCAGTTGATTCTCGTGAAATGGAAAGGGAAGTTCTTGAGTTTTTTGCACAAATTTTCCGTGCACCAAAAAGCGATTGGTGGGGTTATGTGACCAATGGCGGTTCGGAAGGCAATATGTACGGATTGTATATGGCCAGGGAACTCCACCCGAAAGGAATGGTGTATTATTCTGCTGCAACACATTATAGTGTACACAAAAATCTTCATTTGCTCAATATGCCTAACATCGTGATCAGAACTCAAAAAAATGGGGAAATCGATTACGAGGATTTGAGCAATACCATTCGAATGAATCGTCATATGCCGGTGATTATTATGGCAAATATTGGCACCACGATGACTGAGGCTAAAGACGATATCAATAAAATCAAAGCTATTCTAAACGATGCAGCCATACAGAATTATTATATTCATTGTGATGGAGCCTTATCGGGTAGTATCAGTCCGTTTTTAGAACCGCGCCCGGCTTTTGACTTTATGGATGGTGCTGATAGCATAGCTGTGAGCGGACATAAATTTATAGGCTCTCCAATTCCTTCTGGAGTATTACTGGTAAAGAAATCACATCGTGATCGTATTGCACGCTCAGTGGCTTATATTGGTAGCTTAGATACCACTATTACCGGATCACGAAATGGTCATAGTCCAATTTTTTTATGGTATGCCATTAAAACACTGGGTTATGAAGGATTAAAAAAACGTGTTGAACATAGTTTAAAGGTGGCAAATTATGTTGAGGAGCGATTAAAATCTATCGGTATTGAGGCTTGGAGAAATCCTAATGCCATTACGGTAGTATTTCCTCAACCTCACGAAATGGTTCGTAAAAAATGGCAATTGGCATCAGAAAAAGGATGGTCTCATGTTATTTGTATGCCCAATGTGACTGAACAACAAATTGATGAATTGATTTCAGACATTCAAAAACAACAAGAGGTTGTGCTTAAATAGTTATAATTACACAGGGTGCTTTCTTGTTTTCCTGTGTAATTATAATATAATCAGTGGGATATGTAACAATAGCTTTACCTCATTCTAATTATATTTTTTTAGATTTGCAGCAATGAAAAAATTTATCGCTATACTAATGAGCATTTTATTTCTATTCAATGTAGTAGGAGTGAGTGTCTATGCTCATTATTGTGGCAATAAATTACAGAGCGCAAGTGTCATGATTGCTGCTGACAGCTGTTGCGACGATGACACTGATAACTCTTCTACTGAAACTAAAAGCGATTGTTGCCATAATAAGGTGGAAACATTCAAAGTCAAAGATGATTTTCTTTCAATAGCAAAGTTTGAACAGGCAAAACTATTTCCGGTTGAACTGTTCCTTTTTGCATACCGTATTTCTTTTCAGAATAGCTTAACCGATCTCCATTCTGCAATTTCTGTTAATTTAAAGGGCCCTCCGCCCCGAAATTGCCCTATTATTCTTCTTACTCAAACTTTTCTTATTTGATCATTTTCTGTTGATGTATTTGCGAAAACATGTTGTTTTTGCCTAGAATTTTATTGTCATACAGATTTTGATATTTTATGAAACCATTTTTAATAGCTTTAATAATAGCTTTAATTGGTTTTGAGGTAAGTGCACAGCAAATTGTTAAAGGAAAGGTGTATGAGCTCGATACCAAGAATAAAGAAGTTTTGCTCGAAGGAGCAAGCATATCATGGATTAATACTTCGAAAGGGATATTTTCAAATGCAAATGGTGAGTTTGCAATTAATGCTCAAGGTATTGCCGATCGCAGGCTGATTGTATCGTTTGTGGGCTTACAAACTGATACAATTTTAGTAAACGATAACAAGAGTCTTAAAATCGTTTTAAAATCTAACGGAAAGCAACTTGACGAAGTGGTGGTTGCTCAACAGCGTGAATCGACTATGGTTTCCGTACAACCACGAAAGACCGAGATCCTTACGTCGAAAGAGCTTAAGAAAGCTGCTTGTTGTAATTTAGGTGAGAGTTTTCAAACTAATACCACTGTGGATGTTACCTATAGGGATGGTGTTACAGGTAGCAAAGAATTGCAGGTACTTGGACTGGCCGGCTCTTATACTCAAATATTGACGGAAAACGCACCCGTTATTACAGGATTGGGTACTACTTATGGAGTATATGGTATTCCGGGAACTCAAATTGATCAAATTCACGTTGTTAAAGGGCCTGGCTCAGTAGTTTTTGGTCCGGAGTCAATTAGTGGAATGATCAATGTGGAGTTAAAGGATCCAATGAGGGCAGATAAACTATTTGTTAACGGGTATTTAGATGGTTATGCTCGCGCTGAACTAAATGTTGATAAAACGTTTAAGATTAACCAAGACTTAAGTTCCTTATTTTCATTTCATATTGATCGTTTTAAGTTAAAGATGGATCAAAATGAAGACTCCTTCCTTGATATGCCTATGTTGCAAAATATTAATGTATTGAGCAAATGGAAATATGAAGCGGGTAATGGTTGGTTTTCTCAAAATTCTATAAAATACTTGAATGAAAACCGTCAGGGAGGACAATCTCATTTTAATTTCAATAATAATCAGCTTGACCAATCAATTTATGGGCAGCAGTTAAAAACAACTAGATTCGAATTCTATGGTCGTACAGGTTTTGTAGTTCCTTCAGGTAATTATAAAAGTCTGGGATTACAATATTCGTATGTTCTGCACGATTTAAGTGGGTTTTATGGTCCTCGCAGCAATAATGGCCGTCAGCAAAGCTTAAACCTTCGTTTAATCTATAACCAAGCCATAGGTAAGCATAATTCAATTAATGCAGGGGCAAGCTATCGTTTGGATAAAATTAATGAGCAGTTTGGTACTTTAATGCTGAACAACGATTTGAATATGCCAGGAGTATTTGTTGAGAATACTTATACCAGTTCTGGTAATAGGCCTCTGTCGGTAATTGTTGGCGGACGTGCCGATTGGGCCAACGGTGAGTTGGTATTTACGCCAAGAGGCAATGTGAAATGGTCAGTGGATAAAAACACGGACTTACGTTTCTCTGTAGGAACAGGTTTTAAAACAGCCAATATTCTAGCCGAAAATGCCAATATTAAGGTTAGTAACCGTGAAGTTGTTATTCAAGAACCTTTAAAGTTTGAAAAGGCACTTAACTACGGTTTCAACGTTAATAGAAAGTTCGAAATTGATTATAGAAAAGGGAGTATCGGAATTGATCTATACAAAACGCAATTTTCCAACAAAATTATTCCCGACTATGATACTGACCCAACAAAAGTATTCTTTCACAATTTAACAGGTAAGTCGTTTGCTAATAACATTCAGGTAGAAGCTGCTTATTTCATTTTGAAACCTGTAGAGTTAAAAGTGGCTTACAAGTACCTTGATGTATTTCGTAAAACGGATGGACAACGGATTGTTGAACCTTTTGTTCCTAAGCACAGAACAGTAGCATCTTTGTTTTATGAATCATTTAATCGTAAATGGAACGCCAACTTTACCTGGCAATGGTTTGGTAGCAAGAGAATGCCTTATTTGAATGAAATATTTCAACCAGAAATTAGCGACTACAATAATTATTCAAGATCTTATTCGACTATAAATCTTCAGCTCACACGTAATTGGAGAAATTTTGAATTGTATTTGGGTGCTGAAAACTTATTGGATTTCCGTCAACAGAATTACATTGTGGGTGCATCAAATCCCAATACAGGCTTTTTTGATGCTTCATACATTTGGGGGCCAATTGAAGGGAGAAGAGTTTATGCAGGATTCAGATATAAAATAGATCGTTAAAATAGTAAACCAGTTTAATCAATTTAACACGAAGAAAAACAATGAAAAAAATGAAATTTATTTTATCAGCTGCTTTATTGAGTTTTGTTGCTCAATATTCAGTAGCTCAGGATATTAAAACAGAAAGTTTTAAGGTTTGGGGTAATTGTGGCATGTGTGAAAACAGGATTGAAGGTGCTGCTAAAAAGGTGGAAGGTGTTCAAGCTGCAGATTGGGACAGTGCTACCAAACAGTTGAAGGTTAGCTTTACAGCCCCTGCAAGCTTACTGAGTATTCAGAAGGCTGTTGCAGATGCAGGTCATGATACAGATGGTATAAAAGCACCGGATAAGGTATATGACAAACTTCACGGTTGCTGTCAATATCCGCGCGAGATTAGCAATCAGGAGGTATCGAAAGGAAAAGTTCAAACTGTATACTTTAAAGTAACAGGGATGACATGTCCTGACGGTTGCGCTAAAGGAATTGAAAAGGCTTTGTATAAGCATAAAGGTGTAAAGCAAAGTGAGGTGAACTTTGAATCCGGAATTGCTAAAGTTGTTTTTGATCAATCGAAGCTTTCTGTTGAGGAAATGAAGAAAATTATTGAGGGCTTTAGTCCTGAAGGTGAATCATTGAAGTATCATGCCGAGGTTGTGAAACAATAACCAGGTAAATAAAAAGCGAGGCCGATTCTGTGATGAATCGGCCTCGCTTTTTATAAAGGAATTTCAATTACACATTAAAACGGAAGTGCATAATATCACCATCTTCCACTACATAGGTTTTTCCTTCTACACCAAGTTTTCCTGCTTCTTTACAGGCATTTTCCGAACCTAAGTTTACAAAATCATTGTATTTAATTACCTCAGCTCTGATAAAGCCCTTTTCAAAATCAGTATGGATAACTCCAGCCGCTTGAGGGGCTGTCATTCCTAAGGTAATGGTCCAGGCTCTTACTTCCTGTACTCCTGCTGTAAAATAAGTAGCCAGGTTCAATAAGCGGTAAGCTGCACGGATCAATTTATTTACACCAGATTCTTCTAAGCCTAAATCAGCCAAGAAAAGCTGTTTGTCATCATAATTGTCAAGTTCTGCAATTTCAGACTCGATTTTAGCAGAGATAATCAATACTTCAGCATTCTCACTCTTAACAGCTTCACGAACAATATCAACATATTTATTGCCGGTATTTACTGATGCCTCGTCAACATTACAAACATACATAACCGGCTTAAGGGTTAATAAGTGAATGTCGTCAACATGTTCAAAGTCTTTTTCTTCTAATTGTGCTGCACGTGCTGATTGCCCTGAAAGTAGTTTTTCTTTAACAGCGCTTAAAACCTCAACGGCTCTTTTAGCATCTTTATCGCCAGTTTTGGCTGATTTTTCAACTTTCTGTAATTTCTTTTCAACTGACTCTAAATCTTTCAGCTGAAGCTCAGTGTCAATAATTTCCTTATCGCGGATTGGGTCAACCGAACCATCAACGTGCACAACATTAGGATCATCAAAACAACGCAATACGTGCAAAATAGCATTGGTATTACGAATATTTGCCAAAAATTGATTGCCTAATCCCTCTCCTTTACTTGCACCTTTTACCAATCCGGCAATGTCAACAATTTCAACCGTGTTAGGAACCACACGTTGAGGGTTAACTAACTCGGTCAGTTTATTTAAACGTTCATCAGGAACGGTAATTACCCCAACATTTGGCTCAATGGTACAAAACGGGAAATTTGCCGCTTGTGCCTTTGCATTTGAAAGAGAGTTAAATAAAGTAGATTTACCTACGTTTGGTAGTCCCACGATACCACATTGTAAAGCCATATTCTATCTGTACGGTTTTTAAAATCAGGCGCAAAGATACGGTTTTATTAAAGGATAAAGGAAAGCATGACAAAGAATCTGCCTTTACATATTTATTTTAAATCAGTTAATGGCCTTTTTCAACCTTATCTAATGATTCATTAACCTGTTTTTTAAATTCGAATCGTTGTAGTGAAGGGTCATTTTGCTCGTCTAATTGAAATCCATAAAGTCGTGCTATTTCAATTCTAAAATTGCTGCCTCCATAATCCAAAACATGACCTCCGTGTTTCTTGTCATTTGATAGGAAATGAAAATGCAATCCACTGATACTTACACTATTTAAATAACCCGGCAGATAAAAACCAATTAAAGTGCCGTCAATGTTCTGTAAATTAAAGAATTGTTGTTTGTCAAGTACGGTTGACAGAGGCGGAAAGGGTTCCTGGCTGAAGGGAGGAAATGCCCTCGTTTTTACAGTATTGAATTTTCCAGTGATTTTAATCGCATACATCCCGTTCTTGTCTTTTAGGAAATTCATAATAGAGGTTGAAAAGTTTTTCTGGTTTAACTCATCTTTGACAGTAAAACTGGTATCGGCTTTAAAAAAGGTAACAAATGAAAGTGATGTGGTGGTTTGATTATTGGGTTCAATGGTTTCTCCGTTTGCTTTCGATTGATACACTTTTCCATCTAAAATGATCAGTTCCCCATCGAGCAAATTTGGCGCTCCCAGTCCGAAATTTCCATGTTGTTTTAATTCTTTTAGCGTGAGTGAGCCTTTGTATAATCCTCCTATAAAGGCATCAGCTACGCCATATTGATAAAAATGATTGAATCGCTTTGAATTGTTGATAGCATGTTGTGAAAAGCTGTTTATTGCATTTAGCAGTAAGCAACTAAATAGTAAAAATCTCAGTTTCAATGGATAAATATTAATGGTTATTTCAATGATTCAATAATAGTAATATGGAATCAATGTCCGAGCATTAAAATTATTTTAAAAAGATTGCCAAATATAAATGTGGATTTTAATTTTATTGCAAAATCAATTAGAATCTTTAAACATGATTAATAGAAGGAAATTTGTTAAGGCTGCAGGTTTAGCTGCTGTGTCTTCAACCTATGTTTTAGATGCATTAGCCAAATCTGATAGCAAAAAAGTCAATGCTAAGCCTATTGTTATTTCTACCTGGGATTTTGGCCAAGCCGCAAATGCAGCAGCTTGGGATGTGCTGAAAACCGGAGGTAGAGCACTAGATGCAGTAGAAAAAGGGGTGAGTGTTCCTGAGGCAGACCCAAGTAATCAAAGTGTAGGATTGGGCGGATTTCCAGATCGTGATGGGCGCGTAACGCTTGATGCCTGCATTATGGATGAACATGGTAATGCTGGTTCGGTTGCGGCACTGGAGCATATTGTTCATCCCATCTCAGTGGCACGCATGGTTATGGAAAAGACCCCTCATGTGATGTTGGTTGGAGAAGGCGCTTTGCAGTTCGCTTTAAAAAATGGCTTTAAAAAAGAAAATTTGCTAACTCCTGAGTCTGAAAAAGCATGGAAAGAATGGCTTAAAACTTCAAAGTATGAGCCAGTAATGAATATCGAAAACCGAAAAGCTGCTCCTAAGAAGCTTCCTGGAGGGAAAGACAATCACGATACCATTGGCATGATTGCCTTGGATGCAAATGGAAATCTTTCGGGGGCGTGTACCACAAGTGGAATGGCATTCAAAATGCATGGACGAGTGGGCGATTCGCCGATTATAGGTGCCGGAATGTTTGTAGATAACGAAATAGGAGGGGCTGCAGCTACTGGGGTAGGAGAAGAGGTTATTAAAATTGTAGGTTCCTTTTTGGTGGTTGAATTGATGCGTCAAGGTCGAACCCCACAACAAGCCTGTCAAGAAGCTGTTGAACGCATTGCTAAAAGAGATCCTAAAAAAGCAAAAGAAGTTCAAATAGGTTTTATTGCTCTTAATAAGCGTGGCGAATACGGTGCTTATTGCTTGCAGGCTGGATTTACCTATGCTGTAAAGTCAAACGATGAAGATATCGTGTTAAAAGGCAAAAATTTGTTTTAGTTTAGCAGTACCTTGTATTCAATATAAATGCCCAATCTTTTGAATAAATAGATTGGGCATTACTTATTATTCTGTTTTTGTTATTCTGTATTTGTAGTGATACAAATCACTCCGTCTTTGGCCTTTTGGCCATATAACAAAATACCTTTTTCTCCTTTGTAAAATAAAATGGATTTAATTTTATCCGACGGCAGTTTTGAAAAGGTGTCATTGTCTATCTCCTTCCCGTCTAAAATATAAAGAGGTTTTTCATTTGATGCTGCTTTACATTCAGAGCAATTTGGATTTAATTGCAAAGCTTCATTGAGGTCAAGATTATGATCCAGGTTAAACAACTTTTTAGACGATTTTTTGCTGAGATCGATTTTCTTGCTATTATCTAACTTAAATTTTGAGCTATCTAGCTTCAGAATTGAATCATTGTTTATTAGTGTGAGATAGCCTGATCGGAAATGCTGTGCATGAACGAAGGTTGTTAAGGAAATTAAAAATCCAAGAACGAAAATAAATCTCGATGTAGGTGTTGTCGTTAATAATTTTTTCATGATAGAGTTATGTTTTGGGTTTGAGTAGAAACTAAAATTCGTTAAAAATATTGTTTCGACAAAATATGAATGGTTGTTCATTTTTTGGTATTTACTTCTATCTTTATGTTCCAAATAAATGTATAATGAAGACCCAAATAACTGATAAACGTCAGTCGATTTTAAATGCATCTTTAGAAATAATAACTGAAAATGGATTTCATGGGTCGTCTATGAAATTAATAGCGGAAAAGGCAGGGGTAGCCTCAGGAACAATTTATTTGTATTTTAAAAGTAAAGAAGAGTTGATTAATGATCTGTTCTTGGAAATTCGTCATAGAATTAATGACGTTGTGCAAAATGCTTATGATGAAGGAGTTGATTATAAAGTCAATTTTACATCGATTTGGCACGCTCTTTATGACTTTTATTTAAATAACGATCAGGTTTTTAAATTTATTGAACAATATTCGAGTTCTCCGTTTATTGTTGAAGCCACTAAAAGAAAAGGAGAACGAATACTTGCTCCGGTTTATGAAATTTTAGGTGTTGGAATAGATCAAGGTTATTTAAAGCCAATGCATTTAACCGCTTTGTTGTCATTGGTATATGGGCCAATAATAGCATTAGTTCGTTTTCATCATAACAATGAAATTAACTTAAATGAAGATATCATTTTAGGGGATATTATTGAATCTTGTTGGTTAAGCATTAAAAAATAAAGGCATAAAAAAAGCATGGTACTAATCATGCTTTTTTTATCTTAATCTTAATATTTTGGGGTTAGAATGAGAAATCGTCATCAATTTTGTCATGAACGCCATTGCTTTCGTAAGCTTCGTAGCGTTTTTCAACAACATCCTGGTTCGATTTGATATAATCAACCACCTCATTCAAGCCTTCAGCGAATTTTTCGAAGTCTTCTTTGTAAAGGAAAATCTTGTGTTTCACAAACACCCCATCTTCCATGCGTTTTTTACTTTCTGTTACGGTAATATAATAATCTCCCGCACGTGTCGATTTTACATCGAAAAAATAAGTACGTTTTCCTGCTCTTACTTTTTTAGAGAATACTTCTTCGCGCTCTTTGTTATCAAAATCTCCCATTGTTAGTGTCAATAAGTTTAGCTTGGCGTAAATATAAAGTAATAATTTTCAAAATTCCAAATATTAAAAATAGGTATTTTTTGAACTTTTTTTAAAAAAAATAATCATTTGAAAATCAGTGTGTTTAAAAATGAGTTTAATGCAAATTTTAAAAGGCTACTTCTTAATTATACTAAAATAATTACACTATGTAATCTAATTATCTAATAACTCCTCTTCTTCTAATAATTGTTTTTCATATAATTCATAATATTCGCCTTTTAGGTCCAATAAAGTCTCATGATTTCCGCTTTCAATGATTGATCCTTGGTCTAAAACAAATATTTTATCGGCATTTTTTATCGATGAAACCCTGTGACTTATAATAATGCTGGTCTTATTTTGCATTATTTGTCCCAAATTGCTTAAAATTTCTTCTTCAGTCTTTGTATCTACTGCGGAAAGGCAGTCATCAAAAATCATAATTTGAGGTTCTTTAATTATTGCCCTTGCAATTGAGATACGTTGCTTCTGTCCGCCCGAAAGTGTTATGCCCCGTTCGCCAATTGTGGTTTCAAAGCCTTGTGGAAATGCCTGAATGTTATTGTAAACAGCAGCTTTCTTTGCAGCGTCATACACCTGCTCCTTTTCAATATTATGTATTCCGAAAGAAATATTATTACTTATTGTATCAGAGAATAAAAACACTTCTTGCGGAACAAACCCCATTGAGTTTCGCAGGTTATTAATTTCATAGTTTTTAATGCTTTTATCATCTATTAACACCATGCCTTCGGTCGTATCATACATACGGGCAATTAAATTGGCAATAGTTGATTTGCCCGATCCTGTACGTCCTATAAATGCAATAAACTTACCTTGTTCAGCTACAAAGCTTACATCCTTTAATGCTTCAATACCTGTATCAGGGTACGTGAAGCTTACGTTTTTAAATTCAATTTTTCCATTAATTTGAACTTGTTGACTGATAGCTGATTGAATTTCAGGTTCAATATTCATGAATTCATTAATTCGTTTTTGGGATGCTGCAGCCCTTTGTATAAGGGAAGTAACCCAGCCTAGTGACATCATCGGAAAGGTGAGCTGGTTTACATAAACAATGAACTCCGCAATATTTCCGGGTGTTATATTGCCATTGTTAACTTCGATGCCGCCTATGTAAACAGTTAACACCACGCTCATACCAGCCAGCAGCAATACAGTTGGATAAAAGAATGCCTGGATCTTTGCCAAACTCAGAGAACGTTTTTTATACTCTTCACTTTGCTGTTCAAAATCTTTTCGAACGGTTTCTTCTCGTACATATGCCTTTAAAACTCTCATTCCGGCAAAAGTTTCCTGAGTAAAGGTAGATAAGTTGGAAAGCTGTTCCTGAATATGTTCGCTTTTACGATGAATAATGGAGTTTACATAGTAAATGATGACAGCCATTAACGGTAAGGGTAGTAACGAAAATAATGTGAGCTTTAAATTGATGCTTGCCATTGTTGAGATGACCAATAAAAACAGCACTATCGTGTTTATGGTATACATAATAGCGGGTCCCAGATACATTCTAACCCGGCTTACATCTTCTGTAATCCTATTCATTAAATCGCCTGTATTGTTGCGACGGTAAAACGCCAAAGACAATTGTTGATAATGGTTATAAATGTCGTTTTTAAGGTCATATTCAATTAAGCGTGACACAACAATTATAGTCTGGCGCATAAAGAACAAGAATATTCCCCTTAAAATGGCCATCAATAACAGGGTTAGTCCAAAGATCAACATGGTTTTTCCGAAAACGGAGTAAATGCTTTCTTGGCTATTAAATCCAGAAAATAGTTTATAGAGGGTTATGTTCTCATTTACCAAATCAAAGGCCCGTCTTATAATTCGAGCAGGGATAACTCCGAAAAAATTCGAAATAATCACGAAGGAAATTCCTAAAAGCAAGCGATAGCGGTAACGGAAAAGGTATTTATTAAGGTATTTTAATTCACCCATTTTTAAGAGATATACGAAAACAAAAATATCGATTTAAAAAATACTCTGACTAATAAAAAGCTGAGATCATTGGTCGAAAAATATTTTTTAACAGCTGTTGATAACTAAAAGCTGTTTAATGTCTTTATTAGTAATGATTTGGTGCGGCTTTTGTTTCAAAAGCGTGAAAATTAATAGATTTGTTTATAAGGCTTTATCAAAATCTTTAACGCAGAAATAACTCTTTCGTATGTTCGAAACCAAAGAAATCAATTCCCTTGAGCTGAACCCGGTGTTCGGGAAAATGTTTGAAAACTCGCACAAAAACATCGTTTATTGTTTTGATAAATCAACAGGGTTAAAAGCCATCATTGCTATACATGATACTACTTTAGGGCCTGCAATTGGTGGAGTACGCATGTGGAATTATCGATCTGAAGCTGATGCGTTAGACGATGTTTTACGACTTTCAAGGGGGATGACTTATAAAGCTGCCATTACAGGG
This sequence comes from Solitalea lacus, assembly GCF_022014595.1. Lineage (NCBI taxonomy): Bacteria > Pseudomonadati > Bacteroidota > Sphingobacteriia > Sphingobacteriales > Sphingobacteriaceae > Solitalea > Solitalea lacus. The sequence goes on along the minus strand of NZ_CP091740.1, from coordinate 2,986,082 downwards.
TTGAATTTTGGAGGAGGAAAGGCTGTTATCATCGGTGATTCGAATAAAGGAAAGTCTGAAGCATTAATGCGCCGGTTTGGAAAGTTTGTTAATAATATGAGTGGTGAATTTATTGCAGCTCAGGATGTTGGTACGAACCTTCGTGATATGGAATACATTCGAATGGAGACTAATCATGTAGCTGGAATCTCAGAAGCTGTAGGGGGAACAGGACATACCGGTCCGGTTTCAGCATATGGTGTTTACATGGGAATGAAAGCCAGTGCAAAGGAGCAATGGGGGAATGATAGCTTATCAAATAAGTCGGTTGCAGTTCAAGGTATCGGCAATGTTGGTGAGCACTTAGTGAAGTATCTTAGAGAAGAAGGAGCCCGGGTGTACATTTCCGATTTGGATGAAGACAGACTAACGCATGTAGCCCGTAAACATGACGCTATAATAGTTCCCAATAATCAGATATATGATTTAGATGTGGATATTTACGCTCCTTGTGCATTAGGGGCAACCGTAAATTCGGATACATTAAAGCGATTAAAATGTTCAATCGTTGCAGGTTCTGCAAATAATCAATTGGAAGATGAAGAACTGCACGGGCAAATGTTAATGGACATGGGTATTTTATATGCTCCCGACTTTTTGATTAATGCTGGCGGATTAATTAGTGTTTATGCTGAATTAAGTGGTGCCGGAAAAAAAAGAGCAATGCAATTAACAGAAGATATTTACAAGGTTACTCAAGATATTTTCCGCATGTCGAAAAAGGAGCAAATTACCCCGCATAAGGCAGCATTGAAAATAGCAGAGAAACGTATTGAAGATATCAGGCAGTTGAAAGCCAATAGTTAAGAAAGAAGATAGGAAAGGGAAGGCTTTAGATTTTAGATTACAGATGCATGGCAATTTCTTAAATGGCATAGTGGTTTAAACTATTTAAGGAAGCTTATGCATCTGGCGAATCTAAAATTACATTTCGTACTTCTAAAATATAACTTAAAATTGTACCTTTGCGGCCTTATTTTTAATTGTTCTTTTAGATGCTAAACAGAAGGCACTTGCGTATTAAAGCATTACAAACATTGTATGCTTTTTATCAGGCAGAAACCAAAGATATCCAGGGGTTTGAGAAAAGTTTGTTACAGAGTGTGGCAAAGGTGAATGAAGCGTACCTAACAGTATTAACCCTTACTATTGAAGTTGCAAAATATTCGATAATTGATGCACAGGAAAGAGCCTCTAAATACATTCCTACTGAAGAAGATTTAAATGCCAGTGTTCGACTTTCTGAAAATAAACTGGTTAAATTGCTAGACACATTTCCTACATATACCGATGAGGTAAAAAAACTTAAAATAGATTTTGCCAATGATCAGGAAGTAATCAGGACTTTGTTTAAAGATTTTTGTGCAACTCCTGAATACAAGGCTTATTGCATTGATGCTGATCATAACATGAATGCAGAACGCGATATATTAATCTTCTTTACCAAAAAAGTATTGCCTCAATCAGTTTTATTTGAGCAAATGATGGAGGATCGCTTCATTAACTGGCCTATAGATAAAGATTCAGTAATCAGTATGATGCTGAAAACTATAAAGGAGTTTGGAGAAACTAAACAAAAACTGGCTCCTATTTCAGCTAATTGGCTTGATGATAGAGACTTTATGATTGATTTGTTTCGTCTGACTATCCGCAATAATGGTGAGTATCAGGATTATATATCATCGAAAACTCAAAATTGGGATCCGGAGCGCATTGCTTACATGGACACCATTTTAATGAAAATGGCTATTTGTGAATTAATGAACTTTAATGAGATTCCTGTTAAGGTAACCATTAATGAATATATCGATCTTTCAAAAGAATTCAGTACTCCCAAAAGTAAAGTGTTTATTAATGGAATTCTTGATAAGATTCTATTAGATTTGAAGTCGCAAAATAAGATCAGAAAAGTGGGCAGAGGATTGGTAGAATAATCAACGTTTAAACCCAAATGAAAAAAATTGCATTAACAATTGTTTTAGCCGGAATATTGGCGGCTTGTAATAGTGGTAAAAGTGCCGACTCAAACGACAAAGGTGCCCAGGTGGAGATTGACTCATCAAAGTTTACCACAATTAAATTTGAAGAGGCCAAATACGACTTTGGTAAAGTAGCAGCAGGGGAAGTGGTGGAGCACTCGTATAAGTTTACTAACACAGGCCAGTTTCCACTTATTATAACCAGTGCTACAGCTAGCTGTGGTTGTACAGTACCAAGTAAACCTGATAAGCCAATTCAACCTGGTGAAACTGGTGAGATTATGGTGAAGTTTAATAGCGAAGGCCGCAAAGGCTTGCAAGAAAAAAACATTACAATTGTTGCCAATACAAATCCTAACATTACTGAATTAAGATTATTTGGCGAAGTACAGTAAATCTATAAACCCCATATTTAGAAATGACAGCTAACGTTTTATTACAAGCCGGTGGAACCAACTCCATTTCATCAATTATTATGATGGTGTTGATTGCCGTAGTATTCTATTTCTTCATGATCCGTCCTCAAACCAAAAAAATGAAGGATCAGAAAAAATTTATTGAAGAATTGAAGAAAGGTGATAAAGTAATTACCGTCGGTGGCATTCATGGCAAGATTTCTGAAGTTGGCAATGAATATTTTATGATTGAAGTTGATCATAACGTGCGCCTAAAAGTTCAAAAAACAGCCATTTCTTTGGATAATTCTAAGAACTTAACTTCAACAGAAACAACAGCTTAATCAAGCTAAAATGTATTTTTTAAAGCCATCCTTATAACAAGGATGGCTTTTTCGATTATATTGCATATAAAATAGCTTCATGTTAGAAAAGAATAATACATGGTTTAATTTAAGTAAACGAGATCAACGCAGAGCGAGTCTTTTTATCGTTTGCTTACTATTAGCTGTTGGCTTTTGGCTGATATCTTCTTTTTCTAACAAGTACACCTTTAATGTCAATACGGAGCTCATTTTAATTAATATACCAGAAGATAAGACCTTAAATGTCAAAAACGTTGAGGCTGTTACCTTAACTGTTCAGGGCTCAGGCTGGCAATTGTTGTTTTCTAAAATCGATTTATTTAAGCAGCCTTTACATTTGGATTTGGCTAAAGTAAATGATTCCAATATTAAGTTGATGAAATATGCGGAGTCCTTTAATCACCAGATGCCTGATGGCATTAAAATTATAGGAATAGCTCCGGTAAGCATTGACTTGGATTTTTCGAGTAGAGTCGTTAAAAAGGTGCCAGTAGAATTGTTAGCTGATATAACGTTTAAAAAGCAATATTTTTATTCTTCTAACCTCACGCTGGATCCTGATAGTATAACCATTAGCGGACCTTTTGATGAGATTTCAAAAGTGAAATCTTGGTCAACACCAAAATTATCGCTTACTAATTTAAGCGACAGCGTTTTCTCCATTGTTAAACTGGTAGATCGAAAGACTGATAATATACAAATTAGCCCAAACGTGATTTCTCTTCATATTCCGGTTGAAAAATTTACAGAAGGGCTGATAGAAATACCACTTAGCTTGGTGAATAATAAAGAAAATTTTGATGTGAATCTGTTGCCTGGTAAAATAAGAATAAAGTACCTGTGTCCGATTAGTAAATATGCTTTAGTGGATGAGGATATGTTTCATGCCCAGGTCGATTTAAACCAATGGAAACTGCAGCGAAAAAATCGACTTGATGTTAAAATGCTTCGTTCGCCTGATTTTATTCGTGTAATCAGTGTTCAACCTCAATTAGTTGATTTTTTAGTCACAAAATAATGTTGAAAGTAGGTTTAACCGGAGGTATTGGCAGTGGAAAAAGTACTGTGGTGAGTATTTTTAAGCAGTTAGGTGTGCCTGTTTTTATTGCAGACGATGAAGCCAAGCGTATTATGGTTGAAGACAAGCAACTTGTTGAGAGCATAAAGAAAGAATTTGGGGATGAGGTGTATACAGCGGATGGGACTCTTGATAGAGCACGGCTTGCCTCTTTGGTTTTTAACAATAAGGTGCGGCTGTCTGTTTTAAATTCACTAATACACCCAGCTACCTTGAGAGCTTTTGAAGAATGGTGTCAGAAACAGATTGATCGTAAATACGTATTGAAAGAGGCGGCTGTTCTTTTTGAAAGCGGTGCTTACAAGCAAAATGATATAAACATATTGGTAACAGCGCCTGAAGAAGCACGGATAAAACGGGTAATTCAACGTGATGGAAGTACTGAAGACCAGGTGCGCAGCCGTATTAATAATCAGCTTGGTGAGGATGAAAAACTAAAACTTGCTGATTTTGTGATTGTAAATGATGAAAAAAGTGCATTGATACCCCAAGTGTTGAACTTGCATCGTCATTTTTTGATTAGAGCAAATGATTGAAGAATATTTTAAGTTAACAGAAATAGGGCTGTATTGTCAGCGTTATAATTTTTACCTAGACCCTCAGAAGCCGGTGCAAAATGCGGTTGTATCGCATGCTCATGCTGACCATGCAGTGGCCGGTTCTGAAAATGTATATTGCACCGATTTTACACGTGCCGTCATGGAGCTTCGCTATAAAAAAAATGCTGGTAAGTTTTTTCATGTAAAAACTTACGGGCAAACATTTGTGATCGGAGAGGCTCGAATTACTTTCTATGGTGCTGGACATATTCTTGGGTCTGCTCAGGTTTTGATTGAAATTGATGGTGTAAAAATGCTGTACACTGGTGATTTTAAATTAGACCCTGATGCCACAGCTGAGCCTTTTGAGTTTGTTAAAGCAGATGTTTTAATTACCGAAACAACTTTTGCCTCAAAAGAAACTGAACACCCGGATGCAGCAATGGAAATTCAGAAGCTACAGCGTTTAAAGGGCAATGTTATTTTTGGAGCATATGCATTAGGGAAGGCTCAGCGGATAACACAGTTGATCAATAAATATTGTCCTGAATTTAATGTGTTGATTCATTACTCTATTGCGCCTATACATCGCTTATATGAGCAATTTGGGGTTGAATTGGGTAAGTGGCAGTTATATGATCGTAAAACTATGAAGCATAGCTCTAATAATGTTTATGTAGTTCCCCCTTTAACATTTTCTAGCTATAAGCATAGTCGAGACGTATTTAAAGTTTTTGCTTCCGGATGGGAAAATCTTCAGCAATATTGTGATGAGAAGCTGTTTATTAGTGATCATGCTGATTGGAGTCAAATTTTAAGACTGATAGAGCAAACAGAAGCCGCGGAGATATGGACACTTCATGGAGATGGAAATGAATTAAAAGCGCATTTACAGCATACTCACAAGGTTAAAATATTGAATGACTAATGCTCAAGCTTGGAGAAGATTATACAATTAATGAAAATGGACTAATGGTTTTTACACGGCAATATCACCTCAAAAGGGGATACTGTTGTAAAAATCAGTGCTTGAACTGTCCTTGGAATTACGCTGAAAAGCTTAAAGCAAACCAGTACATGCCTAAAGAAAAATGAAAATATTTTGAATAAAATATACTAAGCAATAACAATTAGTGTTGTTGCTTAGTATATTTGTAACTCAACCACTTACACAAAAATACCTACCATGCAAATTGAGAAAGAAATTGTTCAGGATAAGTTTGAGAACAATTACCAGAAAGCAATTGTAAATATTGTCTTTACACAAAGCTGGATCATGTCGAACATGAGAAATGTGCTTGATCCCTTCGATATTACCCCTCAACAATTCAATGTATTGCGTATATTAAGAGGGCAATACCCTAAACCGGCTACTTTAAATCTGGTTAAAGATCGGATAATTGATAAAATGTCTGACGTTTCTCGTATTGTTGATAGATTAGTGAAAAAAGAATTGATCGAACGGAAAATATGCAAAAGCGACCGTCGAGCAGTTGACTTACTCATCACTCCCAAAGGTTTGGAGTTATTGTCGACCTTAAGTAATGACAAAATTCAAGGATATGTTCATGAAAATCTTACCAGTGATGAACTTGAAACACTAAATAATCTTTTGGATAAATTTAGAGGGTAATCCAAAGGTTTCATAATTGATAATTCTGCTTTAGTTATAAATAATAAAGCTCATGAGAAAAATCATGAGCTTTATTATTTAGTGCTCTATTCACACTCCTAATGACTATGTGCATGAGCTCCTTGTAAAAAGAACAATGTTATGGAAATACCCGCCCCTAAAAAGATAGCAATGGTTTTGTAGAAATTGAATTTATGGTCTTCACTAGCTTCAAATAAAATGGTGGTGGAGATATGTAGAAAAATACCTATCACCACAGCCATAATGTAGTCAAAATACTGTGATAGTACTCCCGAGGCATTAGGTCCTAAATTCTTACTTAATATGAATCCTGCCGGCGACATAATGGCAAACAATACCAACATTAAAATAGTAGTTTGTTTGCTAACATGACTCTGAACTAAAATACTTCCTAGTGCAAATGCTGCCGGAATATGATGTACGGCAATACCAAATAATAATTCATTTTGAGCTTCTGAGCTTGCTAAAGGCAAGGCTTCCAGAAAAGCATGTAGACATAAGCTTATCATTAACCCAATTGGAAAAGCAGAACCATGTTCATGGCTATGAACATGAATGTGACCGTGCTCAACACCCTCAGAGAATTGCTCTAAAATTATTTGAAAGGCAAAGCCTACCAACACAAATAAACCAACAAGTGGATTATGAGAGCTGTATACTTCGGGCATTAGATGAAGTGCACAAATGGCAAATAAATAAGCTCCACTGAATGAAAGTATTAGCTTAAGTTGTTTGGTGGTCCCTTTTTGAATGAAAAATACAGCTATACCGCCTAAAAAGGCACTGCCAAATAATATTAAACTTTTAATTAATTCCATCTATTGGTACAAGTGTTTTACGGAGCGAAGAAACTCCATAACCAATTAATAAACCTAAAATTCCTCCGCAGGTTACATCAAACGGATAATGAACACCTACATAAACCTGAGCAAAGCAAACAAGGGCTGCCCAAATTAAAGCTGCCGGTAAAACCCATTTCCAGCGTTGGTAAAACGTGCCGATTAAAAACATGGAAATGGCAAAATGATTTGCGGCATGTGATGATACAAAGCTAAAACCATTGCCACAACGATTAAGACGTAATTTTACCAAGCCGACTAATGCCGGATCGTTACAAGGCCGGAGGCGTTGAAAATATTCTTTTATAATACTTGCACTTGTAAAATCAGCAATTGCAAACGTTAAAAGAAGGAAACCGATAAGATAAAGCCCTTTTTTCTTGTATTCTCGGATAAAGAAAACAATAAGGAATACATATACAGGTGTCCAAAAATATTGGTTACGCAGTAAAGGCATTAACAAATCAAAAAAAGAATTGGAAAGGCCTGTATTTATGAAAAAGAAAGCTTTTTGGTCAAAGGTGTTTAATTGATTAAGCATTATTGGGTTTTTCTGCAAATGAAAAGTAATCGGTCTGACTTTAACGGGTCAAATGGACGTAAGTCATAGTCGCCAAATGTTGCTTCAATATCAAAATTTGCATTCTTAAAATAACGTTCAAAATCCGTCATCATTAAAGCTTTAACTTCTTCTTTAAAGGCAAAATGGCGGCCTTTATTTTCAAAGTCTATTTTTTTGATAATTGCCCCGTCTTCAATTTTACGTTGAATGTGAAATTCGATGTTTTCAACCGTCTGAATCTCTCTAAATACCAAATTGTTTTTAAGTTTTTCAGCATTCATAAAATCAAGCACCAGAACACCTCCTGTTTTCAGTGATTTAGCAAACATGTTAATGGCATGTTGATGGTCGCGGTCTTTTTCAAAGAAGCCAAAACTGGTAAATAGGTTAAGAACGACATCGAAATAGTTTATGAAAAACAAATTTCTCATATCGTGAACGTAAAAATGCAATTTAGCATTTTCATGAGCAGTGGCTAACTTGATATTTTCCTCTGAAAGGTCAATACCGGTTACATCGTACCCCTTTTTATTAAGGTAGATGGCGTGTCGTCCTTTTCCACAACCAATATCAAGCATACGTTCCTTGATTGAGGGCGTCAGATATTCGCAAAGGTTGTCAATTAAATGTTCTGCTTCGCGTTCATCTCTTTTGTTATAAAGTATATGATAATAAGGCGAATTGAACCAATTCTGGTACCACTTCTGTTGTTTATCAGGCATAGCAACAAATATATAAAACCAATATGAGCAATTTCAGGCTAATTAAAATATCTTAATTGTATAAAATTTTGACAATCGTTTGCGTGCAATACTTCATATCCAATTTAAAAACTGGGCAATATCTTTACAAGGGCATAATTGCCTATTCTGATTTAATATTATAATTTTGTTCACTCTAATTTAAAATTAATAACATTGACACTAATTAAATCTATTTCAGGTATTAGGGGTACAATTGGTGGCGCCCCAGGTAATGCTCTTACTCCTGTTGATGTAGTAAAGTTTACTTCGGCTTTTGGCCAATGGGTAATTAATAAAACCGGTAACAAAAAGATTGTTATTGGTAGAGATGCTCGTATTTCAGGCGAAATGGTACGCAACCTGGTGGTGGGGACCTTGCAAGGTTTAGGAATAGATGTAGTTGACCTAGATCTATCAACCACTCCAACCGTTGAAATTGCGGTTCCTTTAGAAAACGCCGGTGGTGGTATTATCCTTACAGCCAGTCACAATCCTAAGCAGTGGAATGCATTAAAATTGTTAAATCATAAAGGTGAATTTATTTCAGCAGCTGATGGACAGGAGGTTTTGGATATTGCCGAACAAGCCGCTGTTGAATATGCTGATGTTGATTCATTGGGCTCATATAAGGTAGACAGTACTTATGTTGATAAACATATTGAAATGATTTTGGCATTACCATTGGTAGATGTTGAAGCTATTAAAAAAGCTAATTTCAGTGTGGTGGTTGATGCTGTGAATTCAACAGGCGGAATTTTTGTTCCAAGATTGTTAAAAGCCTTAGGAGTACAAACTGTTCATGAGTTGTATTGTACCCCTGATGGTAAGTTTCCCCATAATCCAGAGCCTTTGGCAGAACACTTAACAGAGCTTTCTAAAACAGTTACTGCTAAGCATGCCAGTTTAGGTATTTCAGTTGATCCGGATGTTGATCGTCTTGTATTTATGAGTGAGGATGGTAACTTATTTGGTGAAGAATACACCCTTGTAGCTGTTGCCGATTATGTGCTCCAGCATACAAAAGGTAATACAGTTTCCAACCTTTCATCGACACGTGCTTTGCAAGACATTACTGAAAAGCATGGTGGTAAATACAGTGCCGCTGCAGTAGGAGAGGTTAATGTGGTTGAAATGATGAAAGCTACCAATGCAGTAATTGGAGGAGAAGGTAACGGAGGGGTAATTTATCCTGAGTTGCATTACGGAAGAGATGCTCTGGTGGGAATCGCTCTGTTTTTAACGCACCTGGCTAAATTTGGTAAAAGTATTTCAGTATTAAGAAACTCTTATCCTAACTATCATATTTCAAAAAATAAGATCACCTTAACGGCTGATATGGATATTGATAGTTTGTTGAAGAAAATTCAAGATAAATACAAAAAGCAGCCAATAAATACAATTGATGGAGTTCGTATAGAATTTGATAAGGAATGGGTACATTTGCGTCGTTCTAATACTGAACCAATTATCCGTATTTATTCTGAAGGCAATTCAGAAACGGTTGCTGATGCATTGGCAAACAAGATAATTGCAGATTTTAAAGAAATGATATAATGAATGAAGTGAAATGAGGGATTTGAGATGAAACATGCCAGGTAACTTGCACATTTTATCTCATACATTTCACTTTATTGAACCAATACCAATTAATTTAACTTAACCTAAAAATGAGAGTTTATTTAGACAATGCTGCTACTACTCCAATTGATAAGGAAGTATTGGCGGTGATGTTCAACATGATGGAGAATCAATTTGGGAACCCTTCTTCCATCCATGCACACGGTCGCGAGGTGCGTTCTGCAGTTGAAATGGCGCGCAAGACTATTGCAAAATTGTTGAATACTTCACCTGCTGAGATTTTCTTTACTTCTGGAGGAACCGAAGCCGATAACACGGCAATCCGTTGTGGAATTATTGATAATGGTATTACTCACGCCATTACTTCAAAAATTGAGCACCATGCAGTTGGTCACACTTTTGAAGAACTGGAGAAAAAGGGCATTATCAAGCTAAGTTATGTAAACATTGACGATAAGGGAAATGTCGATTATAACCACCTTGAAGAATTGCTTAAAACCAACGAACGAAGCTTTGTTTCGTTAATGCATGCCAATAACGAAATAGGTACTTTATTGGATATTGAGCGAGTTGGCAACCTTTGTGAGCAGTACAATGCATTATTCCATTGTGATACAGTGCAAACCATGGGACACTATGTGCATGACTTAAGCAAGCTTAAAGTGCATTTTGTGGCTTGTGCAGCACATAAATTGCACGGACCTAAAGGAGTTGGCTTTTTATATGTAAACCATAATGTTAAAATTAAACCTTTAATTTACGGTGGAGCTCAAGAGCGTAACATGCGTGGTGGAACTGAGAATGTTTATGGCATTGTAGGTTTGGCTAAGGCATTGGAAATTGCTTATAATGAGATGGAGCAACATGCTCAACATGTTCAAGATTTAAAATCGTACATGAAAGAGCAATTACTTCAAAATTTCCCAGACATTCAATTTAATGGTGAAACTAACCCCGAAAAGAGTTTATATACAGTATTAAACGTGTCATTCCCTGAGTCTGATATGGGCGATATGATGTTGTTTAACTTAGATATTAACGGTATCTCGGCTTCAGGTGGAAGTGCTTGTTCTTCAGGTTCAAACATTGGTTCGCATGTGCTTTCGGGTATTGGAGCTGATCCAAACCGTCCGGCTATTCGTTTTTCTTTCAGTAAAATGACGACTAAAGAAGAGATCGACTATACAATCGAAAAATTAAAACAGATTGTTCCTGTGGAAGTTGCAGTGAAGTAATTTGTTTTTAGCAATATTTTAAAAAGTGGATTATCATTATAGATAATTCACTTTTTTATTTGTAATAAAAAGGGAGTCTTTGAAAATTACAATTCCCTGAAACACAGCTATTAATTGTGTTGAATTCAAAAAAATAACCCCGAAAAAGTCTCAAATGAGGCCAAATCGGGGTTTTTCATTATTTTGGTTTTGCGAAACAACAAAATAATATGCTGCAAAACTACTTATTTCCTGTCAACGAACTGCAAAGTCCCCGCGAAATTATTTTTCAGACGACCAGCTTGGGCAAACTCCGCCAGGTACTTCCACTGGACCGCTTGGCAGCCCTCTTACCGGCTAAGGGCAGTGCACGTGGCGCTAAAGCCTGGCTGGCTCCAGAGGGCATGTTGGCCTTGTTGTTTTTGAAGTCCTATACTGGTCTGAGTGATGAGCAGTTGATTGAACACCTGAACGGGAATTGGCAAATGCAGTTGTTTTGCGGCATGCGCCTGGCCGATAATGAACAAATCAAGGATGTCACCCTGGTCTCCAGAATCCGCAGTTATGTGGCCAAACACCTGGATCTGCAGCTGTTTCAGGAAGAACTGATTCGTTATTGGAAGCCGCAGCTGAAGGAAACGCAGGTTTTGTTCTGCGATGCCACCGTGTATGAAAGCGACATGAAATACCCTACCAGCGTGAAACTGCTGTGGGATTGCTGCCTGTTCAGTCATGAGTTATACGAAGATTTGTTGAAATCCTGTAAGCTAAAGCGGGCTAAAAACGCTTTTAATGAACAACAACTCAAACAATCGACTTTCAATTTACTCCGTAAGAAAAGCCAGCGCAAGTCACGTCGTCGCTGCCAGCAGTTAATCAAGTTACTCACCCGCTTGAATGGCCTGATTAAGGATGTTTTTCGCTTAATGGGCGACAGGCTGCAACTGGCCGGGCGGCTCCGGGAACGCTTTGACTTGGTGGAGCAAGTGTTAAAGGAGCAGCGGTTCTTGTTGGAAAATCCCGGTAAGAAACTACCCGACAGGGTATTGTCCCTGTACAAGCCTTTTGTGCGTTCCATTGTACGGGGCAAGGAAAACAAACCCTGTGAATTTGGGGCCAAAGTGCACATGCTGCAGGTGGATGGGATCAATATCATTGAACATTACAGCTATGCGGCTTATAATGAATGTAAGCGAGTAGAAGCTTCGCTAGCCCTACATGGGCGCCTGTTCGGTACCTGTCATCAATTTGCAGGCGACCGGATTTATGCCACCAATGCCAATCGAAAATACCTGAGCGAGCGGAAGATTGCTACCGGCTTTGTGCAAAAAGGCAGAGGCGATACGCCGGAAAAGAAAACCCTGAGAGCCCTGTTGAATAAAGAACGTTCCACCCGGCTGGAGGGTAGCTTTGGAACGGAAAAGAATCACTACGATCTGCGGCGCATCAAGGCACGTAACCAGGCTAATGAAACCCTTTGGATGTTCTTTGGGGTGATGACCGCCAACGCCGTGCGCATGGTCACTAAGCGGGAGAAGGCCCAAGCTCCCGATTTAGCCGCCTAAAACCTCCTGCCACAGCTGCCCAAGCAATCCCGCAAGGGCAAAGTGTGCCCTGTTGCATCGTTTTTTTCAAAATTTCGACCCTTTTCCACAAATCCTGCCCAGTTATCCACAAGTTGGTCGTGCTGGCCTACTCAAACTGCCACAAAGAAAGAAAGCGGCAACCCAAATTTTATTTGGATTGCCGCTTTCTTCGGAATTTCCCAAGAGTCCCTAAAAAAAACGGATGAAGCAGTAACCCCTCCATCCGTTAATTTTTTTAAGTATTTACTTTATTTCTGAACAATTTTTAAAAACGAAGCAATTTTGGATTTCATTTGGCGACGGTCAACAATGAAGTCTAAAAAGCCGTGTTCCAATACAAATTCAGCACTCTGAAAACCTTTAGGAAGATCCTTTTTAATGGTTTCTTTAATTACACGCGGTCCGGCAAAGCCAATCATCGCTCCAGGTTCCGAGATATTAATGTCACCCAGCATTGCATATGAGGCTGTAACGCCACCTGTAGTAGGATCCGTTAATAACGAAATATAAGGGATTTTAGCTTCAGCTAATAATGCCAGTTTAGCTGATGTTTTGGCCATTTGCATTAACGAGAAAGCAGCCTCCATCATACGGGCCCCACCTGATTTAGAAATCATCAGGAATGGAATTTTGTTCTTTAATGAGTAATCGATAGAGCGGGCTATTTTTTCTCCCACAACTGAACCCATTGAACCGCCGATAAAATCAAAGTCCATACAAGCAATAACCAAGTCTTGTCCTTCAATTTTACCAACACCGGCACGAATCGCGTCTTTTAGGCCAGTTTTGGCCATGGTTTCAATAATTCGATCAGTGTATTTCTTACTGTCTACAAAGTGTAACGGGTCACCGGAAGTAAGGTTGGAGAATAACTCAGTAAACTGGTTATCATCAAATAAAATCTCAAAATATTCTTTAGAGCCTATACGGATGTGGTAGCCGCAATGGTGGCAAACATACTTGTTTTCTACCTGCTCTGAATTATGCAAAACTTTTTTGCAAGAAGGACATTTATTCCAAAGACCATCCGGGGTTTCCTTTTTTTCTTCGGTTTTGGTTGTGATACCTTCTTTTGCACGTTTAAACCAACTCATGATTTGTTATGTAATGTGTTTGTTTTAGTTGTTAATCAGTTTTTTATATAAAGTTAAACAATGGAAACTAATCCGGTGTATAGCTACAATAAAAAGGGCTGCAAAATAGTAAAAATCTGTAACTCGTCGGCATATAGTTCTTAATTTAATCTTAGGTTCTCACTACCAATGGTTAGTAATTGTCAAATTCGTAAAAAATCGATTGAAAAACGGTTTTAATAACTATATTTAGCCACTCAATTTAAAAAATCTTCTATTAAAACTAATCTCGTATGTCAGATCAGACTCAAACAGCTATTTCAAAGGGCGTTTTGCACGGAGATGCAGTGCAGGAATTATTCGAATTAGCAAAGCAACATCAATTTGCATTACCAGCTGTGAATACTATTGGAACCAATACTATTAATGCGGTAATGGAAGCTGCTAAAGCGGTTAACTCTCCGGTTATTATTCAGCTTTCAAATGGTGGTGCTCAGTTTTATGCTGGTAAATCATTAAATAATGATAATCTGCAGGCCTGTATTGCCGGTGCTGTTTCTGCTGCACAACACGTACACTTACTGGCTGAAATGTATGGAGTTTCTGTTATTCTTCATACAGACCATGCTGCTAAAAAATTATTGACTTGGATTGATGGTATGCTAGAAGCAGGCGAAAAGTTTTATGCTCAGCATGGCAAACCTTTATTCTCGTCGCACATGATTGACTTGTCAGAAGAGCCATTGCATGAGAATATTGAAATCTGCAAAACTTACCTTGAGCGTATGAGCAAAATGGGTATGACTTTAGAGATTGAACTTGGAGTTACAGGTGGTGAAGAAGATGGTGTTGACAACTCTGATGTGGATAGCTCAAAATTATATACTCAACCTGAAGAAGTTGATTACGCTTATACCGAGTTAAGTAAAATCAGCCACCGCTTTACTATTGCAGCTGCTTTTGGTAATGTTCACGGTGTGTATAAGCCAGGTAATGTTAAATTATCTCCGATTATTCTCAAAAACTCACAAGAGTATATCAAGAAACAACATAATTTATCAGCTGAGAAACCGGTTAACTTCGTATTTCATGGTGGTTCAGGTTCTTCTCAAGAAGAAATTCGTGAGGCAATCTCTTACGGAGCTATCAAAATGAACATTGATACAGACTTACAATGGGCATATTGGGAAGGTGTTTTAGGTTTCTATAACGATAAAAAAGACTATTTGCAAGGTCAAATTGGTAACCCTACAGGTGAAGATGCTCCTAACAAGAAATACTATGATCCACGTGTTTGGTTGCGTAAAGGCGAAGAAACATTTGTTAAGCGCTTAATTCAGGCATTTGAAGATTTGAATGCAAAAGATGTACACAGTAGAGTTTAAGCTATATTGTTGAAACTAAATAAAAAACAAAAGCTTTCCGGCATCGGAAAGCTTTTGTTGCTTTTAGGGTTTAGCCGAGGGATATAATGTTCAAATTTTCTATTTTTAATCCATGATAACTGTTAAACATGTCCATGCACGAACCGATTTAGAAGAGGTTTTTAAAATCAGGAGAAAGGTTTTTGTAGAAGAGCAGGGTGTTCCTGCTGATTTGGAGTATGATGAGCATGATGATGAGGGAGCTGCTCATTATCTGGCCGAGATGGATGGAAAGCCTGTTGGAGCCGCACGCTGGCGAGAAACTGAAAAAGGATTTAAATTGGAGCGTTTCGCTGTGCTTAAAGAATTTAGAGGCAAAGGAATAGGAGTTGAGTTGGTGAAAAATGTTCTAAATGATATTCCTGTAAGCGACAAAGAAATTTACTTAAACTCTCAGCTCAAAGCGGTAGAGTTTTATGAACGACTAGGTTTTCATAAAGTTGGAAATATATTTGTTGAGGCGGGAATTGAACATTTTCAAATGCAGTTAAAACGATGATAGGTTAGCTAATCAACATCTTATGAAAAAAAAACTTTCGTTTATTCTTGGGTTCATTCACTTGATCTCATTTTCTTATGCTCAACAAGTTGATATTTCAGGAGACTGGTTTGGAGGTGTCGATGTAGGTGTATTCTTACGGATCAGCTTTCATATAACTAAAACTGAAAACGGCTTAAAAGCCACTATGGATAGCCCTGATCAAAAAGCTTTCGGCATTCCAGTTGACGAGGTAACTGTTTTAGGAGATTCTATTAGGTTGAAAATTAATAGGATAAATTTCAGTTACCATGGTTCTTTTAATCCCTCTCAACAAACAATTCAAGGAAAATTCTCTCAAAACCTATTAACCAAAGAGATGAATTTAAGCAGAAAAGAGCTTGCACCACGTGTTGATGTGAAGCATTTTCAAGAGCCTAAGCCACCATTTGCTTATTATACGGAAGATATAGGTTTTGATAACACAATTGATAATATAAGGCTTTCCGGAACATTTACCCGGCCTAAAGCTGAAGGTAAATACCCCACAGTTGTATTGATTTCAGGCTCAGGACCTCAAGACCGAGATGAAACTATTTCTGGTCATAAACTATTTTTAGTTATTGCAGATTATTTGACCAACCAGGGGTTTGCTGTTTTACGTTTTGACGATCGGGGATTTGGTCAATCTACCGGTTCATTCGCCAACTCTTCATTATATAACTTTGCAGATGATGTAAGGAGTGCTATTGAGTACTTGAAAAAACGATCAGATGTAAATGTAAAACAAATTGGCTTGGTTGGACATAGTGAAGGAGGTTATATTGCTCCGTTGATTGCCTCTACTAATAAAGATGTTGCTTATTTGGTACTTTTGGCTGCTCCAGGAACTAAGGGAGAACAGGTTTTACTTGAGCAATCAGCATTGTTAATGAGAGCCAATAATGCACCTCAAAACAGAATTGATCTGGAACTGGAAACAATTGAAAGATGTGCTTCTATCATCAAGGAAGCAGACAAGAATCAAGAATATGAGTTGAAAAAAGAGTTTGACAACTACTTTACGAAACTTAGTCAGTTGGAATCATTAGGGAATCTGAATAAAGATGCTTTTATAGCCAGTAGAATAAATATATGGATGGCACCATGGTTTGTTAATTTCCTGAAATTTGATCCTACCCCTTATCTCATTAAAATAAAATGCCCCGTTTTGGCTTTAAATGGCACTAAAGATTTGCAGGTTCCTTATCAATCAAATCTCTCCGCCTTGAAATCTGCTCTTGATAGAGCAGGAAACAAACGTTGCACATTTGCTGCTATGGAAGGTTTGAATCATTTATTTCAGACAGCAAATAAGGGAACTGTTGATGAATACCAATCCAGTGCTGAAACGTTTTCTCCTAAAGCCCTTCAACTTATTGGTGATTGGTTGAAACAACATATTAATGAGCATTAAGCTTAGTATGATAAGTCAATAATTAGTAGGGTGGTTTTGTGTTGAAATGATTGTTATTTGAATTCTTTTGTTTTTTCATCTCATATTCCAACTTGCAATGCTCAAATCTATACCTCATGCTTGATTTTAGATTAAAAGTGTTTTATACCGTTGCAAAGCAAGCCGGTTTTACCCGTGCTGCTCGAGAACTATATATTTCGCAGCCGGCTATAACCAAACATATTAAGGAGCTTGAATCGACAATGGATGTCCGCCTGTTTGAACGCAGTGGTTCCAAAATATTTTTAACCCAAACAGGAAAAGTGCTTTTTTCTTACATTGAAAAGGTGATTGAGTTAAATCGTGAGTTGGAATATGAGTTGGGGCTGTTGAAGGAAAAAGTGAGCGGGCAAATCCGTCTGGGGGCGAGTACTACAGTGGCGCAATATGTTTTGCCTGCGGCTTTAGCAGTATATCATGAGCGCTTTCCTGAAGTAAAAATTCAATTGTTGACAAACAATACGCAAGCCATTGAAGAAATGCTATTGAGGGGTGAGATAGATATGGGTTTGGTAGAAGGGAAAAGCCATCGAAATGACTTGCAATACAAAACCTTTATGGCCGACGAGTTGGTGTTAGTGGCTCATCAAAACAACAAAAAAGCTTTTGCTAAAGAGATTTCCCTTGCAGAATTAAGAAACTTTGATTTAGTGATGCGAGAGCCCGGTTCGGGAACCTCCGAAGTTATAGAAGCGGCTTTACAGGAAAAAGGCGTTAAATTTTCAGACTTGAAGATTGTAATGCAATTGGGAAGTCCCGAAAGTATAAAATCATTTCTTGAACATTCATCCTGTTTAGCTTTCCTTTCTAAACTCATAGTGAAACGTGATTTAGAAAACGGTATGTTTCAGGTTATACCTGTAAAAGATTTAGCCATAATCAGAAGTTTTGATGTTGTGCTTCCATTGGGGAAGTCAACTAAAATTATTGAGCGTTTTTATCGGTTTTTGTTAGACTTCTATAACTTCAGGTAATGGTTTATAGTAATTAGTGATTTGATTGACAGATCTTGCAGAGGTAGTTTTGTAAGGTTGTAAAATCAATCATCAGTTATGTCGACAGGGACTTCTCTTCATAAAATAGCTTTTATCTTTTTGGCCTTATTCAGTTTTTTGCCAGGTATTGATTCTGCTGTAGCATTATTATTGGGTGTTGTGGTAGTTAACATCTTTGGAAATCCTTTTGTAAATCATACTTCCGGTTTAATGCATCAATTGTTGAAATATTCGATAATAGGGATGGGGTTTGGAGTAAATTTTCAGGAGGCTTTAAAAATTGGAGAGGAGGGTCTTGAGTTAACAGTATTGTCAATTTTACTCACCATCATTTTAGGTTTGGCACTGGGGCGACTGTTCCGTACAGAAAAGAAAACCTCATTAATGATTTCAAGTGGAACAGCTATTTGCGGTGGAAGTGCTATTGCTGCTATTTCTCCGGTTATTGAAGCCAATCCCAAACAAATTTCAGTCGCATTGGGAGTCGTTTTTCTGCTTAATTGCGTGGCTTTATTTGTTTTTCCTGCAATTGGGCATTATTTCGGGCTTTCGCAGAGGCAGTTTGGTTTATGGGCAGCCATTGCCATTCATGATACCAGTTCGGTGGTTGGAGCGGCGGCCAACTATGGCTCTGAAGCCTTGCAGATAGCCACAACGGTAAAACTTTGCCGGGCATTGTGGATCATTCCAGTATCGCTGATTTTTGCATTCAGGTTTAGAGGTGATGTTAAAAAGATCTCCGTGCCTTACTTTATTTTTGGTTATGTAATGGCAATGATTATCAGTACGTATGTTCCACAAATTCATCAACTTTCTACAGGAATTACCGGTCTTGCCAAATCAGGTTTTTCTCTTTCTTTATTTTTGGTGGGCACAGGATTGTCAAAGTCAGCACTAAAACAAGTAGGTATTAAGCCTTTATTGCAGGGACTGTTTACATGGGTATTTATTTCGGCTATAGCATTAATTTACTGCATCAATTGGTAATAGGATGTAAAGTCGCCGGTGTCTTTGAGGCTTTGCCTGAAAGTTTTTATGCAATTGTAATCTCCTTATTCAAGTAAATATCCTGCACTGCATTTAGAAGCTCAATGCCTTCTTTCATGGGACGTTGAAATGCTTTTCGTCCCATTATGAGTCCCTGTCCAGCTGCTCGTTTATTAATTACAGCAGTAGTTACGGCCTCTGTCATATCGCTAGCACCTTTTGATTCCCCGCCCGAATTTATAAGCCCAATACGGCCAGCATAGCAATTTAACACCTGATAGCGACATAAATCTATCGGGTGGTCTGAACTTAAATCAGAATACATTTTGGGATTACTTTTAGAAAAGTTTATGGCAGTAAAACCTCCGTTGTTTTCAGGTAACTTTTGTTTAATGATATCAGCCTGAATAGTTACGCCTAAATGATTGGCTTGTGAAGTAATATCTGCTGCAACATGATAGTCAATGCCATCTTTTTTAAAAGCATTGTTACGTGCATAGCACCAAAGGACAGTTGCCATGCCCAGCTCATGTGCACGTTCAAAGGCTGCTGCTATTTCAATAATTTGTCGAGATGATTCCTCGGAGCCAAAATAAATAGTGGCACCAACGGCCACAGCCCCCATGTTCCAGGCATCTTCAACACTTCCAAATAATATTTGATCAAACTTATTAGGGTAGGTAAGTAGCTCGTTGTGATTTATTTTTACTAAAAACGGAATTTTGTGGGCATATTTTCTCGAGACAGCTGCTAAAACACCAAATGTAGAGGCTACAGCATTACAACCACTTTCAATGGCCAGTTTCACAATGTTTTCCGGGTCGAAATAAATAGGATTTGGGGCAAAAGAAGCTCCTGCCGTATGTTCTATGCCTTGGTCAACAGGTAATATGGATAAATAACCTGAATTTCCAAGCCTTCCATGTCCATAGAGGGCTTGCAGGCTTCCTAAAACTTGGTTAGTGCGATTACTTCCAGCAAACATTCGATCAACAAAATCAGCCCCCGGTAGGTGTAAACCCTCTTTGCTTACCTTGGCTTTATACGTTAATAGTGATTCGGCTTTATCGCCTAACACTTGAGAGATGTTTTGGAGAGACATACTGAAAATTGATTGGTATTTTAAGATAAATAAAATTCTTGCTTAAAACCAGAGTGGGATTAAGTTTTTAATTCTAGCGTATTAACTTAATACGTTTAGCTAGTTTAAATAACTCAAAAGGTACTATTGATAGAGCCCCGATAATTGCACAATGGCTAAACTGATCTATAGTTGGTTGCTCAAAGTAGAATAGTTGGAGTAAAAAAGGTTGTGTGATTAACAGGTAAAGTGCAATTAACGTTATTGCGATAATTAATGGAAAAAACCTGTTCTTATAACGAAATGTATAAAGAAATGAGTAGTAAAACGAGCGGTTGGCTAGAGTTAAAAATATATTGGAAGTGATTAATGTACTGAAAACAAGTGTACGTGTCAGGTTTTCAGTGTAATTGTTTTGAAGAGCGAAGTGATAAATATAAAAACAGCCAGTAGTAATTACCAAACCCTGAAAAATACTGATGCTTAATTCGTGAAGAGTAAGAAACGTATCTGTCATTTTTCGAGGAGGTTGCAACATCAGGTTCTTTTCGATCGGTTCGTTTTCATAGATAATAGAACAGGTAGGCCCCATTACCAATTCCATAAAAATCACATGTATGGGACTAAAGATATTCGGGAATTTCCAACCCAGGAATAAGGGCAGTGCAACCGTTAAGATAATGGGAATATGAATGGAAATTATATACTGAATTGCTTTTTTTAGATTGCTGTATATTTTTCGACCCATAGCGACAGCATCAACCATTTTTCCTAAATCATCGTCTGATAAAATTAACGCAGATGCTTTTTTTGCAATTTCAGTTCCCCTTTGACCCATAGCAATTCCAATGTGAGCCGCTTTTAAGGCCGGTCCGTCATTTACCCCATCACCAGTCATGGCTACAATTTCATTGTTTGCTTTGAGCGCGTTAATGATGCGTAGTTTTGCCTCCGGAAACATTCTGCTAAACAGATTGGTGGTTTTAATGCGTTCAGATAATTCCACGTCGGTTAATTGCATGAGCTCCTTGCCGTTTATGGAGTTTTCTATGCCTTTGAAATTCACTAATCGAGCAATTGCGCCGGTTGTTTCCGAATTATCTCCCGTGATAATTTTTACGTTGATACCAGCCTTGTAAAAACTGTCAAATGTTTGCATGATATTGGCTTTAGGAGGGTCAAAGAAAGCTACCAATCCAATAAATTTAAATTGAAATGATTGTTGGATTTCAGGGAAATCGTCACCTATAAAAATGGTTTCAGCTACAGCCAAAACTCGATAACCTTGCGCTGAAAGTCCTCTTGAAATTCGAAGTATTTCTTTGATTGCAGTTTCCGAAAGTTCGCATGATGGTAAAACTCCTTCAACAGCACCTTTGGTTGCAACAATGCGTTCTTGTAAGGAGTTTTCAAAAATATGTGTCATCATCGGTGGTGTACCTGAAAGAGGATATTCATGATACATTTTGAAATCCTTTCGCAAATCTCTTGATGTTAATTTTTGGTAAGCAGAATGCAACGACTTTTCCATTGGGTCAAATGGAATGGGTTCGCTTGCCCACATTGCTGTTGTAATTATAGTTAAGGCTTCAGTTTGATGGAATTGTTCCGGTAACAGCACTTGTTTTGTTTTGGGACAGTACACCCGTGCTAGTTCCATGCGATTTTCAGTAATAGTACCCGTTTTATCTGTACAAATTACAGTTGATGAACCCAGCGTTTCAATGGTTTGGGTTTGCTTAACCACAATCCCCAAATTCATTAATCGCCAGGCGCCAAGGGCCATAAATGTGGTAAAAGCAACAGGGATTTCTTCAGGTAAAATAGACATGGCAAGTGTGAGGCCTTTTAATAAACTCTGCAGTAAACTTAAACCTTCAAAATAATTGACAATACAAATGAGTAAAAACACAATTATGCCTACAATAGCCATTTTTTTTACAAAAGTGGTTATTTGAGCTTGCAGGGGAGTGATTTCGGGTTTAATATCTTCTATGGATTGGCCAATTTTATCCAACTGTGTTTGACTTCCAATTGCTGTAATCCGCACAATAGCAAGCCCAGAGGAAACGGTAGTACCTTTGTAGACTTCATTGTTTCCTTCCTCTGCATTCTTTTGAACGGGAAATGATTCTCCGGTAATTATGGACTCGTTAACAGAAAAGTCGTTAGAGTGAATTATGGTGCCATCGGCTGCAATACTATTACCCTCATCAATTATCAATAAATCACTAATAACTAATTCCTCTATTTCAACTTCATGTTTTTTGCCATTTCGTAATACGGTTGCTTTTGATGAGGTGAGTTTTCTTAATGCTGCTAACGCGTTACTACTTTTATAGTCCTGATGGATTGAAATGGCTGCCACTAAAACTATAGCAATAAGTAAAAAAAAGCCCTCCTGCTTTTGATTCAAAATGAAATAAATAAATGAGGAGGCGACCAGAAATAGAAACATGGGTTCACTGGCAGCTTTCTTTAATGCATGTATTAATCCGGATGTTTCTTTTTTATGGTCAACAATGTTTCTACCATATTTTGCTCTTGAGGCTAAAACTTCTTCATTATTTAATCCTTGTTGGGTAATAGGCAGTGCTTGAATCCGATCCATGACTCTGTTGATTGTTACCTCGTTTAAATTTTTACTACTGTTAGTACTAACAGTTCAATTGCGTTAAATTTGCGGCCTCGTAGTGTTAATATAATGAAAAAAAATATCCTTCTGATGTGTAGTCTTTTGATTAAGAGTCAATTGTTTGCTTATGAAGTAACTGGCTTACCGTGTAGTCATATTAATGAAAAGGAATCCAATTTTTAAGTACTCAGTAAAGAACTCCTTTTCATGCACAAATCCATAAAGTATTTTCCCGGTTTAAGCGCACTTCGTTTTTTTGCAGCCTATTTGGTGTTGATGCATCATACAGAAACCATTCGTAAGAAAAATGGCTTGTTTAATTTAGAAGAGCTTTCACTTTTTAAAAACGGGAGTACGGCTGTTTCTTTTTTCTTCGTTTTAAGCGGATTCTTAATCAGCTATTTATTGCTGAAAGAAGATAAGGAACATGGTGACATTAGCGTCAGGGGTTTTTATTGGCGGCGAGTGGTGCGTATTTGGCCACTTTATTTTTTGTTGGTAATAATTGGTTTGTTACTTGTTCCGTTAGCCCTAAATATCATTGGGTTTAATTATGATATGCCATACACGATAGCTCAAACATGGTGGATGTACCTGTTGTTTCTGCCATTTTCGGTTAATATACTATTCGGAAGTAGTTTGTTGGAGCCATTGTGGTCAATAGGGGTGGAGGAGTGGTTTTACATTATTTGGGCGCCATTAATGAAGTTTTTCAGACATCATATGTTAAGACTGTTCTGGTTAATTATTTTTATTAAAACTGTATTGATTGTTGGGTTTAAATTTGTTGATATTGTGCCCGGCTCTGCTCTGGACAATATTTATCAGATAATTGATACCTTAAAGTTTGAGGCTATGGCAATTGGTGGAATAGGTGCATATTATGTGTTTTATGGTGATAAACCTTTTGCTAACTGGAAAATTTTTACACCTTCTATCCAATTGTTAGGTTTTGTATTAATAACATGGCGATTAGCATTTCATTGGGAATTGGTAAAGGCCGGTGGGCTTTTAGGACAATTATCTGACCTATTGTTCAACACTCCAGTTCTTTCAAATCTTATTCTATATCTGTTGTTTTTGTGGTTGATTCTAAATATTTCATTGAACCCAAAATCTTGGATAAAATTGGATATCAAATGGTTAAACTCTTTAGGCGATATTTCGTACGGTATTTATATGTACCAGATGCTGGTGATTTTTGGAGTTATTTTACTATTTAAGAATACATTGCATAGTCTAGCACCTTTCATCTCTACCTTGATTTTTTATGGTTTGATAACCGCAGGAGTATTGGCAATATCGTATGCCTCCAAGTTTTGGTTTGAAGACAAGTTTCTTAAGCTTAAAGGTAAAGTAAAGTAATTTATGAAGAAACTATTCAGCTTCTTTGAGCATGCGCTACTTTTTCAATATAATTACCAATAACATAACCGGCAGCTCCTCCTACAAGTGCTCCAATTATAATACTCATCCAATTAGAATCGTATACCAAAAATCCTATTGAGGCTCCCATAAGCCCAATAAAAGCGGTAAAAAACAACGCAGTATTATTGTGGCTGCGCTTGTCTTTTTTAGGATTTGCGGATAAGCTTGTTTGCTGTTGATGATTTCGGTGTGGGTGGTAACCGTGGTGTTTATTTCGAGTGCGACTTTGAGGCATAGTGTCAATTATATAGTTAAACAAATCAATTTTATAAATTATACCATCATAATTTACTAATTATGAATGATTTAAACCTAGTTCAGGCTTAAGTTTACTTTATAATGTGTATGGTATTGAATAGCTTATTCTTGTACTAAAATAGAGAGTAGTCGCATTCTGGCATTTTGAAAAAATCCTTTGTTTGGGCTAATGCAACCTGCTCATCAAAATCAGCACAGGTGTAAATTATCAGTGAAAGAAACTTATGTCCTGACCAAATTGCAATATAGATGCCAGAATCGATCAATGGGACAAAGGCATCGTATCCCTGGTTTTCTATTTTTCCGAGCCCGCCCGTTGAATGAATAATTGGATCTCCGTATGTACTAAGGTGGAGACTTGCCGTAATGAAATGAAAGAAGTCGGCTAGTGTATTTTCTTCAACAGTAATGCTAAAGAACCCTTCTATTAGCATTCGTTTCCTAAAGATTTGGGGGGCAAGATTTTTCATACTTTAATTTAATGAAAAATTCGGCTCGCAAACTCCATGGCGTCTTGCCATGTGTTTAAATCTAGCCCTAAATCAATGTTTTTTTTCTGAAAGAAGGAAATTATGCTTTCTGTGGCAATATTTCCTGTAAGCTCATCTTTTGCCATTGGACAGCCTCCGTAACCTTTCAATGCCGAGTCAAATCGGTAGCAACCGGATTGCCATGCGGCTTCAATTTTTTCAAGCTGAGTATTGGGGGTTGAGTGCAAGTGCACACCAAATTCAAGTTCAGGATGATTGTTACGTAAACTACTGAACAAATAAGAAATGGTATCAGGGGTAGAAACACCAATGGTATCAGACAAGGCCATTGTTTTAATTCCTATACTGTTTAAACGATCAGCCCAATATGAAACAATGTCTGAATTCCATTCATCTCCATAAGGATTTCCAAACCCCATTGAAAGGTAAACTACCAACTCTTTTCCATTTTTCATACAAAGAGACTGTATTTGTGCAAGTGTATCGAACGACTCTGCAATAGTGCTGTTCGTATTTCTTCTTTGGAACGTTTCTGAGACAGAGAATGGAAAACCGAGGTAATGTATCTCCTCAAACTGCACGGCGTCTTCTGCGCCTCTTAAATTGGCCGTTATTGCCAAAAGCTTAGATGGGGTAGAAGTAAGGTCGAGAAGTTTCAATACCTCCTTTGTATCCTGCATTTGCGGAATAGCCTTTGGTGAAACAAAACTGCCAAAATCAATAGTGTCAAAACCTACTTTTAATAGTTTATTGATGTATTCGGCTTTCAAAGCTGTAGGAATAAATTCAGAAATTCCTTGCATTGCATCACGAGGACATTCGATGAGTTTTAGCTTCATAGATTTTTATTGTTGTCAATAGACCATGTCTCCATGGTACGGATCGTACCGTGTTGACCACTGGCCTAGCAAACATTGAACGTTTAAACTTCGACTGGATCTAATTTTTTATCTGCTTCCCTTTCAAAACGACGGATAATTAAGCGAGTGCCACGGTCATAACTGAAATAGCTCCAAACCCAATTAACAAATACTACCACACGGTTTCTGAAACCTACTAAGGTCATTAAATGTACAAACATCCAAACAAACCAGGCAAAAGTCCCCTGAAAGCGAACAAATCCCATATCAACTACAGCTCGATTGCGTCCAACAGTAGCCATTGATCCCTTGTCAAAATAGTTGAAAGGTTCCATCGGGATATCATTTATTTTTTGAACCAAGTTTTTTGCCAACAATTGTCCCTGTTGTATCGCTGCAGGAGCAACACCAGGGTGCCCTTTAGGGTAATCATCTGTAATCATTGCAGCCACATCGCCAATGGCAAAGATGTTATCATAACCCTCAATCTGATTAAAGGTGTTTACTTTAAAGCGATTTCCGGGTACAATTACGTTATTATTAATACCGGGAAGGGTGACTCCTTTAACTCCAGCCGACCAAATAACTATTTTACTGTTCAGTTCTTTACCACTCGAAAGTTTTATTACATTTCCATCATATCCCAATACTCGCTCTTTAGTTCGTACGCTAACTCCCATTTGCTTTAGGAACTTTTCTGATTTAGCTGAAGCTTGTTCCGACATTGCTCCTAATAAACGATCTCCGCCCTCAATCAAATTGATTTGCATACGACGAATGTCCAATTCAGGATAATCATGCGGAAGTACATGGTTTTTAAGTTCGGCAAGTGCTCCGGCTGTTTCGACTCCGGTTGGTCCGCCGCCGATCACTACAAAATTCATATAGGCTTCCTGCTCATTAAGGCTATCAGTAAGCAGGGCACTCTCTAAATTCTGCAATACCATACTTCGCATGTCCAATGCTTCAGGTATGGTTTTCATAGGCATAGTATGAGACTCCAATTCTTTGCTGCCAAAATAATTTGAGTCTGAACCAGTTGCAATAACCAAATAATCATATTGGATATTTCCAATATTGGTAACTAATACATTTTGTTCTGCTTCAACTTTTAGCGCCTCGGCAACACGAAATACAAAGTTCTTTTGGTTTTTGAAAATCTTCCTTAAAGGATGGGCAATGGAATCGGGCTCTAAACCTCCGGTTGCTACCTGATATAATAGAGGTTGAAAAGTATGATAATTATGACGATCAATCATTATTACCTGCACCTCTTTGTTTTTTAGTTTTTTAGCAACTTGTATGCCGCCAAATCCACCACCGATTATGACTACTCTGGGAAAGTTTGTTTGGGGAATATCAACTGACATAGTTATAGTGTTTGTTCAATATTAATAAAAACTATTGACACAGAATTATGTTTTGTTCTGTTTCGTAATTATTAATAATAATAACCACTATAAAGGAATAAAAAAAAAGCGCAAACCATTCGATTTGCGCTTTAAACTACATTAAGTAGTAATTATTGTTTTTTATCGTCTTTACGGATAAAGTCAACTACAATAGGAGTAGCAACGAACAATGATGAGTAAGTTCCTACAACGATACCCACTAGTAACGCGAATGAGAAACCGCGTAATACAGCGCCACCGAAGATGAATAACACGATCAATACCAACATGGTACATAAACCGGTTACTACAGTACGGTTAAGGGTGCTGTTTAGGGCACTATTAATTACCTGACCCATGGTTTCGTTTTTACTGTGGTGTAAGCCTAAGTACTCACGTATACGGTCGAATACTACCACGGTATCGTTCATTGAATAACCCATAATGGTTAGGATTGCAGCAACAAATGTTTGGTCAACATCTAACGAGAATGGTAACAAACCGTTAAAGATTGAGTAAACCGCAATAATGATCAACACGTCGTGGAAAAGGGCTACAGTAGCACCAACACCAAACTGCCATTTGCGGAAACGGATCAAAATGTAGATGTAGATAATGATCAGCGCCAGCGCAATTGAATAGAATGCTGATTTCTTAATATCGCTTGCAATGGTAGGACCTACTTTACGTGAGTCCATGATTTGCGCCTTGTTATTATCCATCTTCGCTAAACCTGTTTTTAGTTTAGCTTCAATTTCTTTATCAATTGTTTCTGATTGATTATCGATTTGATAAGCAGTAGTGATACGAACTTGTGAAGAGCTACCGAATGTTTTTACCTCTGGAGCTTCACCATCAAATACTGGAGTTAATGCCTTTCGAACATCACCTACTTTTACATCTTTATCAAAACGAACGGTATAAGTACGTCCACCTTGGAAATCAACACCTAAACTTAATCCACGCGTAACTAATGAAACCGCTCCAGCAAGGATGATAGCACCAGAAATGTAGTAGAAAATCTTACGCTTAGAAACGAAATCAAAATCCGTGTCTTTAAACCAATTTTTAGAAAACTCATTGGTAAACTTAATCACTTTGTTTTTGGCCAACTGCGCTTCAAAAATCAAACGGGTAATAAAGATTGCTGAGAATAATGAAGTGAAAATACCGATTACCAATGTGGTAGCGAAACCTTGGATCAATCCTGATGAGAATACATAAAGGATGATACCTAATAATAAGATGGTTACGTTCGCATCAATAATTGCTGAGTAAGCGTGTTTGAAACCATCTGTAATGGCCATACGTAAGCTCTTACCATGATCAAGTTCCTCTTTGATACGCTCATAGATCAATACGTTAGCATCTACTGCCATACCAATGTTCAGAACGATACCGGCAATACCTGGCAATGTTAATACCGCGCCAAATGATGCCAATACCCCAATCATGAAGAATAAGTTCACGATTAAAGCAAGATCGGCAGAAAGACCTGCTTTATTATAATAAATCGCCATGAAAATAAATACGACGATTAGACCCGCTAAACACGATACTAAACCGGCGTTGATAGCTTCCTGACCTAAAGTAGGACCTACGGTTGCTTCTTCAACGATTTTAGCAGGAGCAGGTAATTTACCCGCTTTTAAGATATTTGCTAAGTCTTGAGTTTCTTCAACTTTGAAGTTACCTGAAATTGAAGAGATACCACCTGAAATTTCATTTTGTACACTAGGAGCTGAATAAACTGCATCATCTAAAACAATCGCCACAGCACGATTATTTGCAGCAGCAGCTTCGGCAGTAATTCTTCTCCACTCTTTAGCACCATCAGCGTTCATAATCATCACAACTTCAGGTTTGCCATCCTGGCTGTAATCTGCACGAGCTGTTGAAATTACATTACCTGCCAAAGCAGCTTTACCTTCGCGGCCTGATGCTTTTAAAGCATTAAGGGCAAAAATATTTTTGTCGTTAATTGCCTTTACGCTCCATGCAAATTTGATATTTGCTGGAAAATTTGCTCTAACGGCAGGAGTTGCTAAGTATTGGTTGATTTTTGCAGTGTCTTTTAATGCTGCATAACCGATAACTGATCCTGGAGCTAATGATTGCTGTCCGTTTTGAGCTTGGTAAGTATTCGGAATTAATACAGCGAATAATGGATTTTGTTTAGCCATTAACGCTTGAGCGGCCGAACTGTCTTTTTTACCTGGCTCAGATTTAATTTTATTTAAAAGCGCTAGATCACCTTTTTTCTGAGTTGTATCAGCACCTTTTGTAGTAGAATCTGTTTTAGCTCCGGTTTTTTCAGTTAAAGCTTCTTGAGATGCTAAAGCTTTGTTACCAGCTTCTAAAGCGCCAAATACCTCACGGTTATCGTAGGTCTCCCAGAACTCAAGCTTAGCCGAACCTTGTAAAAGTTTACGAACACGTTCTTTATCATCAACACCTGGTAATTCGATTAGAATACGGCTGCCACCAATTTTTTGAATATTTGGCTGGGTTACTCCAAATTTATCGATACGGGTACGAAGAATCTCAAATGAACGATTGAATGCGCTTTCTGACTCGGTCTTTAATACTTTAATTACATCAGCATTTGAAGTATTATAATCGATACGGCCTTTATTTTCAGCTGTAGCGAAAATCGAGGCTAATTTACCATTAGGGGCTACTTCGTTATAGGCCTTATCAAAAAGCTCAACAAAATCTTTAGAACCACCTTTAATTGAACGTTGTTTAGCTAATTCAAGAGCTTGATTGAAAGCAGCATCAGTGCTGTTTCCGGCCATTGAACGGATAATGTCAACCATGGAAACTTCCATTGTAACGTTCATACCGCCTTTTAGGTCAAGACCCAGGTTTAACTGTTTCTCTTTACATTCCCTGTAGGTAAACTTTGCTATACCCAGGTTAAAAACCGGTTCGGTAGCAATCGAATCCAAATAATAACTCTCTTTGGCAGCGTTGCCGTTGGCATATTCCTTTGCCTTTTTCTCCACTTGGCTTGTTACCACGGTAAATGAAATGTGGTATAGGCAAGCAAGCGCCAGTGCAATAGCCACAAACCTGATGACACCTTTTCCTTGCATAATGCGGTTAATTTTAATTAAAGCGTTGTTTCTTTAGTTTTCTTGGTTTTTTACGAAGTCGCAAATCTAAATAAATTTTGAATCTACGCAAGTTTATCTTACATATTATGTGGTTTGTACTTATAAATAATAAGCAAAGTCCATGCTTTTTATTTATGTTGTAGTAGCTTTTATTTAGTTAATTAATTTATATTAATAAGATATAATAAATTGTAAATCAGTATTTTATTATTTTTTTTATTAAAAAAATCTAACTTTAGACCACCTTTGAAAGTACATTTACAAATTATGGAAAACAATAAAATTTATGCTTTAGATTGGTTAAGAGACCTGTCAAGCTTTGTGGATTATACCCCAGTGTGGAGCTATGATCGGGAATTGGCCGTTTACGGTAGGTCTTATTCAAAAATGCTTGAATAATGCCGAAATTTTAAAGCCTAAAAAACATTTTTACCAATTACATCTCTAACATCTAAATTAATTACCTATGGCAAAGTTGAAAATCACAACTTTAGTTGCTCACTGGGAGGTCTAATCCAAGGTGGTCCCTCTATTTGTTCATGGGCAAATGGCAGGCTGGATATATTTGTAGTTGGGTTAAATCACCATCTTTATCATAAATGGTATCAAGGCGGTTGGAGTGGTTGGGAAGATTGGGGAGGATTACTTACGTCAGATCCTTATTGTGTCAGTTGGGGACCTGACCGTATCGATATTTTTGCAGCGGGTATGGATTCGGCTCTATGGCATAAATGGTGGGATGGTGCATGGCATGGATGGGAAAGTTTAGGGGGTATAATAACAACTGCCCCAACAGTTTGTTCATGGGCAAGCGGCCGATTAGATATTTTTGCCAGAGGAACCAACAATAGCTTATTCCATAAATGGTGGGATGGATCCTGGCACAATTGGGAAGACTTAAATGCCCAGGTATTTGGAAACCCCGGAGCTGTTTCATGGGGGCCAAATCGAATTGATATCTTTTTCCCTGGACAGAATAATCATATGATGCGTGGTGGGATGGATAATGGAGTGGCGTGGAAGATCTTAGTGGGGTATTAAGTTCTGGTGTTGGAGCTGCTTCTTGGGCATCAGGCCGATTAGATTGCCTTGTTATGGGTACAGATTCTGCAATGTATCATAAATGGTATGTTTAAATAACCTGTTCAATTTTCCGGGATCAAAAAATAATGATTCTGGTCCCGGAATATTTAATCATAGATTTATCTTGATTATAAGCATTTTATTTTGTTTAAATTTAGCAAAGTGTAAGTCAGCCCTTCAATCACATAAGATGGAGTCAAAGAATGTACAGTTAAATGACAGTATTTTTATTTCATTACCTGGCAAAGGTACCTCCGGTCTGCTTTGGCAATATAGGATCGAGAATGATGGAGTTATTGATCTGGAGAGAATTGATTATGAAGATGATGTTCATAAAATTGATTCAACCATTCCTGTGGGAACCTCAATTCCTGAAGTATTTAAGATTACAGGCCAGAAAAAGGGATCGACTAAAATCTTTTTTGAGCAGAGAAGGCCATGGGAGCATGGCTCTCCACCTTATGATACCCGTGAATTTGAAATCAATGTAGATTAATTATTGACTTTTCTTTTATAGGTTACAAAAGAATAATTGAACTGATTCTTTTCATCAGCATTGTGATCGGTTCTACACGCTTCGTCCCAATCGTTCAATGAAAAATCAGGAAAGAACGCATCTCCTTCAAACCCAGCCTTCACTTCGGTAACGTATAAAGTATTAGCCAGAGTTAATGCTTGTTTATAGATTTCAGCCCCTCCAATTACGAAAACTTCATTTTCATTACTGGTTATTTTCAGAGCTTCTTCTAACGAATTAACCACATCGCAACCTGGTATGTTTAGTTCAGTGTTCCTGCTGATTACAATGTTTCTGCGATTCGGTAATGGTTTTCCAATAGAATCATAGGTTTTACGACCCATAATAATTGTATTACCTGTGGTTAGCAGCTTAAAATATTTAAGGTCGGCAGGCAGATGCCAAATTAATGTATTGTTTTTACCGATAACGTTATTTTCAGCTTTAGCAACAACGATGCTTATTTTCATACTTTACCTTACTCTTCAATTCTATATTTATACAGCTACTGCTGCTTTAATGTGTGGATGAGGATCATACCCAGTTAGTGTAAAATCTTCGTACTTAAAATCAAAAATATCTTTGACTTCCGGATTGATTTCCATTTTAGGCAGTGGTCTGAAATCTCTGCTCAGTTGAAGTTTTGCTTGCTCCAGATGATTCAGGTATAAATGGGCATCTCCAAAAGTATGAACAAAATCACCGGGTTGCAGACCGCATACTTGCGCCACCATCATGGTTAATAAAGCATATGAAGCAATATTAAATGGAACACCAAGGAAAATATCGGCACTACGCTGGTAAAGTTGACAAGAAAGCTTGCCTTCTGCTACATAAAACTGAAAAAAACTATGGCAAGGAGGGAGCGCCATGTTTTCAATTTCTGCAACGTTCCAAGCACTTACGATAATACGCCGAGAATCTGGATTGTTTTTAATTTGATTTACAACCTGGATTATTTGGTCAATTTTTTTTCCATCGGGTGTAGGCCATGAGCGCCATTGTGATCCGTACACAGGGCCCAATTCACCATTTTCATCAGCCCATTCGTCCCAAATACTTACACCGTGTTCCTTTAAATAGGCAATATTGGTTTCGCCTTTTAAAAACCAAATTAATTCATGAATAATTGATTTGAGGTGAACTTTTTTAGTGGTTACTAATGGAAACCCTTCGCTGAGATTAAAACGCATTTGATATCCAAAAATACTAATTGTTCCCGTTCCGGTACGATCATGTTTTTCAACGCCGTTTTCCAGAACATGCCTCATTAAATCGTGATATTGTTTCATGAACTTTTCCTTTTTGCAAAATTAAAAAGCTGATATTAAAATCATACTTTATTTGAATATAAGTCTTAAATACAACTCACCTAAATCATGATAGTTTTAAATTGAGTTGCTTCAACGTTTTTTGCAGGGGCTTTTCATGTTAAATTTTTGAGGAGTAAAATTATTGGTACACTGTTTGATTAACTAAAAGTGAACTAAGTTTCTGAAATATTAAATAAAATAAATTATAGTAACAAGTTCTTGAATATCAGCCTCTATGAATACTAAAAATCCTAAATGAACAGCTTGCTACTAATAATAATAAATTAGTAATAATAATAGTTAGTTTTGTTCGGTGTTGGCCTGCAATAGTATTATTGTGGGCTTTTTTATGCATAATTTTTATTTTCGTTGCCAGATATGATTCTCTTTCCCAACGCTAAAATTAATATTGGCTTAAATATCGTTGAAAAACGAAATGATGGTTTTCATAATATCGAAACGGTATTTTATCCAGTAAAAATTCATGATTCTTTAGAGGTAATTGAGGCTGGCGAAACTCGTTTTTTTGCTTATGGTACCACTATTCCGGGAACTGCCGATGATAATATTTGCCTAAAAGCTTATGAATTACTGAAGCGTGATTATAACTTACCATCGATTCACATTCATTTATTAAAAAACATTCCGGTAGGTGCTGGATTAGGTGGGGGCTCAGCTGATGCGGCTTATATGATTCGACTTTTAGATCAAAAGTTTGAATTAGGATTGCAGACTCAGCAAATGCAGCAGTACGCCCGACAATTGGGAAGTGACTGTGCTTTTTTTATTGAAAATAAACCGGTTTTTGCTTACGGTAAAGGTGATGAATTTGTATCCCAGGAAATAGACCTTGACCGATACTTCTTGGTTTTGGTTAAGCCTCCTGTCCATGTTTCCACTGCTGATGCTTATGGTGGCTGTAAGCCGGCAAAACCAGCTTCATCTTTACAAATGTTGTTACACCTTCCCATTTTGGAATGGAAAGCTTTAGTTAATAATGATTTTGAAGCAACAGTATTCCCTAAATACCCGGAAATTGCTGCTTTAAAGAAAGAGCTTTATGATAATGGGGCCTTATATGCTTCTATGAGCGGTAGCGGCTCATCCGTATTCGGCATTTTTAAAGAACCAATACTACTGCCACAATTAGAAAAGGACAATAAAGTTTTTTACGGAGTATAAATATACTAGGCTGTAAATTAACTTATTGTAAATTTTGATTAGTTTAAGAACAAAATTTTTACTGATGCTTATGGAATAAGCTTTCTGGCTACATCTTAAGAGAAACTTAACTCTTATAGCCATGAAGAACCTGTTCACAAACACCCACGACTTAACTGAAATTGTTTTCGAGAACCGTAACCGCGAGTATGGAGCCTATCAATTACGTGCGCGTTATGATAAAACCATGCGTAAAGCCCTTTTTTCTTCTGTTGGGAGCTTGGTAATTTTAGGGGTAATAACAGTGAGCCTTCATTCTAAGGCTGATGAAGGGCCCAAAGTAATTTCAATTCCCTATGTAATTGACACCAGAAAATATGAAATCGTTCCTGACAAACCTTTGGAGCCAGAACTTCCTAAAAAAACAGCAAGTTTACCCCCTGCGGCAACCGTAAAAAGTACAGAGTTAACAGTTGTTCCCGATGAAAAAGTTGCCAAACCAGAACATCCTCCTACGAAAGAGGAATTGGAGGGAAAGGCAATTGGTAGTATTTCTTCTGAGAATACAGGAGCAGGAAATACCGAGAATATGATGCCAGGGAATGAAGGAGAAAGTCTCAATGGCACTGAAAATGGCAACAGTACAGCTGAAACACCATTTGTTCATGCCGAAGAAATGCCGGAGTATGAGGGTGGATTTCAAAAGATGTTCAAGTTTATAGGAAGGAATTTGCGTTACCCCAATATGGCTGTAGAAAATGATATTGAGGGAGCGGTAACGGTTCAGTTTGTGGTTGATAAGGATGGTAATGTATATAACGCATCTGTGTTGAAAGGGATTGGCGGAGGATGTGATGAAGAGGCCGTGAGAGTAGTAAAGTTGTTAAAGTTTAAGCCAGGTCGTCAGAATGGTCAACCCGTTAAAGTCCAATTTAGTTTGCCAATCCGATTTACGCTTAACAAATAACTAGTTATTCGTGATTGTTCATAATCATCTGTCTTAATTTTGTTGTGTGAATGCGCCGGAAAATAACTGGTGCATTTTTTTAATGTGCTGTTTTATAGTTACTTAAATTGGTTTAGTGTCTGGAAAAACCTAAAGATAGTTCGTTTTGGTAGACTCTTAATAGAAAGCGAATTTTAATCTTCATAATAAAATACAGACTGGATTGCGATTTTAGCATCGAAACTTTGATTAGTTGTTGGATATCTAAATTTTTATACATCCACTTATGAAAAACTATTGTTTGGTATGATTTTTTTAATACTTTTGCAATTAAACTACTAAACCGATAGGATTTATGTATAGCGAATTAATTGAACAACTTCAAAAAGAAGCAGAGGGATTAGATTTAGCTACTTCATTGACCTTGATTGCCACTCGTTTTCCAGGAAAGGTGTCTTTTTCAACCTCTTTCGGGATAGAGGATCAGGTTATTACTGATGCCATTTTTAGGTCAAAGGCAGCTATTGATATATTTACCCTCGATACAGGCCGTTTATTTAATGAAACTTACGAAGTTTATTCAAGAACTGTAGCTCGTTATAAACTTTCTATTACTCCATATTATCCAAATCAGGACGAAATTCAGCAGTTTGTTCTTAATAAGGGCATCAATGCTTTTTACGAATCGGTTGAAAATCGGAAAGAGTGCTGCCGTATTCGAAAAATAGAACCTTTGAAAAAAGCATTAGCGGGAACCGAAGTTTGGATTACTGGCGTTAGAGCTGAGCAATCAGAAAATAGGAAAGGTTTTCATCTGTTTGAATACGATCATGGATTTAACCTTATAAAATTTAATCCACTTCTAAATTGGACAGAAAAAGAAGTATTTGAGTATGTTAAGAAGAATGCCGTGCCATATAATCCTTTACATGATAAAGGTTTTGTAAGTATTGGCTGTCAGCCTTGTACCCGGGCCATAGAACCAGGAGAAGATCCGAGAGCCGGTCGTTGGTGGTGGGAAGATTCAAAGAAAGAATGCGGACTGCATACACAGTAATAGCTATAGTCCATGGTTTATGCATTACCCATGGTTTAAATTGATTTAGTGTTTTATTTTTCTGTGGACTGTACCTTGGTCTATAGACTCAAATGTAAAAATATGAATAACCATTTAAAGACATTAGAAGAAGAATCGATATATATTTTGCGCGAAGTGGCAGCGCAATTTGAACGTCCAGCCTTATTATTTTCAGGAGGTAAAGACTCCATTA
Source organism: Solitalea lacus (assembly GCF_022014595.1). Classification (NCBI taxonomy): domain Bacteria; kingdom Pseudomonadati; phylum Bacteroidota; class Sphingobacteriia; order Sphingobacteriales; family Sphingobacteriaceae; genus Solitalea; species Solitalea lacus. The sequence continues at coordinate 2,949,505 of NZ_CP091740.1, read as the reverse complement.
CCCTTGTGCATTTAGCTAGAAAAGCCTTCTTTCCGGCAAAGTTCCCATTTCCATTGGTCCATATTGATACCGGGCACAATTTTGAGGAAACCATTGTATTCAGAGACTGGCTGGTGAATAAAGTTGGGGCTCAGTTAATAGTGGGCTCTGTTCAGGAAAGTATTGATCAAAAGAAAGTGGCTGAAGAAACAGGTAAATATGCCAGCAGAAATGCCCTGCAAACGGTTACATTACTCGATACCATTGAGAAGCACAAATTTGATGCTTGTATTGGTGGAGCCCGTAGGGATGAGGAAAAAGCCCGCGCTAAGGAACGTATTTTCTCTGTACGCGATGATTTTGGTCAGTGGGATCCAAAACGTCAACGCCCTGAGATTTGGAATCATTTAAATGGAATGATCAATTTTGGTGAAAACGTACGCGTGTTTCCAATTAGCAATTGGACAGAACTGGATGTTTGGAGCTATATCAAACAAGAAAATATGGAGTTACCAAGCATCTACTTTACTCATAAAAGAGAAGTATTTGAGCGTGATGGTTTGATTTTTCCTGCTTCTCCTTACATCAACATGGATGGCGAAGCAATTTTTGAAACTGATGTTCGTTTCCGTACCGTAGGAGACATGAGTTGTACTGCTGCAGTGCTCTCAACAGCTGATAATGTGGACGATATCATCACAGAAATTAAGGCCTCTACTATTTCTGAACGTGGAGCTCGTTTCGATGATAAACGTTCAGAGGCTGCAATGGAGAAACGCAAGCTGGCAGGATATTTTTAAGAGATAAGAATTTAGAAGTAAAAATTTAGGAAATGTTAAAATGGGTGAACGAATGTGATATGTGTATAGAGGCTATAAATCGGTTCACCAATAACAGATAATCGATAACAGAGGACATAATATGGAATTACTGAAATTTTCGACTGCAGGAAGTGTAGATGATGGCAAAAGCACTTTAATAGGTCGTTTATTATATGATACGAACTCACTTACTACTGACCAAATTCAGGCAGTAGAGGCTGCAAGTAAACGTAAAGGGTTTGATTACCTTGATCTTTCTTTGCTTACCGACGGCTTAAGCGCCGAACGGGAACAAGGAATTACGATTGATGTGGCACATATCTATTTCAATACGGATAATCGCAAGTTTATTATTGCCGATACTCCGGGCCACGTCGAATATACGCGTAACATGGTTACCGGATCTTCGAATTCGCAGCTTTCCATTATTTTGATAGATGCTCGTAAAGGAGTAATTGAGCAAACACATCGACATTTTTTCATTGCCAATCTGCTGCAAATTCCGGAAGTAGTGGTTTGTGTAAATAAAATGGATTTGGTGGATTATTCTCAGGAGGTTTTTAATAAGATTCGTGAGGAATTTGAGCAGTTTGTGAAAGGATTTGACCGTTTGCATCAAAATTTAACATTCATACCGGCTTCATCGTTAAAAGGGGATAATATTGTAAATCCTTCAGAAAGCATGACATGGTACAAAGGACCTACCTTGTTAGCGTATCTTGAAAATGTTCAGGTAAATCAAGACATTAATACTAAAGATGCACGTTTTCCGGTACAGTACGTAATTCGTCCCCAATCAGAAGAGTTTCATGACTATCGTGGTTATGCAGGAAGGGTAGTAAGTGGCCAATTAAGTGTGGGAGATGAAGTGGTGGCACTGCCATCAAACTTAAAGTCTAAAATAAAACAAATTACCACGTTTGATGGTAATTTTGAAACAGTTGGCGCAAAACAATCCGTTACGCTTTTACTGGAAGATGAAATTGATATAACCAGAGGTAACCTGATTACGAAAGTCGGTAACGAGCCGAAGACGGATAAAGAATTTATAGCTCAGATTTGCTGGATGGATACAACTCCTTCGGTACCAGGTGGAAAATACATTATACAGCACAGTAATAATCGTGTTAAAGCGATGCTTCGTGATGTGGATTTCATTGTAAATACAAGTACACTTGAAAAAGATACAGAACGTAAGCAGTTAAAGTTAAATGATATTGCTCAGGTTCAGGTGAAAACTGCCCAACCGCTATTTTTTGATGCTTATGAGCAAAACAAAGCTAATGGTTCATTTATTATTATAGATGAAGGCAGCAAAAATACAGTGGCTGCCGGAATAATTTTGTAGTAGATAGGGATTATGAGTAAAGATGTAAGAAAGAATAGAAAGTTTGATTTACTTAATTCCCATCTTTGCTTTTTGATCTAATATCTTTGTTCTAAATTAAAACTATGAATATTAAACTCGAACGTAGGAATAACGCATATCATTTCGAAGCTGTTAATGAACAGGGAAATGTGTTAAGTATGGATGCAAACCCTGCAATTGGTGGCGAAAATAAAGGGTTTAGGCCAATGGAAACTCTTTTGGCAGGTTTAGGCGGCTGCAGTGCAATTGATGTGATTTCAATTTTAACCAAACAAAAAGAACCAATTCAAGACTTAAAAATCAGTATTGATGCAAAACGTATTGAAGGAGAGGTGCCTTCTTTATTTGAAGTAATTAATGTTGAATATCATTTCTTTGGTGAATTAAGTATCGAAAAAATTGAACGGGCACTGGCTTTAACGTATGATAAGTATTGTTCGGTAGCACAAATTTTAGGTAAATCGGCTAAGCTAAATTATACCTATAAGTTGAATTAATAGACTTCTTAACCCGTATTGAAATCCGGGGAAAATATAACCGAAACCCATGGCTTAAACCATGGGTTTTGTTTATCAATATATTAAGACCACTAAAAATAGTGTTTGCAGTTTAGAATAAGGCTCTTATCTTTGCAACACATTGAATTACCTCTTAGCATTCCACTAAGTACTGTAATTCTTATAAAGAAGAGGCGAGAGAACAGGCTCATTGACCCTCTGGCAACCGCCCAATACGGAAAGGTGCCAAATCCTGCCCAAGCTATTGTTTTGGCTTGGGAACTATAAAAATTACAAGATCATGAATCTAATAATAGTCTTAACTTTCAGGAAACTTAATATTCGTTTGTCATTGACAAATCGAAATATGTTTGCTTTTCAGTTTCTCATTCAGTCATTTTTTTATCCAAAAAATTTTTAGCCCATGTCTAATTTCGAAACCAACGCTATTCGTATTCAAGCAGAACGCTCAGGAGCCAAAGAACATTCAGTGCCATTGTACCTTACATCGAGTTATAAATTTGATGATGCAGAAGACATGCGTGCACTGTTTGCAAATGAGCGCGAAGGAAATATCTACAGCCGTTATTCAAATCCAAATACTTCGGAGTTAATTGAGAAAATGGCAGTTTTAGAAGGTGCAGAAGCCGGATGGGCCACTGCAACGGGGATGGCTGCTATTTTTACCACTTTTGCGGCGTTTTTAAAATCTGGTGATCATGTATTATCGAGCCGTTCTGTATTTGGTTCAACTCACCAGTTATTGGTAAACGTATTTCCTAAATGGGGTGTAACGTCAACTTATGCAGATTTAGATAAAACAGATGAATGGGAATCTTTAATTCAGCCAAATACCAAACTGATTTTTGTAGAAACGCCTTCAAACCCTGGGATCGATATTATTGATCTTGAATGGTTAGGTAATTTTGCAAAAAAGCATAAAGCAATTTTAGTTGTCGATAACTGCTTTGCTACTCCATATCTGCAACAACCAATTAAATACGGAGCCCACCTTTCTATTCACTCTGCTACTAAATATATTGATGGTCAGGGACGTACATTAGGGGGCTTGATTTTAGGCAGCAAAGAATTGATCACTGAAATAGAGGCATTTGCCCGTCATTCAGGGCCGGCCATGTCACCATTCAATGCGTGGGTTTTATCTAAAAGTTTGGAAACTTTAGCTGTTCGTATGGATCGTCATTGCGAAAATGCCCTTAAAGTTGCAGAATTCTTAGAATCAAATCAGGAAATAGAAGTAGTGAAATACCCTTTGCTAAAATCACATCCTCAATACGAAATCGCCAAAAAACAAATGCGCGCAGGAGGGGGGATTGTGACTTTTGTGGTTAAAGGTGGCTATGATCGCGCAAGCAAATTTATGGATGCCTTAAAGATGTTCTCTATTTCTGCTAATTTAGGCGATACACGTTCTATTGCCACACATCCGGCTTCAAGTACACACTCCAAATTGAGTGAAGAAGAACGCCAACAAGTTGGAATTAGCCAGGGTACAATACGTGTTTCCATAGGTCTTGAACATATTGATGACATATTAGCTGATATTAAACAAGCCCTGGAGCTTACAAAGCTTGCGCTTGCATAGAAATTCTTTCAAATTCAGATAACTCTGTAAAATCCCGAAAGTAAAAGCTTTCGGGATTTTTAATTCTCCCCCGAAAAATCCCGGGTTTGGTATAATACCTTAGGATCGTTATCCACTTCAATAAATAGTTAAAAAAACATTTACAATACTCTACTTATTCTGTAGATTTTATATATATTTGTCTTGTAAAGAAATTTATATGGAAAGCAAATATATAATACACTATCAGTTTACCTGTTGTAGTTAACTGTCAAAACAAAACAGTTGATTTTGCTCATTAGCAAATCAGTTTAATATTCAAATTTTTCAACTAAACTAACACTTAATAGAATGAAGAAATCATTACTACTGGCTATTCTTTTGTCCTTTTCGTTAGGACTATTTGCCCAAGATGCAGTTGTCATTAGCGGAATAATTAAAGATAAAGACTCATTGGAACCGCTCGCAGGAGTGTCTGTTCGCATAAAAGGAACAAATTCTGGTACTGCAACCAATAACGATGGCAGATTTGAACTAAAAACCCGTCAGAAGATACCTTTTATCCTCCTGGTAACTTTGATAGGCTTTCAGGCTCAAGAATTTGAAGTAAAAGACTTAAACCAATCTATCGTCTTAAATCTTTCAAGTATAAATATTCAGGCAAATGAAGTTGTGGTAACTGCTTCAAGGGTTGAGGAAAATATTCTAAAATCACCTGTAGCAATTGAAAAACTGGATATAAGAGCGATCAAACAATCTCCGGCACCATCATTTTATGATGCTTTGGAAAACGTGAAGGGAGTGCAAATGACTACTTCAAGTTTAACTTTTAAAGTTCCTAATACCCGAGGGTTTAATATTCCCAATAATTTTCGTTTTATGCAATTGGTGGATGGGGTTGACATGCAGGCTGCAACCTTGGGTGTTCCATTGGGCAACGCCATAGGCCCAACAGAACTTGACATTGCCAGTGTTGAAATTACTCCTGGGGCTGCTTCTGCATTGTATGGTATGAATGCTATTAACGGTATGTCCAATTTGTTGACCAAGAGTCCTTTTGTTTATAAAGGATTAAGTGTGTACAGCAGAACAGGGTTAAACCATGTCGGAGAGGGAACAGGCAGAGATATCAGTAATTTAACAGAAACAGCAATACGGTATGCCATGGCCTTTAATAACAAGTTTGCTTTTAAGGTTAATGCAAGTTATATGCAGGGAACTGATTGGTTATCGGACACTCATACAGACCAAAATCCGAATAACTTAAAAACGGCCAATCCTGCTTATGCTGCATTAGATGGTGCTAATAATATAGTTTTTGATGGCTGGAATAAGTATGGAGATGATGCATTAGCAGGAAGTAACACTGTCTCCCTCACCGGGTTAACAATTGATGGGAAAACTAATCAAACACTTACGGTTGCCCGCACGGGCTATTGGGAACGCGATTTAATTAGTCCTAAGGTAGATAATCTAAAGTTTGATGCCTCTCTGTTTTACCGCGTGAATGATCATTTGGAAGCATCTTATTCATATCGAATCGGAAAAATGGACGGAGTATTTCAACGTGGAAATAAAATTCAACTGGATAATGTAATGGTGCAAAATCATAAAGTTGAGTTAAAAGGAAGTAACTTTTTGGTAAGGGGATATCTGTCATTAGAAGATACAGGTGATTCTTTTAATGTAAAACCGCTTGCCGATAATATGGACTTATATAGTGGAGGCAGTGGAAGTGTTTGGGGCGCAAAATTCAAAAACGCACTGAATACCTACAGTGCCGAACACGGAGGAGCTTTGACTTCAGCTAATTTAGCTGCTGCAACACAATATGCCCGTCAACAAGCCGATGCCAGTCGTGTGCAGCCTGGAACTCAAGCATTTGAGGATTTAAAAAATACTATTATTAAGATAAATAACTGGGATATTAAATCAGCTACAATACCCGATGCCCCTGAAACAGGTGGCGCTGCCTTGGTTCAAAAAAGCCGGTTGTATAATTTGGAAGGTCAATGGGATCTGTCCAAACAGGTTAGATACTTTGATTTATTAATTGGAGCTGATGCTCGAATTTATGATATCATTCCGGATGGGAACAACTTTGTTGACTTTTCCCGTCCTATTGATGAGCGAAATACACCATTGGATGATGGAACTTTCGGCAACGATGTGTCTTATAAAAAGTTTGGCGGCTTTGTTCAGACCACCAAAACCTTCTTTGCAGAGAAACTGAAGCTGTTTGGTTCATTACGATTGGATTACAATCCAGAATTTCAGCCAAAGTTAACTCCTCGTATTGCAGCAGTTTATACACATGCCGACAAGCATAATTTTAGGGTAACTTATCAACAAGGATACCGTTTTCCGGCAATATTTGAAGCCCTTTCATATGTTAACAATGGCAGGGTAAAGCGTGTAGGAAGTTTGCCGGTTATTAATGAGGGATTAGGTTATCTTGAAAACAGTTATACTCAGGCTTCAGTGGTAAACTTTAACGCTGCTGTTAAAGCGGCTGGAAATACTGATGCTGCCGCATTAGCTAACAGAGATCTATTGAAAGTGGCTAATTTACCTAACGCCGGTCCTGAACGAATCAATTCTTTTGAAGTTGGATATAAAAGCATCGTGTTTAATAATAAGCTGGTAATTGATTTTGATGCCTATACAAACACTTATACGGGCTTTTTAGGCCAGGTGCAAGTGTATGTGCCCAAAGACGAAACGGTGGGCACTGACCCAGCCGTAATCGCAATGATTGATCGTAATCGTGATCCTAATCCAGGTACAGGAGGAAATGCTCCAAGTAAAGGCCAGGATCGTTATCGTGTTTATACCAATGCAAAAAATACTTACACCAACTTTGGTTCAGCGTTAGGCTTGACATACAATTTTTATAAAAGATACGTAGTTGGAGGAAATGTCAGTTTCAATAAAATGAAGGCAAATGAAACCTCTGATATTTTCGTAACAGGTTTCAACACTCCTGAATTCTCAGGGAATGTTTCATTTGGTAATCGTGAGCTGTTTAAAAATGTAGGCTTTAGTTTAATCTACAAATGGCAGACCCCCTTCTTATGGGAAAGTCCGTTGGTTACAGGTAAAATAGATGCCATTCACACTTTTGATGCACAAGTGTCTTTGGCTATTCCTCAGGCTAAAGCCAATGTTAAGGTAGGAGGTACCGACCTTTTCAATAGAAAATACCTGCAGTATGCAGGAGGACCGACATTGGGAGGTTTGTACTACGTAGCAGTTACATTTGATGGTTTGTTAAATAAATAGAATTAAAGAAAAACTCAATTGGTTGTCAGTAATAGCATAGTCGTATTTATATGGCTATGCTTATTATTTGCCAATATGGTTAAGGAGTATAAATAGCTGTTATTTAGATTTTTACTTAAAAAATGGCAACTTTTTTTTTTCATTATCGTACAAACGAACATGAAGAATTTCAAAGAAGTTGTACAATCTTTAAAACGGGGAGAAGAAGTAACTATAGAAATCAAATTGGAATTTGATGAACGCCATGTGCTTTTGCTAGCAGGGGTTTTAACAGTTACTATTTTCAACCTAATGATTTTCTAAAAAAAATATTATCCTCCGGTACTTGTCTAAAATATAGTCAAGTGTTTCCTTTTTTTTCTACAGTTTCAACTTTCAATAAGTTTTTAAGAGATTAATTAGTTAGGTATTTATTTCACTTGTTTGTTGTAATATTTTTAATAAATATCAATTGTCAGTGAGTTTTTAGCATTTATTACTTAACTGTTTTAAAACTCTTTTACACTTATTTTTTGAATCCTCAATAAAAGGTCTTATAATTGCATAATAATCCACATAATCCATAGACTATATAATTACAATATGCAAAGCTTCAGAACAGAACTTGAAAACCCGGTAGTAGAGCGTGACATTATTGAATTGGAGCGCAAAATTACACTATACCGTGAAGGGAAGATTGATGAAGAGAAATTCCGTAGTCTGCGTTTAGCGCGTGGTGTTTACGGTCAACGTCAGCAGGGTGTTCAAATGGTGCGTATAAAATTGCCTTATGGTAAGGTTACTATGCAACAGTTGGAGCGCATTTGTAAGGTTTCGGATGAATACTCAAGAGGAAGATTACACATTACCACTCGTCAGGATATCCAAATACATTATGTTAGTCTTGATCGTACCCCTGAGTTATGGGCAGAGCTTGAGCGTGACGACATTACTTTGAGAGAAGCTTGTGGTAATACTGTGCGTAATGTTACTGCTTCATCAATGGCTGGAATTGATCCAAATGAGCCATTTGATGTAACTCCTTATGCTCATGTCATGTTTGAGTATTTTCTGCGTAATCCAGTGTGCCAGGATATGGGACGAAAAGTTAAAATTGCTTTTTCATCATCAGAAAAAGATACCGCATATACATTTATGCATGACTTGGGTTTCGTTCCTAAAGTTAAAATCATTAATGGTGAAGAAGTTCGTGGTTTTAAGGTAATGTTGGCAGGAGGCTTGGGTTCGCAACCTTATTTAGCTGAGGTTGCTTATGAGTTTTTGCCTGTCAATCAGATTGTTCCTTTCTCTGAAGCAGTATTACGTGTCTTTGATCGTTATGGAGAACGTGTCAAAAGGCATAAAGCCCGTATGAAATATCTGATGCAGGATGTAGGGCTTGAGGGTTTCTTAAAATTGATTGAGGAAGAGCGCTTGGCTCTTAAATATAAGATTTTTGAGATTGATGGAACTGTTAGCCAGGAGCCGCAACTTCCTGCTTTAATCCAACTTCCTGATTTTGAAATAGCTGACAGTTCTAAGTATGAAAAATGGTTCAAAACCAATGTTTTCAAACAAAAGCAAGACGGTTATTTTGCTGTTGGACTAAAGATTGTGAATGGAGATATTCTAACTCCTGTAGCCCGTAAACTAATTGAAATTGTTAAAGAGCTTTCGGCAGATGAAATTAGGCTTACTAACACTCAGGGAATTTTATTAAAATATGTTCATGCTGCTCATTTACCATACTTGTTCTATAAGTTAGATGAGCTTGGTTTGGCGGAAATTGGCTTTGAAAGTACGGCCGATATTACTTCTTGCCCTGGTACTGATACTTGTAACCTTGGAATTTCCAACTCAACAGATATCACTCGCGAGCTGGAAAAGGTGATTTATGAAGAATACCCTGATTTTATTTTCGGCAATGATGTCTCTATAAAAATCTCAGGCTGTATTAATTCTTGTGGTCAACATGCCATGGCTGCCATTGGTTTTCACGGATCAAGTCTTAAGAAAGATAAGTTGGTACTTCCTGCTCTTCAGGTACTAATAGGAGGAGGTGTGCTTGGAGATGGTTTAGGCGCTGTTGCTGATAAAGTAATTAAGGTGCCAAGTAAACGTGGTCCTGAAGTATTGAGGATTCTTTTAAATGATTATCAGCAAAACGGAGAAGAGGGTGAGTATTTCTTAAGCTATTATCAGCGTAAAGGAAAAATCTATTTCTATGATTTATTAAATCCTTTAGCTGACCTAGCCAATATTACCGACGATGACTTCATTGATTGGGGACAAGACAAACCATATGTACAAGCTATTGGAGTAGGTGAGTGTGCCGGAGTTACTATTGACTTGATTGCAACCCTTTTATTGGAATCTGATGAGAAGATTGCAGGTGCTCAGGAAGCGTTTGAAAAGGCCGAATATGCAGACAGTATTTACAATGCCTACACCTCATATATTAACTCTGCTAAGGCTATTTTAACTTCTGAAGGTGTAAAAACCAATACACAAAGCGGTATTGTAAAAGATTTTGATACGCATTTGGTCCAAACTGCTAAAGTAAATCTTCCGGTTTCCTTTGAAGAGTTGATTTATCAAATCAACAAAAATGAGCCAACAGCTGATTTTGCAGCGTATTATTTAGATCAGGCTCGCAACTTTACCAAATTGGTTAAAGAATACCGTGAATCGATTTTAATTCAATAGTTAAATCTTTAAGAAAGTAGAAGCTAATGATTATTAATGATAAAAATATACAGCCTAAATTAACATTGGTAGGAGCTGGTCCAGGTGATCCTGACTTGTTGACTATTAAGGGATTAAAGGCTATTGCCGATGCCGATGTGGTGTTGTTTGACGCATTGGCTAATGAGGAACTGCTTAAATATGCTTCAAAGAAAGCGGAGCTAATCTCAGTTGGAAAACGAGCTGGCAAACATTCCATGAAGCAAGAACAGATAAATGAACTGATTGTGAAAAAGGCTTTTCAATGTGGACATGTAGTTCGTTTAAAAGGTGGTGATCCGTTCATTTTTGGTCGTGGGTATGAAGAAATTGACTATGCTGAAGCTTTTGGTATTGAAACTGCGGTTGTGCCCGGTATTTCTTCATTTTACTCAGTTCCTGAATTACAAAAAATTCCTGTTACAGTTCGTGGTACCAATGAAAGCTTTTGGGTGGTTACAGGTACTACTGCATCTGGGGAGCTTTCCAAAGATATTTACCATGCTGCCCAATCTTCTGCTACGGTTATCATTTTGATGGGAATGAATAAGCTTGAAGAAATTGCTTCTGTGTTTGCCCAAAATAACAAAGGCGAAATTCCGGTTGCCATTATTCAAAATGGTTCATTACCTGAAGAAAAAGCTGGTTATGCAACTATCGACACGATGGCTTCTATGGTAAAAGAACAGCAATTAACCAATCCTGCCATAATTGTAATCGGTGAGGTGGTTCGATTGGGACGTAACTCTTATTTCTTTGAACAATTAGCATCACTTAAGAAGGAAAACACATGGAAGTAGCAGAAGTTAAAAAGGAATCTTCAGAAACAGCCGAAGTTGTTCCTCATCATTCCTATATAGGACATGATCGTCCCCGGAATAATCTATTTCCGGTGTTTTTAAAACTGGAAAGCCTCAATACACTGATTGTTGGAGGGGGTAATGTTGCCCTTGAAAAGCTACGTGCGGTAATCAGTAACAGCCCTGATGCCAAAGTTGAAGTAATTGCCAAAGATTTTATTGCAGAAGTAAAAGAATTTTTGGAGGAATATGAAATTCCGTTCAAACAAAAGGAATTTGAGGAAGAAGACCTGGAAGGTAAAGACTTGGTCATTGTAGCTGTAAATGACAAGATTAAAAGTGCTGAAATACATCGTTTAGGGCATGCAAAAAATGTTTTGGTAAACGCCGCTGATACGCCAGAGTTTTGTGATTTTTATCTGAGTTCGGTTGTTCAAAAAGGCAATTTGAAATTGGCTATTTCAACCAATGGTAAATCTCCCACAATGGCAAAAAGGGTAAAGGAGATCTTAAACGATGCTTTCCCTTATGAAATTGATGATGTTTTGAATAACATGGAGGTTATTCGTAAAAAACTAAATGGTGATTTTGCTGACAAGGTTCGCCAATTAAATGATATTACCTCTGTCTTAGCAGTAAGAACTCAGCCGGAGACGCCCAAACGTCGTAAAATTGTAAATATTCTTACCTATGTGTTTTCGGGCTTAGGCCTGATTATTTTAGGATTTCTTGCTGGCAAATACGCAACCAGCGATAATTTTACGGCAGCAGGAAACTGGGTAGGTAACCATGTCACTTCCGAAATATTCATCTTTATAATTGGTGGTTTTATTGCTCAAATGATTGATGGTGCGTTAGGAATGGCCTACGGCGTTAGTGCGACAACATTTTTAATGTCATTTGGTATTACACCCGCGGCGGCAAGTGCCAGTGTTCATGCTTCTGAAATCTTTACCACCGGAGTTTCAGGTATAAGTCACCTTAAATTTGGCAATGTAAATAGTAAGCTTTTTAAAACATTAGTGATTCCTGGGGTTTTAGGTGCAATTGCAGGAGCTTATCTCTTATCCTCATTGCAAGAATATGCTTATGTAATGAAGCCAATTGTAGCCACGTATACGCTGGTTTTGGGAGTAATTATCATTCGTAAGGTGATTAGTAAGAAAAAATCCAAAAAGAAATTAAAGAAAATTGGCTGGCTTGCGGGGTTTGGCGGTTTTATGGATTCAGTCGGAGGTGGAGGATGGGGACCAATCGTTACTTCAACATTAATAGCCGGAGGCCGAAATGCACGTTATACTATCGGCTCAGTAAACTTAACTGAATTCTTCGTTTCATTTGCAAGTTCAGTAACCTTTATTTTAGTTTTAGGACTGGATCATTTTCAGGTTATTGCAGGCTTAATTATAGGAGGTTCCATTGCAGCACCAATTGCCGCTCGTTTGTCAAGTAAATTACCGGTTAAAACAATTATGTTGGTGGTTGGAATTGTAGTCATATTAGTTTCGCTACGGATTATTTTGATGATGCTTGGCAAGTATATTTAGGAGTATCAGTTTGTCATACTTAGAATTTTGGCTATTCATATTCAAACTACTTAATAAATCGGTTTTGTATTTTTTTCAATTTTGGGTTACATTTGGTTAATTTGCAGTTTTAACCTACTATAAACTTTAGAGAAATTGTTATCCAAAAAGACTAAATACGCTATTAAAGCACTGGTGGCTTTGGCTAAAAATGAAACTAACCAGCCCATGCTGATTGCCGACATTGCTAAAAATGAGCAACTTCCGAAGAAGTTTCTGGAGGCAATTCTATTGGAACTGAAGCATAACGGATTTGTAAGTAGTAAGAAAGGTGCAGGTGGAGGTTATTATATGCTTAAACCAGCTGAGGAGATCAATCTTTCTGCTATTATACGTATTGTCGATGGACCAATTGCGTTGTTGCCTTGTGTTAGTTTAAACTTTTATGAGCGTTGTGAAGAATGCAAAGACGAGGTTACTTGTGGAATAAGAGATGTAGCCAAAGATGTTCGAGATGCTACTTTGAAAATTTTACTTGAAACCAGTATTGCCGATATCATTAGACGTGAGCAAGTATTGGCTGATCAAGCTAAAGATGCTAAAATGAATTAATAAGAACAAAGGTCTTAATCTTAGTTTAAGGCCTTTGTTTTGAATGGATCGCTTTCAAAGTTATTGAATATAGTTCTTGTCATCCTCACTTAATCCACTATCAGGAGTTGAAGGAGAAACTGGTCCTGAAACGCTTCTTTTTTGTCGGTATGCAGCCAGATAGCCAATCAAAAAGCATAATATAGCAATGCATGCCATTAATAAAATAAAAGAAACCCTTACATCCCAAAGCAAAATCCTCACATTAACATCGCTTGTATTTTGCATGAGTACAATGGTAAGCAACGCGGTCACCACTATAATGAAGATTGTTTTTAAGCTCATAATATAGTTGTATCAGTTTAACGTCTTAATTTATAAGATTTAACTGTAATACAATGCGATTAAACAAAGTTTTATAAACTAAAATTGAAAATAAGTTCAAAAGCCGGTGATTGAATACTTTTATTTGCAAAAAGAATCATTTTAGTCCCGATGTCAAATTGTGGCAGATAGAAACGTAATAAATTACAATCCGCCCGTAATTCCAGCCCGTAAGATTTTAATTCTCCTGCATTGTTAATGTTTTCAAAATCAGTAAATAAACCGCCTTTAAAACGTTTGATATAAGCAAAACGACCTAATTCCCAATCAGGGTAAAAAAGAGGGAAACGATACCTGAATAAAAGCGAATTTTCTAAAGGAGCCGTTCGGTTAAAATAAGAAGCTCCTGATGCTTGAGGAATTTCAATTGCGTTGCGAAAAACGCCGGTATTGTTTTGATAATTAAAGGAAACCAAAAAGGAGTGATGCTTGATTATTCCTGGAAATAGAAATGTACTTTCCAATGTGAAAATTGAACCATCTAAATTGTCATCCAATGGAAATGAATTATATCTTAGGCTTATCTGCTGGCCCCATTTAGGGTTAATATCCCTCGCACTACTTCTGGAGGTACGATAAAAATAAAGTGTATTATCTATCGGAAACTTTATCTCTTTTATAAAGTCTTGTGGACCGTTTTCAATATTATATCTTGAAATGTAGCTTAGTTTTGATGTTAAACCAATGCTGTAATTAAAATTGGCTTTGTAAAAGCTTAGCGGGACCGTAATGCTTAAGTCAGCTCTGTTTTCTCTGAAATTAAATTGCCTATAAAAGGTTTGTTGGTTAATAACCGAATCGAAAACCGCTACTCTTTTTCGGTTTGTGTAATTTAAACTAAAAATTGGATAATATTTTTTATAAGCAATGGATGCATTGTATTCCCCTGACTTTACTGAATTATCATACGTATAACCAAGCGTTACTGACATCGTATTTAATAAGTTGTTCGATTTAAGGCTAATTCCAGCCGTATAGTTGTCGTTATCTCCACTCATAGCATAAGGACTCAAACTGTGAAAGTTAATTAAATGTAGGCCTTCTTTATAAGTCGAAATTTTATAGCTATTGTTCGGGAAACTATCTAAAACTGACTTGCCATGTTCTCGGGCAACTATAGGCTGATAATAATTTATAAATGCGGATGGTGTCTCTTTAACCTCAATTATATTGCCTTTGTCTAAAGGGATTAATGAAATATCTTGTCCCCTGTAACTGAAATTGTTGAATAATAATCGTTTGTACAACAAGTCAACAGTAGCATTATATGCTCCTGATGAGCTATATGTAAGCTGTTTTATACTTTTAGATGCCAAATCAAGTTTAAAAATGTTGTCAATTCCTGTATAGGAAGAATGATAAAAAAGCTGGTTTTGATAAAAGGAGGGCCTTAAGGATTGTTTAAAATTCCAATCCAGCAAAAGAGTTTCTTTTAATTGGGAAAGATCATAAACAGCTAAATTTCTACCATGATTATCAGAAACTGCATAAGCAATCATATTACCATCAGCGTTAAATGCTGGAGTCTGTAAAAAATAGTTTTTCGGGTTGTCTATTGTCTTTATAATATTACCAGTTTCCCTGTCAAGAATTACCAAATTGAATTGATTGTTTTCTGTCACCTGCACGCAAACAACGGTTTTTCCATCGGCTGAAAGCGAGGGTGAGAAGTACTTTGATTTTTTTGTCAGCTGCTTAAACTCTTTTGTTTTTAAATTGTAAGTGCATATAACGGAGTAGTTTCTATATTGATATCGCGGATCAAACCTTATTTCGTCCCAAATCAAAATATTTTGTTTAAGGTCGAAATGCGGGCTTAATTGAGGACCCATTGTCAAAATGGATGTTTCTTTTCCAGTTTTTATGTCGATTTTAAAGAACGTGCTCACATCGGCCAGACCTTTTTTTATACACACAATTTCATTTTCATTTAGTGCTTTGGGTAAAAAATAATCAGTTGCGACGTCGTTTTTTCGTTTGTTGATAGTTGAATAATTAACACTTTGAGTTGAATTGAGCTGATTTTCCCATTTGTTACCGAGTTCTTTTACTGTTTGATAATAAAACTGATTGGTATTAAAACCTGTATGATGCTTCAGGGAGTTTGAAAAAGGCCACGGTATATAAAACTTATTCTTGGCACGCGTAAAAATGGAATTGAAAACAGAATCGCTATAATCTCTTCTCATTTTTGCTGCCATATAGTATCCTAAGTGATAATAATCGGGGATGTTATCTTTTAATGAGCCGAAGTAATGCTTTGAATAGCTATAATTTTTACCCGAAAGTACATTGCCTCTAAATTCTTTTTCCCAATCAGGTAAGCGCCCTCTGCCTGAACTTGTTAAAGCAGTCTCTGTAACTACTGCATCACCCTCTATAAACCAAATTGGAAAAACCCCTCCAAATAAAGCAAACTGAATTTCTTCGATTAGGGGAATATTAATTCCAGAAGTTGTTTTGTCAATTTGAACCACATGTCTTAGCTCATGAATAGCCAAGCTGTTGATCCAATTGTTAGGTTCTAAATCTTGAGGAGGAGTTGTATAAAACTCTGAATGACGGGGAGCCAGGGTGACAAAACCATTTGAAACAGTCGATTGATTTTGCAGGATAATTGAAATTTTTCTGCTTTTAGTTTTTAATGATTTCCCAACGTAGTTGTACAGGTGCTCCAAAACATTGGCTGTTCGTTCGGCTTCTTTTTCCAATCCGGTAGGAAAGATAACCTGATAATTTTCGGTATTAATTTGTTGCCATTTTAAAGAGGGAGGGTTTTGACCATTGTTAAATACTTGTGCAAAAATTGAATATGAATTAATTGTTAAAATAACTGATATAAATATACTGATATACAATAATTTAAACTTTTGTAAGTGCCTCATTTTTAAGGTTATGCTAAAATAATTAGATTCTGGATGGATTTTATATTAATTAATAGTTTAAATGTTATTGTGAATTATCTGATTTATTGATTTTTATGTTAAAAAATAAAGCTTAAATATTCACTTCTGTCGCCCTAAAATAATGGATTTATGCTGATGTAAGAAATGTACTTTTCTATTTAAGAATTATTGCTACAGTTTAGGATGATAAATAAGATCTAATGATTGAGGAGTTTTAAGGAAAGATGGGGGCTTAATAGTACAAACAAAATCTAAGGAGTCTTTTTGGTTTGTTTCATTTTGCAGACGGGGAGGAAATATTAAAATGAGATTTGAAGTTTATTAGGCTAATGAAGCTCTTTTTGTAATCAATGTTTTAACAAAGGGGGGACTAGAGAATTAGTATTCCTAAATAAATAGAGAAACCTAAATCAACTTGTGAGACTTAGACTTCATTGGTAAAGAAAGGGATTTATAATTTTGAGCGCAGGTTATTTTGAGCTTGCTTCGAAGCGTTGCTTTTTGTAGGCTTCACTTTTTCGTTTAAGCATAGGATAAAGAGCAACTGAGGCAACAACAATTAGAGCTCCCACATAAAACCCTGTAGTCATTTTTTCACTGTCTTTAAAAATGAGTAAAGCTAAAATTACTCCGTAAACAGGTTCAAGGTTGGTAACTAATGCAACTGTGTAGGCTGTTAATTCTTTCATTACGGCAATTCCAACAACATAAGCTACTGCAGTACAAATAATACCCAAAGTAAGTAGGTAAAATATATCTGAAGAGGTTAAAACTAAATTCTGAGCGAAGTTGAAATGGCCGGTTAATGCCAAAAAGATTGTTAACGCCACCCATCCACCTGCAAGTTCATAAAAGCTGATTAAAACAGGATCTTCACGTTTAACCATTTTTGCATTTAAAATATTGAAAAGACAAGCCAGCACAGAAGCGGCTAAACCAATAATAATACCCAAAGTATACTGACCTTCAAAATGAAAAATACAGGTAATTCCAATTACAATGAGTATTCCTACAAGGACATCAAGTTTAGATATCCGGGTTTTCATAAATAATGGTTCTAAAATACCTGTAAATAAAGTTTGTGAAGAAAGACAGACCAGAGCAACTGATACAGTAGATATTTTGATGGAATGAAAGAAGAATACCCAGTGAAGAGTAACAAGCAAACCTATGCCGATTAATTGAAATAAATCTCTTTTTGAAACTCTGAGGCTGCTCTTTTTGAATTTCAAGAAAATAAAAAGTGCTATAGCAGCAATAATTACACGGTACCAAACTAATGAAAGTGCCGAAACTGTAATCAGTTTGCCCAAAATGGCAGTAAAACCCCAAACAATTACAGTTAAATGGAGCTTGAATAAATTGTTACTTAGGAGCAATTTTATAAAGATAAATAGCTAATGAACCAAATACAATGTGCGGAATCCAGGCAGCGATATATGTTGGTAACCCACCCTTGGTTGAAAAGATGACTGCAAATTGCATCAAAACTATATAAGCGAATGAGCACCCGATCCCGATTCCTAAAGGTAAACCAACACCACCACGAACTTTTTTTGAAGATAGGGTAACGGCTATTAAAACCAATATGAAAATGGAAATGGGAGTGGTAATAATGCGCCATCTGTCCATTTCATAAGAAGAGACATTCCCGGTGCCACGTAATTTTTCCACTTTAATTTGTTTATTTAACTGAGGTAGGGTTAAGGCCCCTCGTTCATCATCTTGTTTTTCTAGGTCTTGAGGATTCAGACTAAGCTTTAGGAACATTTTCTCACCACTTTCCATGCGTTCCTTCAACCCATTGGTATATCTGATGGAATAATTCTCAATTCTCCATACTTTCTTTACTGTATCCCAGGCAATACGGTTGGCAACCAATTTGTAATAAAGCGAATCACCTTTAAACTTCTCAAGAGTGAATTTATAGCCACTATTATCCTTTGAATCATAGCTTTGTATGTAGGCAAAATTACCTTCATCAATTTTAAAGTGGCGGTTTTGACCTTTGTATTCCGTTTTTTTAATAATATACTTTTGTTCAAAGTTTAGCTTGTTGCGAGTTGATGGCGGTATTATGTAAGCATTAGCCACAAAGCTTAAAACAGCTAAAAACGTGGCAGCAACAAAGTAAGGGTACAAAAAACGAATATAACTTATGCCACTGCTCAAAATGGGTACAATTTCAGTGTTGTTAGCCATTTTTGCAGTAAAGAAAATAACAGCCAGGAAAATAACAAGAGGGCTGAGCATACTCACATAAAACAAAATGAAATTGCAATAATAGTCAATGGCGATTTCTTTCATCGTTGCCGTACTTTTCAGGAAATCATCCAGTTTTTCAGAAATATCAAAAATTACGATGATAATCACGAAAATGGCCAACCCAAAGAAAAAGGTGGTTAAAAACTTTTTGATGATAAACTCATCCAGTTGAGTGATATTCAGTAGTTTCTTAAACTTTTGTATTAAACTTTTCAAATGCAGTCAAAATTTTAGCAACTGGCAAATTTAAGAGTAAATACGGAAATGCAAATCAGCTTTTCAGTATTAAAACTTCAATACGTTATAACTTACTTTTTATTACTTCCAAATCTTTTTGAATCTTCATTAATTGAAAATATAACTCATTAAAACTGTTCTTCAGCTGATCAACAGAAGAAGTTATTTTAAGCTGAAACTCCCACACTTCTTTTAGTTCATTTATCTTCAATATTTCATTAGCAATTGTTTCATTATCGGTAAGTAAGATAAGTTCATTTGAAGCTTTAATACAATTGATGATTCTGCGTAAAATGATACGTTTATTATTTACCAAAATATACAGTCCATTGTTTTTCATTGATTCAAATTCATCAACCTTAAAGCCGACAGCAATATCTCCCTCATAAAACAGAGGTTCCATTTCTCTTCCGCTCACTTCAAATGCTCTGAATATTCCGTTTTCCAAATCATGGAGTTTTATAGAAGGTAAGTTATTGAGAAAATCTTCATCAGCGCATAGCTCAATGTAATTCTTCGTATTCAGTTTTTTTATCAAAGGGATGCCTGGCTCCAACTTGATTTTTTCCTTTGTTACCATCTTAGGCTGCGGAAGATTCGGTATAACTTCTTTTGCCGGAACCGCACTTACAGGTTCATTTTTATCAATCGATAATTGATCATTTAACTCATTGTTTGAATGATTAGTTATATGGTCTACTTTAAGAGATAATTCAGGTGAAATTTCAGAGGCATTGTCTTTTGAATATTCCGTATCAATGGTCAGTTGTGTTTCAAATATGCGATTCTCAGGGGTTTTGTTTTTTACTGAAAATTCGGGGTTTTTAGGCTGTAAATTTGGTTGAATAGGAGTACTTATACCATTTTTAGGCTCTGGTGGTGAATAGCTGAAAACCTGGTTTAAATCAGCTTTAATATTCATTAGATATTGAATAAACTGATAGGGAATAAATTTCTTTAACCCTGCTTCTAGTTGAGATATATCGCGTTGTGACAGTCCTGAGCGTTCAGAGGCTTGTTTTTGAGTTAATCCAACCTTTTCTCTGGCTATTTTGAATACGGAGTAATTAAATTGAATAGTTTCAGGGTCGATGGAGCGAATACGTCCCAATCGATTTGTTATCAAATTTTGAATATTCAAAGTATTCGAAAATAGAATATTCAAATTTACACCATTGTGATTCAAAAAAAGAATATAAGCCAAAGGAAAAAACTTCTTAAGCCCCGATTCGAGCTGCGAAATATCCCTTTGGCTTATTCCTGAGGCGTTAGCGGCCTCTTTTTGAGTTAATCCTAGTTGCTCCCTAGTAACTCTTAAATGACTATAATCAAAATCTGTATACATAATTTGAATATTCAAATATTGAAAATCACATTGATTCAATAAATGAATATTCAAATTTATAATCTTTTTGCCATATCAACAACCATTTTATTCTTCCATTGAATAAAATCTCCTTGAATAATATGCATACGAGCTTCCTTAACCAACCATAAATAAAAATGCAAATTATGCAACGAGGCAATTTGGGCCCCTAAAATCTCTTTTGATTGTAATAAGTGTCTTAAATAGGCTTTGGTATACACCTGATCGGCATACAAGTCACTGGTTTCATCAATTGGAGAAAAGTCGTTTTTCCACTTCTCATTTTTAATGTTGATGATACCATGCTTTGTAAACAACATTCCATTACGAGCATTTCTTGTCGGCATAACACAATCAAACATATCAATGCCCAATGCTATACACTCCAAAATATTCATAGGAGTACCTACACCCATTAGATATCGGGGTTTAGCTTTTGGTAAGATGTTACACACTATTTCTGTCATCTCGTACATTTCAGGAGCCGGTTCACCTACCGATAATCCACCGATAGCATTTCCTTCGCGCTCAAAAGAGGCAATGGTTTCGGCAGAACGTATACGAAGATCTTTATATGTACTGCCTTGTACAATTGGGAATAATGTCTGATTATATCCATACAAACCCTCTGTGGTATCAAATCGTTCGCAACAGCGCTTTAACCAACGGTGAGTCATCTCCATGGATTTACGGGCGTAAGAATAATCACAAGGATATGGAGTACACTCATCAAATGCCATAATGATATCGGCGCCAATTACCCTTTGTATATCCATTACATTTTCGGGGGTAAATAAATGTTTTGACCCATCGATATGGGATTGAAAGGTAGCTCCGTGTTCTTTTATTTTACGAATATCGGCCAGGGAATAAACCTGGTATCCACCACTATCTGTTAAAATTGGCCTTTCCCAGCCATTAAATTTATGAATACCGCCCGCTTTTTGAATTGTGTCTAATCCTGGTCGGAGGTATAAATGATAGGTATTACCTAAGATAATTTGCGCTTCAATATCTTCTTTTAATTCGCGCTGATGAACCGCTTTAACCGTCCCTGCAGTCCCTACCGGCATAAAAATCGGGGTTTCTATCGTTCCGTGGTCGGTTTGCATTAACCCTGCCCGGGCGCTGGAGGCGTTATCGGTTGCTACTAAATCAAACTTCATGAATGCTTTAAGCTTTTTACTGAAAGTAATATTTTTTTCTGACCGTAATCACTGCCTGAAAAAAGGCAAGGAACCCGCAATGTGTTCACGGCCATTCAAAAACATTTGTTGTGCGGGCTCTATATAAACCTGCAAATATAGGAACTTCTAATTTGGGAATTTCACACTATTATTTTATCAACACTACACGAATAGTAGATTAAAAATGTTTTCTTTGCCTTAATTTTTTTCGAACCATGCCAATAGAATTTACGCCATTAGCAATTACGCTGCTATCTGTACTGGGAGTTGCATTCTTAGTTAATTGCGGTTATCTTTTTTTGTTATACAATAAATTTGCCTTTACGAAAGAACATCAACCTGGGATAACTAAAAATGAACCGGTAAGTATTATTATTTGTGCCCGAAACGAAGCAGAAAACTTGCAGGCAAAATTGCCAGCCATTTTAGAGCAGGATTACCCGGAGTTTGAGGTTGTTGTCGTTAACGATTGTTCGTACGATAGTTCAATAGATATTTTAGAAGAAATGACTTCTAAATATGAAAACTTACGTATTGTTCACCTTGAGGAAAATGATAAGTACAAACACGGTAAAAAATTTGCCCTTACCTTAGGAATTAAAGCATCTAAGTATGATCTGCTTTTATTAACCGATGCAGATTGTTTACCATTAAGCAACCGTTGGATTGCAAAAATGATGGAAAACTATAATGGCCAAACAGAAATCGTATTGGGGTATTCTCCATATGTCCGTAAATCCGGTTTTCTAAATAAGTTCATTCGGTTTGAAACCTTTATGACGGCACTTAACTACTTTTCTTTTGCTTTGGCAGGAAAACCTTATATGGGGGTAGGTCGAAATTTATCATACCGTAAGGATTTATTTTTCAGAAATAAAGGATTTGCTAGTCATATGCATCTCTTATCGGGTGATGATGACCTGTTTGTAAATGCTCATGCCAATGCAGTCAATACACGTATTGAAATATCAGAAGAAGCAACAATGTTAAGTGAGCCCAAAGAAAGCTTTACTGATTTCTGGAGACAAAAACGCCGCCACATGAGTGTAGGAAAGTATTACAAACCCTATCACAAAATAATGCTTTCAATCAGAACGCTTGCTACCGTTGTTTTTTATGGCGTTGTAATTGCAAGTTTAATTTTGCAAGTTAATTATCAAATAATACTAGGTATATTTGTATTATATTTAATATTCTTAACTATTACCTATAAAAAAGCAATGCAAAAACTTCAAGTACCTGATTTATGGTTCTTTTCATTTTTGTACGATTTTATTTATAACCTATACCTAGTGTTAATGACTTTGGTTAAACCTGCAGCAAGTAAAGTACGATGGAAGTAAACCCGAACTTTTCAAGTAATGCTGTTAACGATTTAAACCTTGTTAAGCAAGCAATTGAAGGGGACCAGAAAGCATACGGCTCCTTAATGTCACGCTATAGAGATTCCATCTACTTTATGTTACTCAAAATGGTAAATAATAAAGAAGATGCTAACGATCTTACCATTGAAACATTTGCCAAAGCATTTCGAAATCTTGATAAATACCAGCCAACCTTTGCATTTAGTACCTGGTTATTTAAGATCGCAACAAACAATTGTATCGATTTTCTGAAAAAGAAACGTATTGCAACTTTGTCTATTGATGAACCAATGGATGATGACGAAGACTCGGGTAAAAGTTTTGACGTTGCTGGATATACTCCAACTCCTGAGGAAAGCATAATACGCAAACAAAAAGCCGCATTGTTAAAAACAGTTGTTGAAGGTTTGCCTCCTCGCTACAAAAGATTGGTTATCTTGCGTTATTTTGAAGAATACTCATATGAAGAAATAGCGAGGGAGCTCGATTTACCTTTAGGAACTGTAAAGGCGCAGTTGTTACGTGCTCGTGATTTGCTATATAATACACTTAGAAATACCAAACATAATATTTAGTGGATACCATTCTCAATTATTTTCCTAACCTTACCGATACCCAAAAAGAGCAGTTTGCCCAGCTTTATTCTTTATATGCTGAGTGGAATGATAAAATAAATGTGGTCTCACGGAAGGATATTGAGGAACTCTACGAGCGACATGTATTACACTCATTAGCCATTGGCAAGGTTATAACATTTGCTCCAGGGTCAAAGATACTAGATATAGGTACTGGAGGCGGGTTCCCAGGCATTCCTTTGGCAATTTTATTTCCTGATGTATCTTTCCATTTGGTTGACTCCATTGGAAAAAAAATAAAAGTTGTTACTGAAGTGGCTAAAGCATTAGGCTTAAAAAATGTAAAAGCCGAACAAGCGCGGGCAGAAACAATCAACGGTCAATATGATTTTATAGTATCTCGAGCCGTAACCCGTTTGGCTAATTTTTATCCATGGGTAAAGGGGAAATTCCTAAAAGAGTCAAAAAATAAGCTGGCCAATGGCATCTTGTACTTAAAAGGGGGCGATTTGGAAGAAGAGATTGCTGAAATTAAACGACAGGTCGTTTTGTATTCAATTAGTGACTTTTTTAAAGAAGAATTTTTTGAAACTAAGTATGTTTTGCATATTCCATCTGCATAAACATATTTCCCTTGTCCTTATTACATCAACTTGTACTAACTATTATACCCGGATAGTAAGGTTCCGTTTGTATATTACTAAACTATTGCGGTTCGGAATTTTTAATACGAAAAAGTCCTCCCAAATAAAAAATATCTGAATTTGCAATAAGGTAGTCAATGCCATTACTAATCTATCTATTTCGATCGGGTTGAAAGAGGCTGAACTTGTATAATGTTATAAAATAGATGAATTTTATACTTTATCTAATTTCTTATACGGCTAAAAATTGTTAAGATACCCCTTTGCTACTTTACTCAAAAGAATGGTTGATTTTAATTGCCCCAATATCATCAATATTGTAGCCACTGAGTAGGGTAAGGAGCTAACCTGCTGAAATCAACAAATGAATTTCCCTCTGAAGTCAAACCGGACCGAGAAAATTTTCCTATGCATTACCGTATAATTACCGAAATGTGCTACGCCCTTGCTTAATCACAGAAATTGGATGAGAATTTGCTCTTTTTTTTGATTTTTTAGAATAGGAAAAGATAGTATATGGTTTTTTGGAAGAAAAGTTGTTTTATTTTGATTATAAATTAATTTGAATCTTAATTTTCTTTAGGTTTTATTCATAAAATGCTGTTAAAACTTGAAATTAGTTCAATTATTAAATAGTTTACTATTAAAAAATGTTATGATTTTTTGATAATTTTTTAATTAATTGTATTATTTATTGAAAATTTTTATTTTATAATTAAAATTTAATTCTATTTTTACGACATAATACAAATTATTAATGTTTATGTCTAGAAAGTGGTCTTTTTTTTTACTCATTCTGTTATTAATTTCAGTTTTTGGTTTGTTTGTACCAATTTCTGGCGATAATTCTGATAAATCTTCAATAGTTCCTGCGGATATTGCCTGGATTTTGACTTCAACCGTGCTAGTTTTCTTTATGACACCAGGATTGGCCTTTTTTTATGGTGGAATGGTTAATAAAAAGAACATTATTTCTACGATGCTTTCAAGTTTTATTGCTTTAGGTGTTGTTACGGTTTTATGGGTGGTAGTAGGCTTTAGTTTAGCTTTTGGTGATGATGTGGGCGGGTTTATAGGAAATCCTAAAACATATTTTATGTTTAACAATGTGTTTAGTGGCAGCCCTTGGAAATTAGCTCCTACTATTCCTTTGCTTCTTTTTGCATTATTTCAGTTGAAATTTGCCGTTATAACACCTGCAATTGTGGTTGGTGCTGTGGCTGAACGTATAAAATTTGCAGGTTATTTATTTGTAATGATCTTGTTTTGCCTATTTGTATATACTCCTTTAGCACATTGGACCTGGCATCCTGAAGGTTTCTTGTTTAAAATGGGAGTTTTGGATTTTGCCGGAGGTACCGTTGTACATATTTCAGCTGGTTGTGCTGCTTTAGCAGGTGCTATAGTGCTAAAACCACGTAAAGATTTACTGAAAGGGAACAATATTTTTCCGGCCAATATCCCATATGTAATTTTAGGAACCGGAATGTTGTGGTTTGGCTGGTTTGGGTTTAATGCTGGTTCAGCCTTATCCGCATCATCGCTGGCTGTGTATGCATTTGCTACTACTGCTGTATCATCCGCTTCTGCTGCACTTACCTGGATTTTCTTTGATGCTTCCCGAGGTAGGAAACCCTCTGCACTGGGAGCATGTATCGGGGCGGTAGTTGGTTTAGTAGCCATTACTCCTGGTGCCGGTTTTATTGCGATAGCGCCAAGTATATTTATTGGAGCGCTTTCAAGCATTATTTCTAACCTTGCAGTTCATTGGAAATCAAAAACATCTATTGATGATACGCTTGATGTTTTTCCTTGCCATGGTTTGGGAGGAATTGTAGGTATGTTATTAACAGGTGTTTTTGCCAACAAAACAATTAATCCGGCTGGTGCGAACGGATTGTTTTATGGTGGTTTTGAGTTATTTAACAAGCATTTGATCGCCTTGGTGATTGTGGTTGCTTATAGTTTCTGCGTTTCCTGGGTAATTTTTAAACTGGCGAATGTGCTAATTGGCTTAAGAGTAAATGAAGAGAATGAAACGATTGGACTTGACCTTAGTCAACACGATGAAACCTATTCCAGCCGTCGTAATATTTTTGCACCTCAATCTTAAGGTTTATTGATAAATTGGTAGAGCTCTAATCCCAACGCCCAGTTGGGATTAGAGCTCATTTTTATCTGTTGTTTTTAGGATAATCGATATAAGTCGAAGTTCCTGTTCCATGACTTACCAGTTTCCAGCTTTGCAGATCGAAATCAATTTTTACAATACCACAAGTTGGTAAGTTTAATAAATTATTGTCCGTTAAATAGTTGAATAAGTCTGTTAATCCAGGATTATGCCCAAACATTATTACCGTATTTAACTGATCTTCAAGTGAATTAATAACACCAAGTAAAGTTGTAACATTGGCAGCATATACTGAAGGATTTAGCCGAATGCTTTCAACATCATAGTCAATCACTTCTGCAAAAAGCTGAGCTGTAGTAAACGCTCTTAATGCAGGGCTTGAGACTATTAAATCTGGGTTTTTAATTTTTTTCGATAAAATCTTAGCCATTGCCGGTGCGTCTTTTAACCCCCGATCATTCAATGGACGGTCAAAATCATTTATATTGATTAAGGATTTATCAGATTTGGCATGCCTTACCAAGTATAATGTCTTCATTATCAGAAATTAAATTCAATATCAGTCATACATTTGAAATGCTTCTTCGGACAAGAATCCCTACCTGCTTTTGAGCATGGACGGCAGTTCAAATTATTATTCTCGAATATAACGGGATTTTTGCAATATGGCTTGAATCCAATAGGAGAGGTTGTGCCCCAAATTGAATAAACGGTTTCGTGAAATGCAGCACCAATATGTGTTAATCCGGTGTCATGACCAAAAACTCTTTCAGCATTCTTTACCATCCATGCTGATTGACTGATAGTTAGCTTACCCGCATAATTTACAATAATTGGAGTAGATCCTTTTGGATGGGTTAAGGCTTTTTGCTGATAATAGGCTGCAAGTTTATCACCTGTTTCAGAATCTTCTTTGCCTCCAACTAAAACAATTGGCTTGCTTATTTTATCACATAGCTCAATCATTTTATTGAAAGGTAAGAGTTTAGTATATGAGCTTCCACCAATAACAAAGCAATCGAAACCATTTTGTAAAGCCAAAGGCAATGTATCTTTGGCAATTTCATCTTCAGGCAAAAAGTAATAGTCTAAACCTTTACCATCATTTTTTACCCCTAGAGGTTCAACGGTTTTCATATACCTGTCAACAATATGCCAGTCAGGCATTACTTTCAGTTGAAAACGGGTAAAAAAGAAACGTTGCAAGCTTAATTTTGTGTATGTGTATGACTTTACACCTAATTTCCATTTAATTTTAGTTGTACGGATATTTTTGTGTAGGTCAATAACATAATCAAATCCTTCAGTCTTCCAAGTCTTAATCAAATCATTCAGATTGTCTTTGGTGAGCAAATGAAGGTTGTCTATGTAAGGATTTGCCTTCACAACATCTTTAAATACAGCTTTAACTGCAAAATGTAATTCAACATTTGGTAATTGCTGTTTTATACACCTGATTACAGGGGTGGTCCACACTATATCACCAATAGAAGAGAAGCGTATAATTAAAATTTTGGTCTTTTGATTCATGCTGAGTTCTGTTAATGAGCTCGGGTTTGGTTTTAAGGAAAGTTAGATTATATTTTCTTGTTAGAAGATTTTTTTTGCTCAAATTTTCGGGCAATTTCATTTGCAGATAAAGCATTGAAGCACAGGTTTTTGGTCAATCCTGCTTTTCTGGCAACATTTACACCGTATTTCATGTCATGATAACCCTCTTTTCTATGGGCATCAGGGTTGATTGATATCATAACGTTTTTGCTAAGTGCATAATCAATCCAACGCCAATCCAAATCTAAACGCAATGGGTTGGAATTTAATTCGATAACCACATTGTTTGCAGCACAGGCATCAATAATTAATTTATGATCCAGTGGATATCCCTCTCGTGCTAAAAGTAAGCGTCCGGTAGGGTGTCCTAAAATAGTTGTATATGGATTTTCAATAGCCTTGATCAAGCGCTCATTCGCTTTTTCTTTAGTCATTTTTAATTGAGAGTGTACAGAAGCAACAACTAAGT
Organism: Solitalea lacus; assembly: GCF_022014595.1. Classification (NCBI taxonomy): domain Bacteria; kingdom Pseudomonadati; phylum Bacteroidota; class Sphingobacteriia; order Sphingobacteriales; family Sphingobacteriaceae; genus Solitalea; species Solitalea lacus. The sequence continues at coordinate 2,921,273 of NZ_CP091740.1, read as the reverse complement.
CAAAGCTATCCAGTATTTCATCTGAATAATCCAAAGAACCATCGTATAAAATATCAGATTCAATACCTTTAAATATTTTAAATGGAGCAAGTTCTTGATTAAGTTTTTCTATTTCGGCATGTTGCTGTGCAACGCGTTCTTCGGTTAAGCCATTGGCGTAAAACGCAGATTTTGAGTGATCACAAATTCCCAGGTAATCATACCCTAACTCTTTGCAATACAGAGCCATATCCTTAAGTGTATGAATTCCGTCGCTATAAGTACTATGGTTGTGAATTGTACCTTTTAGGTCTTCTAGAACTATAATATTATTATGATCAATTGATTTTAGCTTTTCTTCATTCCATTCCTCTCGCAATTCAGGAATAATATATGGCCAGTTTAGCGTTTGATAAATTTCGGCTTCACTGCTCTTGTTTTTTAATATATCTGTTGATTCCAGCGCTTCGATGTGCTGAATATGATTAGAACTTCCGGTGGCTTTAAATTTATTCCATGTAAATTCCTGAGGTGATGAAAAAGTGATTTCTATTGAAAAATGATCAAACTTTCCATTCCATTGATTCTCCGTCATTAATGCTCCTGAAAAGTTTTTATTATTATTGATCGCATTAAGAACTGTTGATGAATTCTCCGAAGCTATCACAAAACTGAAAGTTTCTATTATGTCGCATTTTCGGGCCATCTGACCTGCTGTGGCCACTTGAGAAACTGACGGTAAGGTTAAGAGTTCCTTTTCAATTGTTGCATTGAGCTCTTCTGCTTGTGCATATAGCAATTTACCAATGTTTGACATGGTAAACTCTATAACTTTCTTTATTTCTTCTTGAGTTTTTAATCCAAACCCTTTGGCTTCTACCAAACGATTCTCATTGCAAGCATAATACAACTCAACAATATTTTCAATCCCAAGTTGCTTCCATATAATCTGAATTTTTTTTGGGCCTAAACCTTTTATTGAAAGCATTTCAATAATTCCGTCTGGAGTAATAGCAAGCAGTTTGGTCAACTCATCAATTGCTCCGGTTCGGTTCAGTTCATCAATTTTTAAAGCTATACTTTTTCCAATTCCCTCAACTTTTTCGAGTTGTTCAAGGTTCAAACCGTAAACTTTTACAGGGGACTTATCAACTTTAAACGCGGCATTGGCTACTGATTTTACTTTAAATGGGTTTTCTTCCTGAAGTTCCATCAATTGTGAAAGCAACCGTAAGGTACGAGCGATCGTTTTGTTTTCCATCTCACAAAAATAATTTAATTCCTAAAAGAAAAGCAGTTTATATCCCAAACAACTAATTATAATTATATTGAGAGTTTTAACCTTTTGTTTTCAAATGAAAAACGACCGGGAGTTCCGGTCGTCTATTTAAATTTCGATTGTTACGCAGTTGCTATATCAATTGAGCTTCTAATGTAATCTTAGTGTTTAGTAGTTTTGAAATTGGACAGTTTTTCTCAGCGTCTTCAGCGCATTCAGCAAATTTATCTGCACTGATACCCGGAACTTTTGCCCTTAAAGTTAAATGACTTTCAACGATTGCCCCATTTTCAAATGAAATTGCACAATCAGTATGAATTTCATCAGCTGTAAAACCTGCTTCATTTAAAGAAAAGCTCAACTTCATGCTAAAGCATCCGGCATGAGCAGCTGCCACCAATTCTTCAGGGTTAGTGCCTACACCATCGGCGAAGCGACTATTAAATGAATATTGCGTATTATCTAATACAGTACTTTGAGTTGAAAGGATTCCGTGACCTTCTTTACCAGAGCCTTTCCAAATAGCAGTTGCGGTACGTTTCATGGGTGAATTAGTTATGTTAAAAGGTTAAAATCAACTTTAATTAATTGATAATTCAAATGGCATACGGGCTTGAATTCCTTTAAGCTGAGATACTTGTTTAATTTTTTGATAGATTTTATACTCATCACCCAACTCTTTTTTAAGTAGTGAGGTTTGAATATCATCGGTTACGTTACCAAAAAAGCTTTCAAATATGGATTTCTGGCTAGGATAAGACACTGTTCTGTACGAAGTAAGTTTTGCCAATTTAGCAGCTTCTGCTACTGCATCATTTATTCCACCTAATTTGTCCACCAATCCAATCCGTAATGCTTCAATGCCACTCCAAACCCTTCCCTGACCAATACTATCGATGCTTTGCTGTCCTTTTTTACGTCCATTGGCTACCTTTTTTGTGAAAATATTATAAGTATTATTCACCTGAGCCTGAAGTATTGCTCTTTCAGATTCAGTTAAAGGACGGCTTATACTGCCCATATCGGCATATTCACCGGTTTTAACACCATCAAAAGTAACACCCAATTTATTGTTGAAAAACTTTTGTGCATTAGGAATAATTCCGAATACTCCAATTGATCCTGTGATCGTATTAGGCTGAGCTAGAATTTTAGATGCAGCGCATGAAATATAATATCCTCCAGAGGCAGCATAATCGCCCATAGAAACAACAACCGGTTTAGCTTTTCTGGCTAATTCAACCTCACGCCAAATAACATCTGAAGCTAAAGCGCTTCCTCCAGGAGAGTTTACACGTAAAACAATAGCTTTAACTTTTTTATCCTCGCGTACTTCACGTATTGCTCTTGAAATTCGTTCCGAACCAATAGTGTTATCATTACCTTCACCTCCAATAATATCCCCTGATGCGTAAACTACAGCAATTCGATCTGATGGTAAATCAGTTTTGCTTGTTTCAGCGCTTTTGTATTTTCTTAAGCTGATCACGTTCAGGTCGTCATCTTCAGCGATATTTGAACGATTTTTTAATTCATCAATAACCTCGTCTTTATATTTTAAACCGTCAGCCAGGTTGAATTTTAAAGCATCTTCGGCCCTTTGAATTAATAGTCGATTAGCAATTCCACGCAATGAATCAGGCGTGATATTGCGCGATTGGCCAATTTTAGAAAGAAAGTGACTGTACATCGACCCAAGAAATGAGTTGGTTTGTAATCTGTTGGCATCACTCATTTTATCCAAAATAAATGGCTCTACAGCACTTTTATAGGTGCCAACTTTAATTACTTGAGCTTCAATTTCAAGCTTTTCAAGAGCTCCTTTCAAAAACATAATCTGACTTCCAAAGCCTTTAAATTCAATTTCGCCAACAGGGTTCAAATAAACTTTATCGGCAACTGAAGCTAAATAGTATCCTTTTTGGGTGTAATACTCGCTATAGGCTACAATAAATTTTTTAGACTTTTTAAAATCGATAAGTGCGTTTCTGATTTCTTCAACAGTTGCAAAACCAGCACCTACCGATGTTGTATTGATGTAAATACCTTTAATTTTGTCGTCTTCTTTTGCATTTTTAATCCCTACCAAAATATCATCTAAACCAACTGTATTCTTACTTTGCATTTCGTTATAGTTATAGTCAGAAAACGGATCGGCTGGGGTACGTTCAGGAATTTCATAATCGAAATTTAAAGCTAGAATTGAGTTCTCATGAACTTGAACGTTTTTTTCCTTACTGGCTGAATTAACTACTCCAATAATGATAGCAACAAAAAGTATGGCTGCTAAAACAAGAGTAATGAAAGTACCAACCATTGAAGCAAAAACGAATTTGAAGAATTGAGCCATAATGTTAAACTGATTTTTGAAAAGCGTAATAAAAATACAATTAAGTTTTTATAGGGCGATGTTTACGGTGCAAAAATATCAGTCACAAGTATACTAAAATAAATTATTATTAAAATTGCTCAATATTTTAATATTTAGAATAGGGTAGATGAACGATCTATATATCTTATTGGGAGGAAACTTAGGAAATCGTAAGGAAAATCTGGAAAAAGCAATTAAGCTTATTAATGAAAGGGTTGGGGGTATAGAAAAATGCTCGTCGTTATTTCAAACGGCGGCATGGGGTAAAACAGATCAACCTGATTTTTTGAACCAGGCAATAAAGGTAAATCCGAAAAAGAGTGATGTTTCCGTTATTTTAAGTGATTTATTATTAATTGAACAAGAACTCGGACGCAAGCGAATAGAGCATTGGGGAGCAAGGGTAATTGATATAGATATTTTGTTGTTTGGAAATGAAATTGTTAATACTCAGCGATTAACTATTCCGCATCCGCAGTTGCCCAACCGAAGATTTGCATTAATTCCTTTAAACGAAATAGCAAGTGACGTTATTCATCCGGTTTTTCATAAAACTATTGCAAACTTACTTTTGGAATGTAAGGATGGATTGGAAGTGATTCAGATAAAATAAAAAACATACCGGATTTTTACCACCGGTATGTTTAACATCTTTAATGTGAAATGTACAGTAGCAATCCTACTGATACATTTTTATTTATGCTTGGTGCAATGTGAAGTGATATTGCTCCATAATTAAGTTTGCAAGTAACTTTTTGCAGGCAGTATCAACTTTTTCTTTTGCCACTGCCTCATTTTCGGCTTCAATTTCCAACGTAACATGCTTTCCGATACGCACATTATGAATTTCGCTTAAACCTAAGTTTTTCATACTTCCGGTTACAGCTTTTCCTTGTGGATCAAGGATTTCTTTAAGGGGCATTACGTCAATTTCGGCGATAAATTTCATGTGTGTTTTATTTTATTTTTAAGTTGTAGTCCGTCAAACTCCAACAGCTTGACAACAACAATTATGATGAAAGTTTATATTGTATCAGCGATAATAGGATGTAAACCAATAGTATCAGCGGAACGGCGGCAAATTTAAACAAAATGATGAACACCACCGAAGAGATTATTAAAATATACCTCAGTTTATTTACTTCCCAGTCGAACGACTTAAATTTCAACGCAATTAATGGCAGCTCACAAACTAATAGATAGCTCTGCACAATTATTAATATGAAAATGAAGTAAGGCGGATGCTCTAAAATCCAGTACACAATCGGATATCCATCTATTATAAATGGCAATGAGCCAATAAATATGGCATTTATAGGAGTAGGTACACCTATAAACCGATCACCTTGACGCTCATCAACATTAAACTTGGCTAATCGTAGTGCTGAAAATACGGTTACAATAAAACCTGAAAAAGCAAGGTATTTTACCTCTGGCGCTAAAGCATAATTTAAAATGCTAAAAAGAATGGCCCCCGGCACAAAGCCAAAGCTCACCATGTCAGCTAGTGAGTCCAATTCTTTTCCAATAGCTGAATGTGCATTTACTAATCTTGCGACAAATCCGTCAATAAAATCAAAGAAAGCAGCAATCAACATTAAGTAGGTTACCACTTCCAACTCAGCTATTTCATGGGCCTTTAATGCATAATAAGCAGCAATACACCCAGTGAATAAATTTAAGCAAGTAATAAAATTAGGAATGTGTTTTTTCATTGAAAGATAGTTTGGAAATATGAGACAGGAGATCGTTTAGAACATTTCTCCAGTCTCATATTTTCACAGCTATTTTATCCGTTCATAGAAACCATAAATTCTTCGTTTGACTTGGTGCCTTTCATGCGAGAAAGCATGAATTCCATTGCCTCTTGCGAAGTCATATCGGCTAAGTGATTACGTAAAATCCAGATACGCTGCAACATATCTTTATCTAATAAAAGATCTTCGCGACGGGTACTTGAAGCGGTAAGGTCAATAGCAGGATAAATACGTTTGTTAGAAAGCTTGCGATCTAACTGTAACTCCATGTTACCGGTTCCTTTAAATTCTTCAAAGATTACCTCATCCATTTTCGATCCGGTATCAATTAAGGCAGTTGCTAAAATGGTTAAAGAACCTCCATTTTCTATTTTACGTGCCGCACCGAAGAAACGTTTAGGTTTGTGTAATGCGTTGGCATCAACACCGCCCGATAAAATTTTGCCCGAAGCAGGCTGTACGGTATTGTAAGCGCGCGCTAAGCGTGTAATAGAGTCAAGAAGGATTACTACATCATGACCACACTCTACCATGCGTTTAGCTTTTTCAAGTACGATGTTAGCAATTTTAACATGACGTTCAGCCGGTTCGTCAAAAGTTGAAGAAATAACTTCAGCTTTTACGTTACGAGCCATGTCTGTAACCTCTTCCGGACGTTCATCAATTAACAAGATAATCAGATAAACTTCAGGATGGTTTTCGGCAATTGAATTAGCAACATCTTTTAATAATGATGTTTTACCAGTTTTAGGCTGTGCTACAATCATACCACGTTGCCCTTTACCAATTGGTGTAAACATATCCATAATACGGGTTGAGTAATTGCCTGTATTAGTAAATAAATTTAAACGCTCATAAGGGAAAAGTGGTGTCAGGTAATCAAATGGAACGCGATCACGAACTTCAGCCGGAACACGACCATTAATAGATTCAACACGCACTAAAGGAAAATATTTTTCTCCTTCTTTTGGTGGACGAATACTACCTCTAACGGTATCGCCGGTTTTTAAACCAAATAGTTTTATTTGAGACTGAGATACATAAATATCATCAGGTGAGGTTAAATAGTTATAATCGGCAGAACGTAGGAAACCATACCCGTCAGGCATAATTTCCAATACACCCTCGTTTACAATAACATTTTCAAAATCAACAGTTGATAATGCATTAGATTCTAAACTAGTACGAGTAATTGGGGTGGATTGTTGTGATTGAGCTGCCTGTTGTCTCGGGCCTCTATCATTAGAAGAAGGCTCAGTGCGACGGCGCTGTATGCGATTATCTGTTTTGGATTCTTCTGGAGCAGTTGGTGCAGTTGGAGCAGTTGGTGCAGTTGGTGTGGTTGGGCTTTCTGGGATAGCGGCTAAGGGTTCTGTCGGCGTTGTTTTGCCTCCGTAAACCACTTTTTCGGGCTCTTTGGCAACTTTACGAGTGATGCGCTTACGTTTTGAAACTTCTTTGAGCGAATCGTCATCAAAAATTGGTTCATCTCCCTCGATATCTGCATCTGGAACCGATTCTGTTTCAGCTTCATCAGAACTGCCCGTGCTGATACTTGAAATAGCCTGACTATCAAGGATACGATAAATTAACTCCTGTTTCCTTAATTCGTCAAAATCAGGAATTCCAAGTCCTTTAGCAATCTCTCTAAGCTCCGAAACGAGCTTGTCGTTCAGTTCAATAATGTCGTACATCAATTAAAAAAATGTTTAGGAATCTGTATTAAGAAATTTAGTTGTGAATAGAGATATTAGTAACTAGCGAATAGCAGTATAATTATATTTTGATTTAATGTTCAAGAAAAGTTACGTTGATTTTCTCTCAAAAGAGTTTTAGAAAGAGATAACATTGCAATAGTAGTTATTAAATTTAATTTATCAAATTTTTTATGCGTTTTGTTTTTAATTTTTTTATTCGGTTTGCTAAGTTGACTGAATCTCAAATATTCTAATGGATATGCACTTTTCAGAACGATAGTTGGTTATGTATGGTACTATGAAAATTATCCTAACTTTGCGAAAAAATTAGCATGACCAAAGAACAGCTTTTTGAAAATATTCTTAAAAAAAGATCTTTTTTGTGTGTTGGGCTTGATACAGATATTACAAAAATACCCAAACATTTACTGAAATACGACAATCCGGTAGTGGAGTTTAATAAGCAAATTATTGAAGCGACTGCCGAGTATTGTGTAGCGTATAAACCCAATACAGCATTTTATGAAAGTAGAGGTGTGATCGGATGGCAAGATTTGCTGGCTACCATGAACCTGATTCCTCAAGATATTTTCACTATTGCTGATGCCAAAAGAGGTGATATTGGAAATACTTCGGCCATGTATGCTCGTGCTTTTTTTAGCAAAGAAGAGTCGGGGTTTGACTTTGATTCAGTTACAGTAGCTCCTTATATGGGTGTTGATAGTGTAAGTCCTTTTTTAGGTTTTGAAAATAAATGGGTAATACTACTTGCTTTAACTTCTAATGAAGGCAGCAAAGATTTTCAATTTTCATCATTAAACGGAGATGAAAAACTATATGAAAAGGTGATTAAAAGAGCACATACCTGGGCTGGGGCAGAAAGATTGATGTTTGTGGTAGGTGCTACACGTGCCAGTGAATTACAAGCTATCCGTGCAATTGCTCCCGATAACTTTCTATTGGTGCCAGGTGTTGGTGCCCAAGGAGGAAGCTTGCAGGAAGTTGCCCAATTTGGCATGAACTCAACTTGCGGCCTATTGGTCAATTCTTCAAGAGGAATCATATATGCTTCAACAGGAGAAGATTTTGCTGAGAAGGCTAGGATAGAGGCTAAAAAGTTGAGAGATGAAATGGATATTTTATTAGATAAATATTTAGGTTAATATTTTAAGAAAAATAGTACTAGAGTCTGGGAGCGAATAGCTTTCAGGCTTTTTTACTTTTCTGAAAATTAGATAAGTGTTAGTGGCCAACTTCTCCCTTTAGCTTTACGCCTTGTAACAAGCTCACACATTATCAAGGTCTACTATGCCCCGTCTTTTATGTTTTAATTGTTTAAAATAGGAAGGAGTTAATCCGGTGATTCTTTTAAATTGGTTAGAAAGGTGGGAAACGCTACTAAAATGCAGCTTATAGGAAATTTCAGTCAGACTCAGTTCATCATACACCAATAATTCTTTTACCCTTTCAATACGATGGATTATAAAGAATTTTTCAATAGTGATACCTTGCACTTCAGAGAAAAGGTTGGCTAAATAGGTATAATCGTAATTAAGTTTTTCGCTTAGGTAGTCAGATAGGTTTACTTTTAATTGTTCATCGGTGTAATGAACAAGTTCGATAATTACACTTTTAATTTTCTCAATGAGTATACCCCTCTTATCATCCATCAACTCCAGCTCATATTTTCGCAGCCCTTTGTCGAGCTGTTTTAGTTGTTCTTCAGTAATGCCCCCCTTAATTTCAACTTCACCTAATTCCAATTGGGAATAATTCAAACCCAGCTTTTCCAATTCGGCTTTCAATATCATTTTACATCGTATACATACCATATTTTTGATGTGAATTTTCACTGTGTATTAACGTTTTCTTCATTTTAATGAATTCATATAAATTTACAAAAGACATTTCTTTATTAGGGGATTAAACTGTTTATCATTTGAGTACTTAAACTTCACGGTCTTTTAAAACTGTAATAAGTTTGTTTAAAGACAATCCTTGTACAATTATAGAAAATAACACTATAAAGTAGCAGCCCGAAAGTATGCCTTCCTTGTAAGGCGAATCTGGTAATGATAATGCCATTGCAATAGAAATACCACCACGAAGGCCTGCCCAACTAAGTATAAATAAGTTGTTGAAGTTAATTTTCCCGAGGAGGAAGAGTGCTGGTAATGACACACTTATAATTCTGGCAATAAGGATTATCATAATTGCAAAAATGCTTAACATCCAATATTCCCTTAAAAAAGGCATGGCAACCATCTGGAGGCCAATCATGGCAAAGAGGATGGTATTGAGTACTTCATCTATGAGTTTCCAGATTCGTAAGAGGAAATCATCTGATACTTTATCTTCATGAAAGCTATTGTTGCCTATGATAAGGCCAGCTGTTACGGATGCAAGCGGTACAGAAGCATTAAAAAAACCTGCAAGCATTGAAATGCCTAATACTAACGCTATGGAAATAAGCAAAATGGTCTGAAAATCTTTAATTGATTTAATCAGCATATACCCAACATATCCAATGACAAGCCCAATAACTATTCCACCCAAAACTTCATGGATAAGCAGCCCTGCTATGGTATTGAAACTAATGACTACATCAGGTTTATGTACCAGTTCCAGTAGGAGTATATACAACAGCAATCCGACTGCATCATTAAAAAGAGATTCCCCGGCAATAACAGTTGACAGTTTTTCCGAGATTTTAGAGCGTTTTAGAATTGACCCAACAGCTATGGGGTCAGTGGGAGAAATCAGCGCGCCAAAAATAAAACAATAGATCAGCGAGAGGTTGATGCCAAACAAGCCAGAAAGATGATATAGGAATGTCCCAAACAACAATGTTGAAAGCAGAACACCTAAAGTGCTTAGCGCAAAAACAGACCATTGCTGTTTCCTTAATTTTTGGTAATCAAAATGCAATGCACTGGCAAAAAGTAGGAAACCAAGCATTACATCAAGCAGGATACTCGAAAAATTCATGCTGTCCGAGGCCGCTCTGATCTTAGCCGCGAGTTCGTTATTTGTTTTACCGACAATTACAATAATTACAGAAAGTACTACGGAAATTGCTACAATGCCTATGGTTCCCGGCAGCTTGATAAAGCGCTGGTTGATATAGGAAATCCCTGCGCTTACAAGTATGAGCAGGGTTATAAGTTGTAGTACACCCATAAAATCTCTTTAGATTTAACTACCTACAGTTTTATTAAAAGTTAATCATTTATTTTTTCAAGCTTAATCTTTGACGTAATTAATAAGTTACTGATTATCAGTTAATTTGATTAAATTTAAGGTAAATGCTAATTTATTTTATTATGACTAAACTAAAAGCTGCTTACTTAACATTCGGGATTCCAAATACTTCTAAAAAGTATTCGTGGGAAGGGAATAATATACTAAGAATTACTGTTGTGATTTATTTGATTAATGGTAAGTTTTATTCGGCAACCTCAGAACATAGAAATTCCCATATTCGTCCTGGACAGATAATTCATATTGGACTTCGTTTCCCAGATGAATCTATTGAGGAAATACAACAACATAATATATTTGAATTTTATGTTTATTTAGAGGCATTTGATGGATATCAAACATTAAGTATTGAAACTATGAATGATACATTCATAGTTGACGGAATGAGAATAATCTTAGATAAAGACACAATTTCATATAATTCGACTTCTAAAAAACAATTATTTGAACATCGTATTGAATATAAAGAAGAAATTGTTTTAGTTTTTGAGGATAATACTGTCGTTACTTCCGGATCAAATGACCCTAAAGGATATTTAATTATTGATGGTGGTCCCAGTGAAGTTAGATTTAGAAGACCACCTGAACCAAACTATTTCCCATTGCAACCAACGCTAAAAGAACCTGTGGGATAATTCAATATAATAAGAATATTAAATCATACAGAAATCAATAATAGGTTGATCAATTGTATGTTAGACTGTTACTAAATACAATTTGAAAGATTCGTTTCATGGTATAATTGTTAAAGTGGTTGTGTGAACCATAACTAAAGTTGATATGGTTATGTAATTTACTCCTTTGGCAGTCATATCTAGGGTGACTGAAGCAATTAATGAAAGAATGAGCTATTATGTACCTATATAGACACCTTACTTTTGTATATCTCTTATCAGCCTTAACAACTTAAGTCATTCCTTTTATATCAGCCTCATAAGTGATATTCTTTAAATATTAATAAAAATTAGAAGATTTTGACTTTGCTTGTTAAGCTTATTATAGGTGGCAGGACGAATAATAAACTTCCAGCTCCCTCCAAATTGTGCTACATTATCAGAAAGTTTTTGCCCTTTTGAAAAAGAGCTCCTCCGGAGGATGCTGGAGTTTATTAATAATCAGGTGTTCTTCTTTGATGACGTCATTTACTAATTGGTGCAGTTTCTTCATCTGATCATCTTCTGCCTTGAATTTTTTTATACTCATTCAGTTCATCCTACTATACTAACTACTACACTGATTAATATTAATTAAGCTTCCATCATAACTCTTACCTACAGAATTAATTCATAATTAAACGACAGGTTTGCCCTGCAAAACCCTTATAATTATTGCAACTAAAGCAATAACTAACAGAATGTGAATGAGACCACCTGCATGAAAAGCAAAAAAACCAACTAGCCATCCTATTATTAATAGTACAGCCAGTATATACAATAAATTTCCCATAATTTTAATTTTTAAGTTTGCTAATCCTGTTTAACAGATTTATTTTCATTTATTCATAGCCACTTTTTATAACCGTTAATATCATTTTAAAGCGCTCATTTGCTTTTATACTATTGGGTGAGTGTGCAGGTATAATAATCGATTGCCCTGTCTCTAATAAGTTCAACTTACCATCGATAATTACTTCCGCATTGCCTTCTATTATTTGTGCAAACGTATCAAATGGAGAAATTTTTTCAGTCAGCATTTCGCCGGTATCAAATGAAAGTACACTAATATTGCCGGTCGACTTCTTGATGATTGTTTTGCTTACAACCGCATTCGATAAGTACTCTATTATTTCAACAATGATGAGTGCTTTTGATTTTTCAACTTCATCGCTGTCCATCTTCTGTTCTCCTTTACTCACTGCACATAAGCTGTGCGCTACCTCAACTTAATATACTTCCTGACTTGTCCTCCCTTGTCGCACTAAAACTAATTCACTTCTGAATATCAGTATTTTACAGTTTTGAAAACCGTAATTTGTCGCACTAAGCTTAAATTATGCTACGAATTCGAACTGTTACGACTGCCTCAGGAGCAAAGGCTGTTCAGGTAATTTATTATTATAAGCGAAAAAGGGTAGTCTACAAGCATATCGGTTCAGGAAGGTCAGAGGCGGAAGTCGAATCTCTTATGTTGGTCGCGCAGGATTTCATCGACAATTACACACCGAGCTTGCCGTTCAAGGAGGAAACAAAGTTTGACAATTTGATTTTCCTGGACAGAGCGCAGTTTTTAGGTGTACATTATACCTTTTTATATGAAGTACTTTCGAAAGTCGTCAACAAGGTCGGTCTATCCTATATCAAGAAACCACTATTGTTGGATCTTGTCATTATGCGGATCTTAGAGCCTGCTTCAAAATTGCGATCTATAGAGCTGATGGATACCTATTTTGGCATTCGTCATCGAAGGCAGAGCTTTTATAAGTCAGCCAGGGATTGGCTGGAGCTGAAGCAGGATGTCGAACAGATCGTTGTTGCCTTCGCAAAGAGCAGCTACGCGTTCAATTTCGAGCTGTTGTTCTATGATGTAACCACCTTGTATTTCGAGACTTTTGAGGAAGACGAGCTCAGGGAGAATGGCTTCTCTAAAGACAATAAATCACAACAACCCCAGATATTGGTTGCTTTGATGGTGACCAAAGAAGGCTTCCCTGTATCCTATGAGGTGTTCTCCGGCAGCACATTTGAGGGGCACACGATCCTTCCCGTCGTACAGAAGTTCATCCGCAAGCATGGCGTTGCCAATTTTACCATCGTCGCAGATGCGGCCATGATAAGTTCGGTCAATGTCCAGGCATTGGTCGAAAGTAATATCAATTATATCGTAGGTGCAAGACTGGGGAATCTTTCGAGTCCCTTGATCGAACAAATCGATCGCTCTCTCAAGAGAGAAGACGGCCATAGCATCAGGATAAAAACCGATAATGGATATCTGATATGCAGTTATTCGGCAGTACGATACAAAAAAGATAAGTACGAAATGGAAAAGCAGATACAGAAAGCAGAAACGATTATCCAGACTCCCTCAAAGGGTAAGAAGACAAAGTTTACCAAATCGAGAGGCGAAGTATTAGAACTCAACCGTACGCTGATCCAAAAAACGAAAAAATTGTTGGGAATAAAAGGGTATTACACTAATCTGGAAGAAAGTGTTGCTGACAACAATACGATAATAGGGCATTATCACGAACTGTACAGGATTGAACAGGCTTTTAGGATATCTAAAAGCGATCTTCAGACCAGACCAATTTTCCATTACAAAGAAGAGCCTATAAACCTTCACTTATTGGTCTGCTTCATGTCGCTAGTAGTATCCAAACATATTGAATTGTCAACCGAAGTATCTATAAAAAAGTTCGTAACCGAATTGAAAAAGGTCACGGACGCCAGGATGGTGAATGGAATTACAGGGAAGGAAATACGCATTAGGGCCAAAATAACGCCGTTAATCGAAAAATTGGTGCAAAATCTAAAACTGCCGCACTAAAAGGGACAAGTCAGGAGGACGAATAATAAACTTCCAGCTCCCTCCAAATTGTGCTACATTATCAGAAAGTTTTTGCCCTTTTGAAAAAGAGCTCCTCCGGAGGATGCTGGAGTTTATTAATAATCAGGTGTTCTTCTTTGATGACGTCATTTACTAATTGGTGCAGTTTCTTCATCTGATCATCTTCTGCCTTGAATTTTTTTATACTCATTCAGTTCATCCTACTATACTAACTACTACACTGATTAATATTAATTAAGCTTCCATCATAACTCTTACCTACAGAATTAATTCATAATTAAACGACAGGTTTGCCCTGCAAAACCCTTATAATTATTGCAACTAAAGCAATAACTAACAGAATGTGAATGAGACCACCTGCATGAAAAGCAAAAAAACCAACTAGCCATCCTATTATTAATAGTACAGCCAGTATATACAATAAATTTCCCATAATTTTAATTTTTAAGTTTGCTAATCCTGTTTAACAGATTTATTTTCATTTATTCATAGCCACTTTTTATAACCGTTAATATCATTTTAAAGCGCTCATTTGCTTTTATACTATTGGGTGAGTGTGCAGGTATAATAATCGATTGCCCTGTCTCTAATAAGTTCAACTTACCATCGATAATTACTTCCGCATTGCCTTCTATTATTTGTGCAAACGTATCAAATGGAGAAATTTTTTCAGTCAGCATTTCGCCGGTATCAAATGAAAGTACACTAATATTGCCGGTCGACTTCTTGATGATTGTTTTGCTTACAACCGCATTCGATAAGTACTCTATTATTTCAACAATGATGAGTGCTTTTGATTTTTCAACTTCATCGCTGTCCATCTTCTGTTCTCCTTTACTCACTGCACATAAGCTGTGCGCTACCTCAACTTAATATACTTTTCTAGTGTTTAAGAAATAGCTTTAAAAATTTCAAAAGAATAATGAGCCAAAAGGTATTGACCCATTATCATATTAAATAGAAATTATAGTTCTTGAATAATTAAATTTAATTCCTCTTTGGTTTTACCCAATTTGGCTTCAATCTTTCTCAACATTTCTTCTCTATTACCCTGTTCGTAGTGAACATCGGCTTCTGTTAAAACAGGAAACTTTGCAATAAGCTTAGCTTTTTGTTCAAACCATTTTCCTTGTCCGAACGTTCCTGTTGATTTGGTTTCTTCCATGATTTTTATCTTAATGGTGTTTAACAATTATAGAATAAATGTACTACTATAAACCAACGGGAACGTTACATAACTAAATCTAATAGTTACATAATTCACACATTATCAATATCTAAGGCACCCACTTCTTTCTTTACGTTTAAAAAGAGATTGTTTTTGATAGGATTATTGAGCTGACCGAACATTTGTTCGGGATAACCGACAGGCTTACTACCGTAAACTCAAAGAAAATCAATTAAACAACAAAAGCTCGCCTATCGGATGGAACTGGTAATGTGCAAGCAAATCTACATGCCCAGATAGGGTGGCAAGAAACTATTTTGCTTAAAGGATGAATTAATAGGCCAGAATAATTTTTTGATATCCTCATAGGTAATCAGTCGCTGTACAATCTTAGTGCCGTCATATATCAACCTTATTGTCGATATATGAAAATCAAACGACTCGGTTAGATGGGTATTCTAAAAAGATTATGAACTATTACGAGTCAAAATGTATCAATAAATTAAAGATTTCTGCGTTGGCAATCTTACTTGACAAACTTCAACAGCCATTTTCTTTCGAAAAATTGGTGTTTTTTTATAAAAGTGATGAAACTAACCTCGCTGATGCATCACCAAACTTTTTCAGTTGATTTCGTTTGCTCCAAACACCTAACTTAAGCTCTTTACTCTGTTTAATATCATTTATAAATGCTGTTTTCAGTTCCTGATTTAATCTTTTATCATAAACCATGGCATTCACTTCAAAGTTCAAATAGAAGCTTCTTATATCCATATTTGCGGTTCCTATTATAGATAAATTATCATCCACAGTTATTGTTTTAGCATGAACAAAACCTTTTTGGTATCGGAATATTCTTACTCCGGTACTTAATAGTTCTTCATAATATGAACAAGATGCTGCGTTCACAAATTTTGAATCCCCTTCACCAGGAACCAATAAACGTACATCTACTCCACTAAGAGCCGAGCGCTTAATAGCGTTCAAAATACTTTCATTAGGAATAAAATAAGGAGTTGTAATATATAACTTTTCGAGGGCAGAATTTATAGCTGCAAAATAAGAAAACATAATATTGGCCATTGGTGAATCGGGTCCGCTGACCGCTATTTGTACCAAAGCATCATGCTGAAAGCCCTCAATATGAGGAAATAATTCTTTCGTAATCTTTAATTTACTTCCACTGCAAAAATTCCAATCAGCAATAAATGTTGATTGAAGGCCTGCTACTGCACCTCCCTTCACCATTAAATGGGTATCGCGCCAAAAAAGCTCCTTAGACTTTCCATTATTAAGATAGCGATCCCCAACATTTATACCGCCAACAAATCCTATATTTCCGTCAATGACAATGATTTTACGATGGTTACGATAATAGATCCGGTTGGATAAAAGAAAAAATTTAATACTATAGAATGGATAAATTTCAATGCCTGCTTCCAGTAGTTCTTTCTCTAATTGCTTTTTAATTGCATGACTACCAAAAGCATCGTAAATAAATCGGACTCTTACACCTTCTTTAACTTTACGTATCAGAATATCTTTAATCTTATTTCCAATCACATCATCCTCATAAATGTAATATTCCAAATGGATATGATTTTTGGCTTGTTCTAATTCAGCTAACAGCATTTCAAACTTCTCATTCCCATTAAGTAACAGCTTTATCTTTTCTACCGGATAAAGTGGTGACAAAGCCTCATTTAATAAGAATTTAATAATGGGTTCTTTACCCTTTAATAGGTCCTTGTTTTTTTTCAAAAAATTTTCTGAATCAAGAACCTTCTGCTGCTTTGTTGCTGAAAACATCGCTGCATCCTGTTCAATTTTTTTTGTATAGAGCTTTTTCTTACGAAAATTCAACCCAAAAAATAGGTAGATAATAACCCCTGCAACTGGTATTAGCACAACAATAAGAAGATACCCTAATGATTTGGCAGGAGTTCTATTATCCATTACTATTTTTATTAATACTGTAATAATTAGTAATATATATAGAGTCACTATAATATAATAAACAGGTGATGTAATAGACAACATGAGTCGTAGGTATTTCTCTCTATAATATCGGAAATTTAATCTGCACCTCGCAAATGCATGAGAAACATCTTTGAATAACTTTTTTTCAGTTTAAAAATCCGTCAATGAATAAATTTTTAATTGTATTCTGTATATCAGCAAAAGGAAAACTAATATAGCGTTGTGAATTTCTATTCTTGCAGGTTTATTCAAAGCGTATAAATTCAGGACGTTGAATGGGCGTAGTTCTGAATCGTATATTGGGGATGCCCCTGATCTGAAAACCAGTATTTTTCATATCTGAAGGTCCTCCGGGGTAGAGATAAGCCACTATTTCTAAGGTACGAAACGCGAGACTTTCATTTCTAATGCGTACGCCAGTTCCCAGTACGGAGTACAGACGGTTCCCGAAAAGGAGTTCATCATTGTCTCCAAGCTGCGCTACCTGGGCAACTGCGAAAAAATTAAATTTAAACCCTAATAACTGGAAAGGAGCATAGCAATTAGCCTCACCTGTAAGCTTAAGGCGTTGATATCCATGTAGCAAATCAGAATCAAAGCCTATGATGCCTTTTTCAGTGTTAAGGTTAATTGATTTATTAAAATGGGGGTTTATGCCAATCATATAGTTTAAACCGACCATGTAGCGAAGCTTCCATCGACTAAGGGTATGAAGATTACTGTAATAATCATTTTTAAACTCCATCACCACATCTTCAAACTCATTTCTAAAAAAACCGCCAAGGCCAATGGTTGTTATCATAAAATTGCCTTTGGTAAATATCTTTGAGCGTTCAAATTGTGCTCCTGTGTAAATCCGTTCCCTGTTAATCCATCTCTCCACACCTGCTGTTAGTGCCAAATTGTAGCCACTGGGAATATCTTCTATGCGGCCAAATCCATACACATAATGGGTTTTGAAATAGCTTTGTAGGAAAAAGTTGTATTGTCCGATTACATACTGGCGATTGTTATAAACTGGATCTAGCCGGTAAATCTGCTGTTGTGGTTGGCGACTAAAATCAATCAAGCTATACCTTAATGATATCGCTTTGCGAGTACGATTCTCAAAACCTGTTTTAAGCAGTTTCTGCACATTAAATGCCCAGGCTCCCCAAACATCAAAATATTTGTAGGCATAGTTTCGATAAGAACCAGCAGATTGGGAATCAACATTCATGGAGTAATTGTATGAAATGGTTAAGCCACCACCTATCCGCACGGTAGGTTTATAGAGTTGCCTGTCCATATGCATAAATAAAGAAGTTTCATAAACCCCAGTATCAATAGGAACTGCGTCGTTTAATGTAGTATAGCCAATGGCTGCGTCCACAAAACTCCCCCAAATATTATATTTGACATATGAAGCGGCCGTTCCTACAGTCGGATTACGATACTTGTCAATGCTCATCGCCACATCAATTCGCTGACCTCCTCCCAGAAAATTGACATTGTATAGTGTCACCTTAGAGTGGGCAAAGCTTGCTCCGAATTCAAAAGCATCCTGAATAATGATTACTACATCGACAGAGTCCTTAGTATGTGAAAGAGGTTTTATGGAAATTTCTGCTGCCTGGAAGAAGGGTAAATTACGCAGGTAATACGCGTTATATGACATAAGATATGGACTCACTGTATCGTTCTTGCTGAAAAACAATCCTTCCTTGATAACCTTTGTTTTGGTGTTTACGTGCAAAAAGTCCAGAAGATGTTGAAGTTTTTGAATGCTATTACGTTGTTGACGATTTTCCTTTGTGTCTTTGTTAAAAACATTCACCTGAGCGATAATGATATCACGGATCACCTTACCTTGGTATGGCCGATATGGTCTTTCACTTAGAATATCATAGGCAGTATTCTTCAATATTTTAATCAGTGTATCTCTCGAATTGCTATATCTTAATCTTAGTGATTCGATGCGAAAACTCATTTTATTTCCCGAATCGGAAGAAAGTGTGTCACTGTAAAAAGAAAAATTTGTAAGTCCCCAAGTGCCGTTAACAGCTTGTACTATGAGAGGAAATGAACAAAAGAATATGTAAGCAAATAAAGCAAAACAAATTATAGGCCGACTTCTGTTATTCTTTAGCTGCATTATGCTAAAATATACACAAATAGCTTGTTTATTTCAAGATCACTTATAAAGCTCCTAAATGTTGTAATCCAATGATTGACCCCTATTATATCATTTTAAAGCTTTCGTTGCATTGGTGGTATTGGGCAAGTTTAAACACACTAATATGGCCTACTGACTTTTGACAATTATTTTGCTTACAACCTTCACTCGAAAAGTATTATATTATTTCAAAAATGATAAATTATAAAAGGTTCACCCCTTTATATGATGGTGAACCTTGGCTTGTTTACTTTTGGGAAGTAAATCCTTTAAATGCTTTGCCTAAATCATACATGTCATGATTGAACTTTTGCTTAAATGACGACCAATCACTGTTATTATATTTGTAATCGGTAATTCGCTGACGCAGATCATCGTTTTTAGCTTCCAGATTCTCAATATTTTTACTGTATCGGCTACTGGCCTTAGTATTGCCTTCTTTAGCTTTTGATTTCATTTTTGCTTTTAAATCGGCAATATCTTTATCATTACTCTGAATTTTTTCCTGGGCATCTTTCTTAAACTGTGCATAGTCTAAAGAATCTACATTATTTGCTAAAACCTTAATGTCCTGGGGGGGGTAATTATTTTTAATAAACCCTCTTGGCCAAAGGCCAAAGCACTCATTCCCACTATAAAACCTGTTATAACTAAGGACATAATTAACTTTTTCATCTTATTAAATAAGTTTGTTTAAAAACATTCATTTAACTCGCTACTGCTTATGCCACTAACTCAATATACCTTTCTAGCGTTTAAGAAATAGCTTTAAAAATTTCAAAAGAATAATGAGCCAAAAGGTATTGACCCATTATCATATTATTATAGTTCTTGAATAATTAAATTTAATTCCTCTTTGGTTTTACCCAATTTGGCTTCAATCTTTCTCAACATTTCTTCTCTATTACTCTGTTCGTAGTGAACATCGGCTTCTGTTAAAACAGGAAACTTTGCAATAAGCTTAGCTTTTTGTTCAGACCATTTTCCGTGCCCGAACGTTCCTGTTGATTTGGTTTCTTCCATGATTTTTATCTTAATGGTAGTTTAACAATTACAGAATAAATGTATCACTATAAACCAGCAGGAATGTTACATAACTAAATCTAATAATTACATAATTCACACATTATCGAGGTCTACTATGCCTCGTCTTTTATGTTTTAATTGTTTAAAATAGGAGGGGGTAATCCCATTAAACGACCTTAAAGGTAGCGGTCAGTTGTCCGATAGTTTTTAAGCGACCCTTCTTCCAATTTTGGTATAAAAAGCACAAAAAAAGACTTTAAGGAGTTCTAGGAGTGTTAGCGGATCAATCCCAAAAGTTGTGGAGTAAGCAATAAAAGTTCATTTTTGTGCATCCTAAAAAACACCATGCACGAGTCCTATAAAGCCCTGATCCCACTGATCCTTCCTGAATCCATTGAGGAATATTTCGAATTAACCGACGTGGAGAAAAAAGACGCCGCAATCCATATCTATTTAAAGGAAGTCAACAAGACCCCTGAAGAGTATTCGGCAAACAAATTGCACTCC
Source organism: Solitalea lacus (assembly GCF_022014595.1). Classification (NCBI taxonomy): domain Bacteria; kingdom Pseudomonadati; phylum Bacteroidota; class Sphingobacteriia; order Sphingobacteriales; family Sphingobacteriaceae; genus Solitalea; species Solitalea lacus. Next base: position 2,900,589 of record NZ_CP091740.1, on the reverse strand, counting down.
AAAGGCTTTTTTGAGCCCATCACTTTGCAGGATTTTCCCATTCGGGGTTTTCAGGTATACCTGCACATTACCCGCCGCCGATGGATGAATGAGGATACCGGCAAAGTCGTTTACCGCAATTGGGATTTAGTGGCCCAAGGCACCCGCATTACCAAGGATTTTGCGGCTTTTTTAAAAGCATTCAGCCGATACACAGGCGCATAGCCTGCAAACCATCGCCGGTTTCTATGGCGTGAATGGCAAGAAACTTCATCGCAGCTACCGGAACCGCTTAAGTAATTTTAACTCCTGGAAAGCGGGCAACGATATCGAAAAAGGACTTTTGTTTCCCCAAAACAGGGGACCTTATCTTTCCATTGACGAAACTTCGTTGTCCTTAGGGGAACTCTATACCATCATCACAAATAAAGACGCCAGGGGCAAAAAAGGGACCGTTGTGGCCATCGTCAAGGGCACGCAGTCCGATGGGATCATTCCCCTGCTCAAGCGACTTCCCAAACGGTTACGGAACGAAGTAAAAGAAGTAACCATGGACCTGGCAGGAAGTATGAACCTTATTGTCAAACATTGTTTTCCCTATGCCAAACAGGTGATCGATCGTTTTCATGTGCAACAACTGGGGGGAGAGGCCTTGCAGGAAATTCGCATCCAGCATCGCTGGAAGGCCATAGAGGCGGAAAACAAGGCCTTGGAAAAGGCCCGAAAAACCCAAGCAGAATATCATCCGAAGATCTATGCCAACGGGGATACGCTCAAGCAATTGCTGGCCCGCAGCCGTCACCTGCTGTATAAAGCCCAGGTGAACTGGAGCCAGGAACAAGAAAAACGGGCAAGTCTTCTCTTTGAGCTATATCCAGATCTGGGACAGGCTTATGCATTGGCTCAAAAGCTCTCCTGGATTTACAACCACTCCTCATCTAAATCCCTGGCCTTAACGCGCTTCCCAATGGTATGACCAGGTGGAAAAGGCCGGCTTTAAAACGTTTAATACCCTGTCCAAAACCATACAGCTCCATTACGAACGGATCCTGAACTACTTTGACAACCGCAGCACCAACGCTTCGGCCGAATCGTTCAATGCTAAAATCAAAGCCTTCCGGAGTCAATTCAGGGGTGTGAAGGATGTACCTTTTTTCCTTTTCAGGCTTACTAAATTATTTGCTTAAGAAAGGGTTGCTCCACAGGTTTTGGGATTGATCCGTGTTAGCTCATCATAAATTTGATTTGTTTTGATTTTAGACGATAGGAGAAAATGAAAAAAACCTCTAAATAATATAATTTAGAGGTTTTTGACTTTGCTTGTTAAGCCTGTTGTCGGGGTGGCAGGATTCGAACCTACGACCTCCACATCCCAAATGTGGCGCGATACCGGGCTACGCTACACCCCGAGGCGTTACTTAAAGAGTTCTAAAGTTTTTAGTCGGGGTGGCAGGATTCGAACCTACGACCTCCACATCCCAAATGTGGCGCGATACCGGGCTACGCTACACCCCGAAAACTTTAGCGGTGAGGGAGGGATTCGAACCCTCGGTACACTTTTGGCGTACGACGGTTTAGCAAACCGTTCCTTTCGGCCTCTCAGGCACCTCACCTGCTTTAAAAACCTTTGTAAGAACTCCGTTTCGTAACGGGACTGCAAATATAGAAATAAGATGCTTGCACCAAAAACTTTTTCAAATAATTTTTGCCCTTTTTAGCTCACTTGCTCACTTTCAGTTAATTATTTTTTATAATTTTTTCATGCTATGACTCAAAAACCGGATTTTCCGGAGTTTTAATAGCTGTGGATTGATATTCTACACGTACATGATAGATGCTCATGAGCATTTGTTTAAAGATTTGCTTAATGATTTCAATATCTTTTAAGGTAATGTCGGTATTAATAAGTTGTTGTTGTTCTAGTTTATAATTAATGATTTTATCTACTAATAGATCAATACTACGGCCATCGGGATCCTTTAGTGTTCTTGATGCAGCCTCAACCGAATCGGCTAGCATTAATACGCCGGTTTCTTTAGAAAATGGAATAGGGCCCGGATAGCGAAATACCTGCTCATCAAAAATGCGATCAGGGAAGTTTTTTAGGAATGACTGATAGAAATAATCCACACGTGTTGTTCCGTGGTGGGTTTTAATAAAATCGATTACCGATTCCGGGATATTATTTTTTTCAGCAAGCTCAACTCCATCTGTTACGTGGCGAATAATTATTCTGGCGCTTTCTTCGTAGGTTAACTCATCATGTGGATTGCCGGTTTTTTTCTGGTTTTCAACAAAATAGTTAGGCGCTTTCATTTTTCCTATGTCATGATATAAGGCTCCGGTACGAACTAGCAGTGCATTACCTCCAATTTTATAAATGGCTGCTTCGGCTAAGTTGGCCACTTGCATAGAATGTTGGAAAGTGCCTGGAGCTTTAAAGGCTAACTCCCTTAATAATGGGTTATTGGTATTGGAAAGTTCCATTAAGGTAATATCCGAGGTTACACCAAATAGCTTTTCAAATAAATAAATCATAGGATAGGCAAGTAATGATAATAAAACACTCAGAACAAAAGGTGAGAATGCTATCCAGTCTATTTTTGTAAAACTACCTTCATGTATAAAGGAAATTCCAATAAAACAAACCAGATAAGTCAATAATATGAAGAAAGCCGAAACAAGGTATTGAGAGCGTCTTAATAAGTTTTGAATACTGTAAATGGCAGTCATTCCGGCTGTAATTTGAAAAAAGGTGAATTCAAAGCCATTGGGAACGAAGAAGCCGGCTACAAGTACAACCAAAATGTGAATGTTCAATGCCAAGCGGGCATCAAACAATAATCTGATAATAATAGGAACGATGCAGTAGGGTATATAATACAAACTTGGAAGCTCAATTTTTATAGCCCATGAAAGGGTAATTAGCATTCCTGAAACAATGATAAGTATTAAGGAAAGTTGTCGATAATCGTAATAAAGATCTTTTCTGAATAAGTATAGAAAGACCATTAGTAAGGACAGTGAAATTCCAACCAGAATTAATTGTCCCAATGCCACGATTTGTCGTTTACCTGAAAATAAACCGGTCTGTTCGTATTCTTTTCGAAGGGATTCTATTTTTTTATAGACATCATCTGTAACCACATCTTTATTAGAAACAATCAATTCTCCTTTTTGTACCATGCCTCGGTAAAGAGAAATACTTTCAATGGCTTTCTTTTCAAGTTTTTGGGTTAAGTTTTCATCGAAAATAACATTTGGTTGAATGTGATCTTGAATGATATCTATTAGAAATGCAATTTCTACATCAGACTCTTTTCTCAATTTGATTCGTACATAATCTAATGCCCGGGACGGAGTAAATAACGTAGAAGAATTTACATTAGTTGCTACATTGTTTTGCACCAGCGTTAAGTAATAATCAGCAAGCTTGTTTTTTTGATAGTGATTATTTAACTCAATGATACCGCGTTTATAAAATTCATCGATCAAATCAATCCCAACTCTGAAGTTTTTAGCGCGGTTACCGTTCCCTTGGAATCTTGACTTCCATTTGATGTCAAAGTCTATCTTGAAAGCCTCTTGTTCTACAGAAGTTACCTTGTCATCAACTTTATAAACAGGAAGTACAGCACTAATTGCTTCGTTTTTATCAGCTTCCAGCTCTTTATTGGTTTTTTCTATGGCGAAGTTAAAAGGAGAAATAAGGTCAGGATGCATCCAAACTTTGCCTTTTTCATACTCATATTTAAATCTTTTTTCTTTAGGAAGAATCAATACCACCACTACAATACAAATTAAAAGCATAATAATGTGGTACATTTGAGCGTATTTAACTCGAAAAAACCTTAAAACCTTACTGTTAATAATCACGTTATGACAAATATATAATCGCTTGAAAATACAAATTTGCACAATATTGCGCATATATATAATTAGACGTTTTTTTACAACTAAGGAAAGTTTGAGAAAGCCAAAATTTGCCTAACTTGCAGGGCATATATCAATCAATATAACCTTATATAATTAGCATGAAAGAAGTTGTTATCGTTTCGGTTGCTCGTACACCAATTGGGAGTATGGGTGGAAGTCTATCATCATTGTCTGCAACCAAATTGGGTGCAATAGCCATAAAAGCTGCTGTTGAAAGGGCTGGAATAAACCCCGAATTAGTTCAGGAAGTATTCATGGGCAATGTTCTGTCGGCTAACTTAGGGCAAGCTCCTGCAACACAAGCTGCAATTTTTGCTGGCCTGCCTTACCTTCCAGCTACTTCAGTTAATAAAGTATGTGCATCAGGAACTAAAGCGCTAATGTTGGGAGCACAATCTATTATGACTGGTCAGAATGATATAGTTGTTGCCGGTGGAATGGAAAGCATGAGCAATGCGCCTTATTATTTGGATAAAGCCCGCCAGGGATATCGTTTAGGTAACCAACAGGTGGTGGACGCTATGATAAAAGATGGATTATGGGATGTTTACAATGATTACCACATGGGGTCAGCTGCTGAATTGTGTGCGGCAGAATGCAAAATTTCTCGTGAGGATCAGGATAACTTTGCCATTGAATCATACAAACGTGCATTAAATGCTCAGGAAAAAGGTTTATTTAAAGAGGAAATCGTTCCGGTTGAAATAGAAGGCAAAGGTGGAGTAACAGTAGTATATGATGATGAGGAACCGAAAGCTGTGAAATTTGATAAAATTACAGGTTTACGTGCGGTGTTTAAGAAAGAAGGCACTGTAACAGCAGCTAATGCATCTAGTATTAATGACGGAGCAGCTGCGGTAGTTTTAATGAGTGCTGAAAAAGCCAAAGAATTAGGTGTTAAGCCCCTTGCTAGGATTGTTTCTTTTGCTGATGCTCAACAAGCGCCAGAATGGTTTACCACCGCACCAGCCAAAGCAATTCCCAATGCATTAGCAAAAGGTAATATCGATATTAAAGCCGTTGATGCCTTTGAAATAAATGAAGCATTTTCTGTTGTTTCACTTGCCAACAATCAAATTCTCGAATTAGATCCTGCTAAAGTTAATGTTAACGGTGGCGCAGTTGCTTTAGGTCACCCTATTGGAATGTCAGGTGCACGTATTGTTATCACCTTACTTTCTGTCTTGAAACAACAAAACGGTAAGTATGGTGTAGCTGGTATATGCAATGGAGGAGGTGGTGCTTCTGCAATTGTAATTGAAAACTTGAACTAATTATTAAAATAAAGCTCAGTAAAAATAAAAGTCCGACAATTTTTGCCGGACTTTTTTATGTTATAACCTTCTTTTCAAGATTAATTATAAACTTTTACCATATAAACATAATCTTGTAGCTTTTTGATTTGTTGTGTACGGCTTAATCCTGATAATGAATTTTTCTTGTTTACAATGATTTTGTTCTTCAGTGAATCTTCAGGAATTGAATTGATAAACTTCAATACACTTTGAGATCGAACTGCAAAGGTTGCACCTTCAATTAAGGTTTGTTTTCCACTAATTACACCAACTACATTTCCTTTGCCGTCAACCACCGGTCCGCCACTGTTTCCTGGGTTTGCAGGGATAGAAACCTGATAGGCAATTGTATCGCCTCCAAAACCTGTTGCAGAGCTTAAGTAACCTTTTCCGTATACCATTTCATCACGAGGGAAGCCAAGTGTAAATACTTCCTCACCCAAATCAGATTTTGACTTTTTAAAGGTATAAGGCAGTGAACCAAATGATTTAAATGATGGGTCATCGATTTTTAAAACAGCAAGGTCAAATTTTGGATCACTGTAAACGGTTTTTACTTTAAATGCATCACCTTTTTCGTTTTGTATGTAAATTGAATCTGCTCCATTTACTACGTGAAAATTGGTGATTAAATAGCCATCTCCGCTCAATACAAAGCTTGTGCCTCCGAAAGAACCAGGATTAGCTGGTAACTTGTTTTGGCTCTTTGAACTGTTAATGTTTCGAATCAATGCATTTTGTGATCGCTTGATCGATTCCATATCTCTGCGCAGTGCACTATATGTAGAGCTTTGTTTTCCGGAAAAGTTTTTGGAAACGAGGAGGGTACCAAATACAGTTAATATAGCTACCGAAGCTGCCACTGCAATGTTCGAACTGTACCGTCTGAAGAGCTGAATGATTTTTACTTCTTCTGGCTTGACAACTTTTTTAATTTCAGGTACATCCAGTTCTGAATGTATTAAGTCAAGTTTAGCTTTAAGGTTTCTTCTATCAGCTACGGAAGTCAATCGGTTTCTAAATTGCTCTTGTTCAACTACCTGATGATCAAGGTCTACATCTTCTCCCCGTAACAAATCAAAACGTTGACGTTCTTCTGCCGTCATCTCACCATTAAGGTATCGTTCAATTTCGTTAAATAAGTTAAGATCGCCGTACATAAATTTCTTCCGTTTTTCCACTTGATTGAAAGAATATCTTTTTCAATCGCATTAAACACTTATATTTCTGGTTTTTGGCATTTTCAGCATTTGTATATCCGAATTTCTCTGCAATTTCTTGCATTGATTGATTGTGTAAATAATAATCCTCAATGATGGTTTTACACGGTTCGCCAAGCTTTATAAGTGCTCCTTCCATTAAATTTAGTTGAGCATCTTTTTCTTCATGACGTTCAAGATCATCCTCTACCGGAATAAAATCCTGAAAATCGGTTACATTGCCAGCACTACGACTCATCAGTTTTAAACGTTTGAGCCACAAACGCCTGCACACGGAGTAAATAAATGTTTTTAATTTACTATTTAGCTCAAATGAACCTGATTTGATTTTATCATAAACTACTATAATAGCTTCCTGATAAATATCTTTAGCATCATCTTCATCACCGTTATTGTTCAATACAAACTGAAGTATGCTGGGGAAATACATTTTGTAGAGTTGGCGCAATGCCTCATCTGAATTTTCAATTATCCCTTTAATCAGTTCATTATCCGATGAATATGAATCCTTTATCACTCTGTGCTCTATTTAATACGTTTAAACGGAAATGGTAACCCAATTATAGGAAAAAAAATTTTTAAATATTTTTTCAAATTCTTGGGTTACCTTTTAATATCTGTGGTATTAAGATCAAATTGAATCTTAAAAATTTTAAAACTAAAACAAAAATGAAAAAAGTATTTGCTTTAATGTTAGCTGCTGGTGTATTTGCAGTTGTTGCTTGTGGTGAAGGTAAAAAAGCTGAAGGTTCTGCTGACTCAGCTAAAGTTGATTCAGCTGCTGCTGTAGTTGATTCAGCTGCTGCTGTAGTTGATTCAGCTGCTGCTGTTGTTGATTCAGCTAAAGTTGATACAACTAAAAAGTAATTAATTCTTACTTAATTAGATTGGCCGTCTTGTTATTAACGAGACGGCCTTTATTTTTGATAAAGTTTACAAAGCCTTTTAAATTCTCGTGATAGTCTAATCTAAAAAAAACGTTTAATAATCAGGTTGATAATTGTAATAAGTAAACTGGCCAGAATCATAGTGGTGATAGGGAAATAAAATCTGAAATTCTCTTTCTCAATACGTATATCTCCGGGTAATCGGCCTATCCAATTTAGTTTATCATAAAAAAAATAAATAAGTACACCTGTAAGTATAACTGTCAGTCCTATTCCTATAATTATTTTTCCTGTCTCTTGGTTCATTATAGATTGAATAAAATAAAAGGTGAATGATAGTGTATGCCCATCATTCACCTTTTATAAATTATCATTAATACTTAGTAACACCTAATTCTTTCAATATAAAATCAGCTTTATCAACCTTTTGTGCTACCCATAATACATAGCGTATGTCTACTCCAATTGAGCGGCTGTAGCTATTGTTCCATGCAAAATCGTTAATTGTTGCACTGTAGGCACGGTCAAAGTTGACTCCAATTAAATTGCCATTTGCATCCATGATCGGGCTGCCAGAGTTTCCTCCGGTTGTATCCATATTATATAATAATGCAACCGGGACATCTTCGGTTTTAGGATTTTTGAACATGCCAAAATCTTTCTTATTATATAAATCTTTGATGATTGGGGGGTATTTGAAATCAGGATTACCAGTAGCACCTTTTTCGATAATTCCTTTAATGCCAGTGAATGGAGCATAATAGGTTGCATCTGCAGGTGTATACCCTTTGATGTAACCATATGTAAGGCGTAAAGTACTGTTCGCATCAGGAATAAAATCTTTCTTTTTATACAGCTCTTTAACCGTTACGTAATCTCCCATGAGTTTATTCAAGGTCCCTTCACGTTTCTGTTTAATTGGATCCAATTGAGCTTGTTGTTCACTTAGTTCTTTTACAAAGTTCATAATTGGCTCATTGAAGGCTAATAAATCAGTTTCGCTTGATCCAGTGAGAAGCTTGTTTGTAAATTCAGGATCTTTAAGTGAAGTACTTAGTATTCTATTAGTAGCTTCGGTTGCACTAGTTTCAATACCCGTATCCATTATCAACAAACGTTGAAGGGCATCAACCTTCTGGTTTTGTGGTAATTTAAAGCCATCTGCCATCATGTGTTTGAAAATCTTTTTATCCGATTCGTACACATAACTCTCGTAAAAACCGTCAATCGCTTTTTTAAATCGATCTTTATTCTGATTGTAATAAGCTGTTTTATTAGGAGCTGCTTCGAGTTGTTTTTTAAACGTATTTAAGGCATTTGCTACAGCCAGGAGGTTGGTGCTGTTAAAAATTTCAGACAACCATAAATCACGTTGAGCATCTGTAAATACCTCTTTATAAAGATTGTCGATGTTTTGCAAAAGCGAACCGTATTGCTGCTTTAGCTTTGCATCAGCATTAATAAACTTTTGCATTTCCTCGTCTTCAGCTCTTTTTTGTTCAACAAGATCAATTGCTTTTAATCCTTGAAGTTTACCCTGGTAGTTTTTTAAACGGTTTGCATTGCGTTTAATACGAGTCGCTTGTTTTAATTGCAGTGCAACATTGTTCCCTGCTGTTTCTTCCATGGTTTTATTTTCGAAAGTGTACAACTCTGAAATATATGGGAGCAAGTATTGTTCTTGGTATTGTAAATATTGTGCCGGTCTATGACGAAATGTCCTGCCAGGATATCCTAAAATAAATGCAAAGTCATTTTCGGCAACGCCTTTTGGATTAACTTTCAAAAACTTTTTAGGTTTATATGGCACATTGTCTTTTGAATAGGTAGCTGATGAACCGTCTTTGGCAACATAGGCACGTACAAATGAAAAATCGCCAGTATGACGAGGCCAAACCCAGTTATCCGTCTCGCCACCAAACTCGCCAATTGAGCGTTGTGGGATATAAACTAAGCGAATATCCTTTATGGTTTTGTATTTAAATAATACGTACGATTTTCCAATAAACATTTCAGAAACCTGAGCCTTGATTGATTTATCGTTTGCTTCTGCCTCACGCTCAAGCTCTGCACATTTATTTTGAATAATACGAATGCGCTCAGCCGGGTCATTTGTGGTTGAAGCTGCATTTAATACTTTAGTTGATACATCTTCATATGAATCAGTAATACGTACTGTTAAGCCTTTGGCCTCAATTTCTTGTTCGCGGGTACGGGCAACGAAGCCGTTTTCAAGATAATTGGCCTCAGGAGTACTTGCCAATTGGACAGCGCTAAATGCACAGTGGTGGTTGGTAACAATTAACCCGTCATTTGATACAAAAGAACCTGTACAGCCACTAATTTGTACCAATGCATCAATTAAACTGATACCGTTGGGGTTATAAATGTCAGATTGATTAATTTTTAATCCAGCTTTTTTTAAGTCAAGTTTATTAATCTCACTTAACGGAAACATCCCTTCGTCAGGCGGCGTTACTTTATTGGTGTAAGCCGAAGAGACAATTAAACTAATTCCTAGCGGAATGCTTAGCAAGTATTTCTTCATATTTATTGAGTGATTTGAGAATGCTAAGGTACATATAAAATGAAAAAGCCCCACCGGGGTGGTGGGTGCTTTTCCAACAATTAAACCAAACCAAAAACCAAAAAAATCTTTATTTATAACATTACGTAAACTTTAGTGTTACTTACGTAAGTGCAAAATTTCTAAACTTTCTAAGTTGTTTATATATGCATAAAAACTATGCCAAGATTTATTTCCCCTTAAGATTAATTTTATATTCGCAATATGTAGAGAATGCTACTCAGTTTTAATTTATTCCTTTCAACAACAAAAGTATAAAAATATGGCTGAAGAACTAAAACTAATTGATACTAAGGACAAAACAATTCAATATCAATCATTATTACCACAGATAGAAGGTTTGTTGAATGGGGAAGATGATCTGATAGCCAACCTTGCAAATGTTTCTGCAGCGTTAAAACAAACTTTTAATTTTTTTTGGGTAGGGTTCTATCTTGTGAAAGATCAAGAGCTCGTTCTGGGTCCTTTTCAAGGTCCAATTGCTTGTACCAGAATAAGTTTTGGTAAAGGTGTTTGCGGAACAGCTTGGAAACAGCAAGAAATTATCATTGTTGATAATGTGGATGAATTTCCGGGACATATTGCATGTAGTTCTCTTTCTAAATCAGAAATTGTTGTTCCTGTACGGAAAAACGGAATTATTGTAGCAGTTTTGGACATCGATAGTGATGAGCAGGCTCAGTTTGATGAAACCGATGCTCGGTTTCTTGAACAGATCGTAAAACTGATAAATTTTTAATTTATTAATTTTTAGTTAATTACTTTAAGCTTTGGTCACTAAAACAGGTACTAAACTGGATGCTGCATTTTATCTTCGGGAAGATGTGGTGCAAATTAGTAAAGACTTATTAGGGAAGTTTCTGTATACTAAAATTGACGGTGTACTTACCGGAGGGATGATTACAGAGACAGAAGCCTACTGTGCGCCTGATGACAAAGCTAGTCATGCCTACAATTTAAAGCGAACCCCTCGGACTGAAACTATGTTTCTTCATGGCGGAACAGCATATGTTTATTTTTGCTATGGTATGCATTATTTATTTAATGTGGTCACAAATGTGAAGGATGTACCGCATGCAGTACTGATCCGTTCGATTGAACCAATAGAAGGAGTCGAGATTCAATTGCAGCGTCGAAATCTTGATAAAATTCATCCTAGAATCACTTCAGGACCCGGTGCAACAGCAAAAGCGCTTGGAATTACCAAATCGCAAAATGCTAAAAGCTTATGTTCAGATGAGATTTGGATTGAAGATCAGGGAATTAAAATTTTGGGAAATAATATTGTTGCAGCTCCACGCGTAGGTGTTGACTATGCCGGAGAGTATGCTTTATTACCATGGAGATTCTATATTTCAACCAATAAGTTTGTGAGTAAACGGGTTAAGAGGACTTAACCCGTTTTTTATGTCTTCAAATTACAATACCAATCCATTTTTTTTACTTTTGTTCATCATTCTTTAAGCCTAAACATGAATTTTGAAAATACACTTAGTTTTGCTCTGCAATTGGATGAGCAGGATAATCTTAAATCATTCAGAGATGAGTTCTTAATTCCACAGCATAATGGAAAAGATATTATTTACCTATGCGGAAACTCTCTAGGGTTACAGCCAAAATCAACAAAGAATCATATTAATACCTTGTTAGATCAATGGCAGAATTATGCCGTTGAAGGCTGGTTTACCAAAGGTGTTGAGTGGATGTATTTTCATGAGTCGTTGCAGCAGTCATTGGCAAAAATCTGCGGTGCCAAACCTAAAGAGGTTACGCCTATGAATAATTTAACTGTGAACCTGCATATGATGATGGTAAGTTTTTATCGTCCAACTAAACAACGGTATAAAATTCTTATGGAAGCCAGAGCTTTTCCGTCGGATCAATATGCTATTGATTCTCAGGTTCAGTTTCATGGGTTTAATCCAGAAGATGCAGTTATTGAGTTAGGGCCTCGTAATGGTGAAAATTTATTGCGTACGGAAGATATACTAGCTACAATTGATCAACATAAAGACGAACTGGCGCTGATTCTAATGGGAGGGATTAATTATCTATCGGGACAATTGTTTGACATGGAAACTATTACCAAACATGCTAAACAATATGGAATTACTGTAGGTTTTGATTTGGCCCATGCAATGGGTAATGTTCCTTTGCAACTTCATAATTGGGGTGTCGATTTTGCAATGTGGTGTTCTTATAAATACATGAACTCTAGTCCAGGGGGAATTAGCGGTATTTTTGTTCATGAAAACAATTTTAACAATGCTGAAATTCAGCGATTTGCCGGTTGGTGGGGATATGAAAAAGCTACACGTTTTTTAATGACTCGCAAGTTTAAACCCGAGGAGGGGGCTGAAGGCTGGCAGCTAAGCACATCACAAATGTTGTTACTTGCAGCACATAAAGCTTCATTGGATATTTTTGATCGTGCTGGATTTGAAAACCTAAGAGCGAAAAGTGAAGTATTAACGGCTTACCTTGAATACATAATCGATGGTGTAAATGAAAAAGCTGGTAAAATTGTGTACGAAATTGTAACTCCACGTGATAAAAAACAGCGTGGATGTCAGTTGTCGATTATAGCTCATCATCCCGAGCCTAAAACAGTATTTGATAAACTGGCAGATAATGGAGTTATAGGTGATTGGAGAGAGCCGAATGTCATGCGCTTTGCTCCGGTTCCTTTATATAATACATTTGAAGATGTTTACCGTTTTGGAGAAATATTGGCAACAATTTAAAGAATATAAAAAGGTTGTCCTCCTTCCAGGCAACTTTGCAAGTCCAGATAGGGGTGCAGTCAAATTTTATAAAAAACCTGTAGGTTAATATCTTACGGGTTTTTTCTTTTTCTTTACTATCGCTATTACTATCGGTTTTGAAGATGAAGTTTGAATATGCTCAGAATTGATATGGTTGCGATTCGTTCTCGAAATCAAAATTTTTTCTTGCGAAAAGATTTAATCCATCTCGGTGCCGTCCACCAAAAACAAAGAAAGGAAGCCTTTTAGGATTTGAACTGAACGGTGCAGTTGAAAGACTTCCTCTTTGGTGGAATTCTCATTGACTTTAAATTGTTCTCTTGTTAGGTCTGATACTCAAACTACTGCAGATATCCTAATGCCAAATAGCTATATGAATGATTTCCATAGGTAAATCAACCAAAAAATTAATTATGATAAGTGTCACAACTGGAACTGATCGTAATCATTGGCTTTGTTCTACAAATTAATTTAATTTTAATTGAGTTGTAGAAATGAAAGATCATATTATGTCCAATGTTCCTTTGGCTTTGGAATAGAATATGAGACTAGAAATAATCCATAAAATATTATTATATGTTAGGAGCATTAAATACTATAGAAATTGAAGAGCTTTTGAAAAGTCAAACCATTGGCCGTATTGGTTGCCATGCGAATGATACGACATACATTGTGCCGGTAAGCTATGCTTATGATGGTGAATATGTTTATGCCCACTCACGCGATGGCATGAAAATTAATATGATGCGACAAAACCCGGAAGTATGTTTTGAAGTTGAAGAAATAGTGAACATGGCCAATTGGGAAAGTGTGATTGCATGGGGAGAATTTGAGGAGTTAACAAATGAAGAGGAGCGAAACAAAGCCATGGAATTGTTAATAAAGCAACTGATGCCCTTTATAGTTAGTGAAACAGTGCTGCCTTCTCATGGTTTGGGTACCATGAAAGTGGCGGTTGTTTACCGTATCCGCTTAAGCAAAAAAGTTGGAAGATTTGAAAAACAAGGATAAATTTTACTCAATACACACCTTGTGCTTTCAAATTTCTTTTAATCCCTTTTTCAAGTATTCCCTTTGAATGATAACGGAATTGTGATTCCTTTTGCTTTTTGCCGCCATGCAGTTTTATAGATGAAATCGATGGTATGAAATACTTGCATCCTCCGGCAGGTTTATGTTTTTTGAAACTGCATTGTCAAGGTATTTTTGTAATGTCATCTGGTGTTTAATGTGACATTCGGGCGAAATTTCCAATACAGTTTTAAATATATTTTTAACCTTAAAAGGGAGTTCCTTCAAGGTTTTTGAAATCCCGTAAGCAATCTAAATGAAAAAAGTATGGTTTTAAATAACATCATTCCCATTCCTTAAAATGAATGTTTATTTCCGACAGCCCATTGAAGAATTTCCTTTCCTTTTTTAGGGCTTTAAGATCAAAAAACAAAAAGTCGAGCGACATCCAGATCGTAAACCAACCGGCTGGTTCCAATAATACTTTTATGGCAACCAGCGGAATTGAATTTGCACTCTTATAACCAATATAGGTGTTAATGGCCATAATAGCAATGCCCGCTACCAGCCACTCTATTCCACTGTGTAGTTTTTTGCGGCAGTTGGCATCGGTAAGGTGGTATTGATTGATAAAGAACCCTTTCAGACTAGTGGCAATTACTTTTTCTATTTCTGCGTTACGAATGTTTTGAGGTAGGAGCAAAAAAAGATCTGTAACTTCCTCCGGCTTGGTTTTGAGCGCCATATTGAGTTCATGCATAAAATCTTCTGAAACTCTTCGATTTAAATAATGGCGCGAATCGAAGTCGGAGTAGATATCATCATAAGAATCCAACCATAGCCTAAGCTCTTCCATACATAATTGCTGTTGCCTTATGCAAGTTTATAAAAAAACTGTCAAAAGGGCAGCTTTAATTTTGGGCTAAATTATATTATTATGAGACTTTTGAGCCCCTTTTTATTCATTATCGCTGTTAAACCACTCAGCGTAAGAAGTTGGGGTTTCGTTTAACTTTAATGAATGGAGTTTAATATTCTCAGGTAAACGTTTTTTTATCCGTTCTGCAAAATCAGCTAGCATGTTTTCACATGTTGGTTGATAATCAGTTAATAAAACACGTTCCATGTGTTCCATCAATTGACCAGCCAGTTTAATGTGTGGTGAATTTCTATTTAAAACCGTAGCATGGTCAAACACATCTACAATTTCTGATTTAACAATTTTCTTCAAATCGCCAAAATCCATCACCATCCCATTTTTTACATGAGTTGCATCATTAATGGCATCACCTATTATGGTAACATATAATTCGTAGCTATGTCCATGCACATTACGGCATTTTCCGTCGTATCCATATAAAGCATGAGCTGTTTCAAAGTTGAAATATTTGGTAAGTCTGATTTTTGCCATCACTTAAAATAAGCCGCAAAGATACAGCTTTTGATTTTTTAATTATACTTGCTTTATTGCTAAGAGAGATTAAATATTAACCACTATCTGTTTGGTTTTGGTAAAAAACTGAATTAAATTTAGGTAAAATAGTCGAATATGTACAGCTACGATACTATAGTTGATGCCCTCAACGGACTGAATGAGCGTGGATATACGCTCAATTTCAATCTTAAACAAGATCATCTTGCTTGTGAAGAGCATGATTTGTTTTGGCATCCAGAGCAGTTCGAAATTATGGAGGTTTATCGGTTTGAAGGTATGACAGATCCGGATGAACAAGCTGCCGTTTACGCTATCCAATCTGTTGATGGTAAAAAAGGAGTTTTTGTAAGTGCTTATGGAATTTACTCCGATCCAATATCAGACGAGCTACTGAAAAAAATGCAGATGCATCATAATTAGGTATAGGCATTTTATCTCAACTTAAACCAAATATGTACTTTTGGGTTTTGAGTTTGATGTTAAAAATTTCTTTCGATCCGATTTACTCACATCCACTGCCTGAAGGTCATCGGTTTCCGATGATCAAGTATGAACTCATTCCTGAACAACTACTGCATGAAGGTTCTATTTCAGTGGAAAATCTTTTTCGTCCGGTTCCGGTTGAAGAAGAAATTATCTTATTAACTCATGATAATGATTATTGGAATAAACTGAAAACACTTACACTCTCACCTCAAGAAGAACGTCGTACAGGATTTCCTCTTTCAAAGCAATTGGTTGAAAGGGAACTTACAATTGCTCAGGGAACTATTGACTGCTGTTATTTCGCCCTAGAACATGGAGTGGCAATGAATGTTGCTGGAGGTACGCATCATGCATTTACCAATAAAGGAGAGGGGTTTTGCCTATTGAATGATATTGCAATTGCTACCAATTACTTGCTGCATAAGAAGATAGTAAATAAAATTTTGATCGTAGATTTGGATGTGCATCAGGGAAATGGAACGGCTGAAATTTTTCAACATAACCCTGCGGTTTTTACATTTTCTATGCATGGAAAAACCAATTGGCCTTATAAAAAAGAACGTTCCGATTTAGATATTGAATTACCGGATAACACCAATGATGCCTTGTATTTAAGCTTGTTAAAAGAAACTTTACCGCGCTTAATAGAATGTGAGAAACCAGAGTTTATCTTTTATCTGTCTGGAGTGGATATTTTAGAAACAGATAAACTGGGTAAATTATCTGTTTCTAAGGCTGGTTGTAAAGAGCGAGACAGGTTTGTTTTTGAACAGTGCAAATTGCATAATATACCTGTTTCTGTGAGTATGGGCGGTGGATACTCGCCGCGGGTAGCCGATATTGTTGAGGCCCATTGCAATACTTTTAGGCTTGCAAATGACCTGTATTTTTAGTTTGAAGCAACTTCTGACGTTTGATTACTTAATGAGTGTTCTAACTTTCTTGTTAAGCTATTAAAGCGAATCAACAGTAAAACTGCCGCTACCAATAAGCCAGTTAGTAAGGCCCACCAAATTCCAAATACTCCCATATTCAATTTAAAACCCAATACATAACCCAAAGGCAAACCAATAATCCAATAAGCCATAAGAGTGATTGCAGTTGGAACTTTTACGTCTCCCATGCCTCGTAAAATACCCAAGCCAACCACTTGCATTCCATCAAACAATTGAAAAAATGCAGCAATAATCAACAAGCCGGCTGCAATGGTAATTACATCATTATTTTTTATGTATAACGACGGCAGAAAATAATTGAACACAGTGAAAATGAAGGCACAAGTTAGCATAAAGACAATTACCATATGGTAGCTTGCAACAGCCGAAAAGCGTAGCTCCTTATAGTTTTGTTGACCAAAATAATTTCCGGACTTTATTCCAGCTGCTGCAGAAATTCCACTTGCCATCATAAATGTTAATGAAGCTAAACTTAAAGCAATTTGATGTGCAGCAAGCTCTTTAGCGCCTAACCACCCCACCATAATAGCTGCCCCACTAAATGCACTCACCTCAAAAATGTATTGCATTGAAACTGGAATGCCAATTCCTAGTATTTTTTTACACTGTTGCCATGAGTATGCTTTAAGTTTGAATTCTTTTAAGTATTCTTTAAATCTTTCTGAGCGAAATACATAAGTGCTCATGGCAATGGCCATTAAAATACGATCTGTTAAGGTTGCAATACCCACGCCAACAACCCCCATCGGTTTTATCCCGAACAGTCCAAATACTAAGGTTACTCCAACCAAAATATTTATTAGGTTACCCCAAATGGTAATACTCATAGCTTGTTTTGTAAATCCCAGCCCTTCTGTAAACTGCTTAAAAGTGAGAAAAACCATTAAAGGTATTATTGAAAATCCCAACAATCCCAAAAAAGGTTTTGCTTGTTTAGCCACTGCCTCTGGTTGGTTGAGATATTGAATCAGAAATAACCCGAAGAAAATAATTAAAAACAAAATAAAGCCTGCAGTGATGTTTATTTTAAGACTATTGGCTAACAGTTTACCACATTCAGCTTTATTTTTACGTCCGTTTTCCTGAGCAATTAAAGGGGTTAATCCATAGGAGATTCCTATGCCCGTTACCATAAAAAGAGTGAATATACTGCTGCCTAATGCAACTGCTGCCAATGATACATCACTTCCGGTTTTCTGACCGATAATAATGCTATCGGCAATAGCAACAGCAACATGTCCCAACTGCGAAATAACAACTGGATAGGCTAATTGAAAATTGCTTTTATATTGATCCCTGTATTTATAGTATAATTGATGCATGATCTTTAATAGAACGTATCGAAATAAAAATAAATTTATCTATCTGATACCAAATAATATGAAAAAATGGAGTTGAGCCGGAACGCGCCGATGTGCAGCCATTAATATGACAAAGATACTTTTCGGTGACTTTTAATTGTACGTTGCTACAAACAGGTTACAAGTTAGCTTGCCGTGTAAAATTCCAGTTTTTCAGTAGTGTGTACCCTTATAACACCCGTTAAAACCAAATTTACTAAAATACGTGATGCTGCTCGCTTGGAAATATTGAGCATTTTGGTGTATTCCGGAAGTGTAATTCGGTCGTTATTTGCAAGGTATTCTAAAAGGGCCTTTTCTTTAGATGAGTATTCAATCAATACATCATCTCCTTTGGTTTCCTTACTTAGCACATCAACTACAATTTTGCTGGCCAGTACACTATGGTCTTTAATTCGAATGTAGACCCACCATTTATTGTCTTCGCCAAGGGCATAATGAGGTTTAACATCACTTTCTTTAATTTCAACCACAAGGACAATTTTATCGTCAATTATTACTTCCTCAAAGATTGGTTCCAGTTGTGGACGACAATAAATATGAGCGGCCTGAGTAATCATGTATCGTTCTTCATCCTCTGATTTTACTCCCTTGATAGAACCATTATCGGCTACTCCAATTAATAATTTACCACCACGTGTATTTGCAAACGAAACCATTGTTTTGGCTATTTTTTCACAACTGGTAATGGTTTTTTTGAAATCGAGGGTTGCACTTTCTCCTTCTAGTATCAATCGTTTGAGGTTCATGGCAGTAAAGGTTTAGAAACCCGCCTGAGAATGTTGTTCCGGACTAATTTTTCGCATCCATACTTCGGTATAAATCATGGCGCAAAGCTCTCCTTTGGTATTTCTGGCCTCAACAGGATATGCTTTCGAAAACTTACCTATTGTATTTAATGCTTGTTCAGCCTCGTTTACATCTTCATCGGTTAGGGTAAATATAAGAGTTAGGTTGGTATTTCCCGGTTTTTTGTATTGAATATCCGCACTTTTTAACCAGCCCAGCACTTTAAAGCTTTTATGACGAAAATGCTGCCAAAACATTATGGAATAAAAAGGATCTGCAGCGCTAAAAATAGTCCCACCAAAAATAGTTCCGTTATAGTTTTTGTTCAACAAGCTCTTGCTAACCTTAACCTCAATGGTTTTAAAGTCTTCCGAAATATGCTTTACCCATATACGTTGAAAAAAAAGCGGTGGATAAAACCTCATTAACCATTTAAGCGTGTTATTTGATATTTTCATTCTCAATAAATGCTGGGCTTGATCAAACCCCTAAACTACAATTTTGAAGGAGTTATTCAACAGTCTCAAGGAAAATATTATGCATACATAATTAATTCCTTTTATTTATTGGGTGAATCAGGCATTGTGCAGTTAGAAATTTGGGTTTTATTGTTACATACCTATATTAGCGAGCTTAAACTAATTTTTGTATGCAACTTTCTGAACCTATTAATCAAGTGGAGCAAAAGAAATCAACTACTAATCGAAACATAACCTTATTAATTATTGTAGCCGCACTAGGCTATTTTGTTGATATCTATGATCTTATTCTGTTTTCGGTAATCCGTATTAAAAGTTTAAATGGATTGGGTATCACCAACCCTGATGAACTGTCATCCATCGGTTCATTTTTAATTAATTGCCAAATGATAGGGATGCTTACCGGTGGTATTTTATGGGGTATCCTTGGTGATAAGAAGGGGAGATTGTGGGTTTTATTCGGTTCGATCATAACATATTCATTAGCAAATATTGCCAACGGCTTTGTGACAACTGTTGATCAATATGCCGCTTTACGTTTTATTGCGGGCGTGGGTTTAGCAGGAGAGCTAGGAGCGGGTGTGACACTTATTACTGAAACAATGAGCAAAGAAAATAGGGGATATGGAACTATGCTGATTGCTGGTATCGGTTTATTTGGAGCTGTTGTGGCCGCCCAGGTTGGGGGCCATTACTCTTGGCAAACTTCATACATAATTGGTGGTGTGATGGGATTGGTTTTGTTGCTAATGCGTGTTGGAGTAATTGAGTCGGGTATGTTTCATAAAATTAAAGATGTCGAAGTTGCCAGAGGGGATTTCTTTATGTTGTTCACTTCATGGAGCCGTTTTTCGCGTTTTTTAAGCTCTATATTAATTGCCGTACCGGTTTGGTTTGTAATTGGAGTGGTAGTAACCTTTGCTAATGATTTTGGAAAAGCAATGGGGGCTACTGAAACATTGAGCCCTGGTAATGGAATTATGTATGCTTATATTGGTATAGCACTTGGTGATTTGTTGTGTGGATCATTGAGCCAAGTGTTCAAAACCCGTAAAAAGATGGTATTTATCTTTTTAACCGCCACTCTTCTATCGGTTTTATACTTTTTATTGTCTAAAAGTTTTAATGCCCGTTTCTTCCACATCATGTGCTTTATAATGGGCTTGTCGACAGGTTATTGGGTTGTGTTTGTAACAATGGGAGCAGAACAGTTCGGAACTAATATCAGAGCAACAGTAGCTACCACCATTCCAAATTTTGTAAGAGGTTCTTTAGTTCCAGTATTGCTTTTCTTTAACTTTCTGAAACCTAATTTCGGTATTATAAATAGTGGATTAATCGTAGGTGCAACTACAATTGCTTTAGCCTATATTGCTTTATATAATTTGGAGGAAACCTACGGGAAAGAACTGGACTACGTGGAAAAGTAGCCAGTAACAAGGTTCGATGTGCATAGTTACTTATCATTTGAAACTGCGACTATGGTTTATTTACGTTGATAAAACTCATAATTAAAGATTATTTTTGTCGGTATGCTAACAAAAGAACATATTGCCGATTGGTTTCGGGGATTGCAAGATGATATTTGCCGGAAACTAGAAGCAGCCGACGGCAGCGGTAAGTTTCTGGAAGAAAATTGGGTTAGGGCAGAAGGTGGCGGTGGTAGAAGCAGGGTGTTGCAAAACGGATCCGTTTTAGAAAAAGGCGGTGTGATGTTTTCTGCGGTGCATGGTGAATTACCAGAACCGGTTCAAAAATCTTTTAAATTAGAGCAAAAGACAACTTTTTTTGCTACTGGAGTGTCTATCGTAATTCACCCTAATCATCCCTTGGTACCAATCATTCATATGAATGTTCGGTATTTTGAAACTCCGGAGGCGGATTTGAAATGGTTTGGAGGGGGTATTGACCTAACTCCTCATTACGTAAATGAAGAACAGGCTAAATTTTTCCATCAATCACTGAAAAATACCTGCGATCAGTTCAATGAGCATTATTATGAGCAGTTTAAACGTTGGGCTGATGATTATTTCTTTATCAAACATCGTAATGAAACGCGTGGAGTGGGAGGTATTTTCTTCGATCGTTTAGGAGAATCTGAGCATTTTACTATGAATGACCGATGGGAATTTGTAAAAGCTGTTGGTGAAACCTTTACCAAGGTATATGTGCCCTTAATAGAACAAAACAGAATTAAGGAGTTCACTCCTGAGCATAAAAATTGGCAATATCTACGCAGGAGCAGGTATGTCGAGTTTAATTTATGTTATGATGCGGGCACCAAGTTTGGATTGGAGACTAATGGCCGCATAGAGTCTATCTTAATGAGCATGCCTCCTCAAGCAAATTGGGCTTATAATTACCAACCATCACCCGGAACAGAAGAGGCTAAAACACTTGAACTGTTGAAAAAGGGAGTTAACTGGGTGTAAGTAAATTTTCAGAAGAATTTAAAGGAACGATCACTAACATTTTCTTGCTTAGTGATCGTTTTGTTTTTGAAGGAATAATAAATAAATTAAATTGCTAATATTATGCTTTAAGGCATAGTTTTAAGACTGAATTATCATTCAATTTTGTTAAATTCGCAGGCATTCTTATAATTTTTGAATCACCAAAGATCAATAAATGGCAGAAGAGAATAACGAACAGATAAACGGAAGTAAAATCATTCCTATTAATATTGAAGAGGAAATGAAAGCAGCTTACATCGATTATTCGATGTCGGTAATCGTTTCCAGAGCCTTGCCTGATGTTCGCGACGGATTGAAACCGGTACACCGCCGGGTTTTGTTCGGTATGCTTGAACTAGGAGTAGGCAGTAGTAAACCCTATAAAAAATCTGCCCGTATTGTAGGGGAGGTTTTAGGTAAATATCACCCACACGGTGATAGTTCCGTTTATGACACTATGGTGCGTATGGCCCAAAATTGGTCATTGCGGTACCCATTTGTTGATGGACAAGGAAACTTTGGTTCAATTGATGGTGATAACCCGGCAGCAATGCGTTATACGGAGGCTCGTTTGCGCCGTATTGCAGAAGAGATGCTGGCAGACATCAATAAGGACACTATTGATTTCCAGCTTAACTTCGATGACTCTCTTGAAGAGCCAACTGTACTTCCTTCAAAAATCCCTAACCTTCTTGTAAATGGTGCTTCAGGTATTGCTGTAGGTATGGCCACCAATATGGCTCCTCATAACTTATCTGAGGTAATAGATGCAACGGTTGCTTATATTGATAATCGCGACATCACTATTGATGAGTTGATGAAGTACGTTAAGGGGCCTGATTTTCCTACCGGAGCAACTATTTACGGATATGAAGGAATTAAAGATGCCTTTACTACCGGTCGCGGCCGGGTGGTAATGCGTGCCAATGCCGAAATCGAAACCTTGGAAAATGGTCGTGAACGCATTATCGTAAATGAGATTCCATACCAGGTTAATAAGGCAGTGATGATTGAACGTACGGCTGAGATGATTAACGAGAAGAGGATTGAAGGAATTTCTGAAATCAGGGACGAGTCGGACCGCGAAGGTATGCGTATTGTTTACGAGGTGAAACGTGATGCTAATGCTAATGTGGTTTTAAATAATCTTTATAAGTACACAGCATTACAAACATCGTTCAGTATCAATAATATAGCCTTAGTAAAAGGGCGCCCGATGTTGTTGAACTTGAAGGATATGATCCACTATTACGTAGAGCATCGCCACGAGGTAGTAATCAGACGTACTAAGTTTGAGCTTTCAGAAGCTGAAAAGCGTGCCCATATTCTTGAAGGATTATTAATTGCACTTGATCATCTTGATGAAGTTATCTCTTTAATTCGAAACTCTCCAACTCCAGATGAGGCTCGCGTAGGTTTAATGGACAAATTTGGATTAAGCGATATTCAGGCTCGTGCAATTTTGGATATGACGCTTCGTCGTTTAACCGGACTTGAACGAGACAAGATTAAAGATGAATATGCTGAATTAATGGCTACCATTGAACGTTTAAAAGCTATTTTGGCTGATGAAGGCTTAAGAATGGGAATCATTAAGGATGAGCTAAACGAAGTAAAAGATAAATTTGGTGATGAACGTAAAACTCAAATTGTTCACGCTGAAGGCGAAATAGACATTGAATCTTTAATTGAAAATGAAGATGTTGTAATTACTATTTCTCATGCCGGTTACATTAAACGTACTAAACTTACCGAATATCGCAAGCAAGGTAGGGGAGGTCGTGGATCAATGGGTGGCAGTACCCGTGAAGAAGACTTTATTGAGCACT
Source organism: Solitalea lacus (assembly GCF_022014595.1). Lineage (NCBI taxonomy): Bacteria > Pseudomonadati > Bacteroidota > Sphingobacteriia > Sphingobacteriales > Sphingobacteriaceae > Solitalea > Solitalea lacus. The sequence continues at coordinate 2,877,121 of NZ_CP091740.1, read as the reverse complement.
TATTTATTGCTCAAACGCATAATTATATGTTGTTCTTCACCGAGAAAGGACGCTGTTTCTGGATGAAAGTTTATGGAATTCCGGAGGGTAGCCGTATATCCAAAGGCCGTGCAATGCAAAATCTAATTCAGATTGAAAGCGACGATAAGGTGAAGGCATTTGTCACGATAAAAACGTTGAAGGATGAGGCTTACCTTGAAAGCAATTATATTATGATGTGTACCAAGAAAGGTACCATTAAGAAAACCACCCTGGAAGCTTACTCGCGTCCTCGTATCAATGGTATCAATGCTATTTCTATTAATGAAGGTGATCAGTTGTTGGAGGCTCGTTTAACCACAGGTAGTTCAGAAATTTTAATGGCCCTTAGATCAGGAAGAGCAATTCGCTTTAACGAAAGCACGGTTCGTCCGATGGGACGTACTGCGGCAGGGGTGCGTGGTGTTACCTTGAGTGGAATTGACGATGAGGTGGTTGGAATGATTGCTGTTGATGATAAAGAAACAGCAGTATTGGTGGTATCAGAAAAAGGATATGGAAAACGTTCTGATATAGATGAGTATCGCGTAACCAATCGTGGTGGTAAGGGTGTTAAAACCATTAACGTAACCGAAAAAACAGGCCAATTAATAGCTATTAAGGATGTTAAGGAAACTGATGATTTGATGATTATCAATAAATCAGGTATTACTATACGTATTGGTGTTGATGAGTTGCGTGTAATGGGAAGAGCAACCCAAGGTGTTCGTTTGATCAAGCTTAATGAAGATGATGAAATTGCTTCAGTAGCTAAAATTGAGGATGCAGGAGAAGATACTGAAGGTGAAGATGTTGTAAATTTAGCTGATTCTTCTGCTAATGAAGATGCAACCGGAGATGAGTCTCAAGCGTCATCTGATAGTGAAGAAAATTAATTAATAAGATAAATAGTATATTCTGAAATGAAAAAAATCTTGTTATCTGGATTGTTTTTAGCAGCCGCTGTTGTTGCTAAAGCACAAAATGCGGAATTAGATAACGCCGAAAAAATGGTGATGCTCGGTCAGCTTGATAAAGCTAAAGAGTCAATTGATAAAGCCGCTGTTCATCCAAAGACTGCAAATCAAGCTAAAACTTTTTATTTAAAAGGTAAAATTTACGGCTCTATTGCTTTAGATACTACAAAAAAGAATTTGGATTATGATCCTGCAAAGGTTGCCTATGAATCTTTGAATAAAGCTAAAGAGCTTGATACCAAAAAGCAGTTGGATGAGACCGAGATGAAAAATGCATACTTCAACATTTATGCTTCTGCTTACAATAAAGGTATTGCGGCCAATAATGCTGAAGATTATCAAACCGCATTGAAAGAATTTAAGTTTGCTTCTGAAGTGAATCCTCAGGATACATCATTATACCTAAACATTGGTATTATGGCTGAGAAACTTAAAGATAACGCAACAGCCAAAGCTTCTTACCAAAAGCTTGCAGATATGAATTTTAACAAGGAGCCATACATTTATCACCAATTGGCTGAGTTATATAAAGCTGATGGTAATAAAGAGGCTGCAGTTGCCGCATTGGAAAAAGGTCGTAAGTTATTTCCTTCAGATAACACTTTGATGATCGATGAGATCAACTTTTATTTAAATGAAGGAAAATCTGATGTTATTATTGAAAAGCTGAATAAGGCTATTGCTACGGATCCTAAGAATAAAACCTTATATTTTACTTTAGGAGTAACTTATGAAAATATCAAAAAGCAAGCTGAAGCCATTGCTGCTTACAAAAAAGCATTAGAAATCGATCCAAACTATTTTGATGCTAACTATAATTTAGGTGCTTTATACTACAATGAAGCTGCTGAAATTATTAAGAAAGCCAATATGCTTCCTTCTAATAAAGTAAAAGAATATGATGCAGAGCGTGCTAAATTCCAGAAAAAAGCATCTGAAGCGCTTCCTTATTTAGAGAAAGCTTATGAAGTCAATCCTAAAGATCGTAACGTAATGATTTCTTTGAAAGAAGTATATGCTCGTACTAACCAAAAAGAAAAGTATGCTCAGATTGATGCAGCTTTAAAAGCGATCGAATAAGCTTCTTGATTTTATCATATAAAAGAGCGGCTCTGCAATAATTGTAGAGCCGCTCTTTTATTTTGCGTATATACCTTAATGATAATCAAGGACATTGTCATTCCTGAGCTAGTGTCATTAAGGATAATAACAATAAACAAAAACAGACTGCACATTGTGTGAACAGTCTGTTTTAAATTTTATAGTTAAGAAATTTTTACAGCAATATTCCGCTCAGTACTAATGATGCTACAGTAAAATAAATTACCAAACCGGTAACATCAACAAGTGTGGCAACAAACGGAGCTGATGAGGTTGCAGGGTCAAATCCAAGTTTTTGCAATAATAATGGCATCATTGAACCGGATAAAGTTCCCCAAAGCACTACACCAATTAACGATGTACCTACTACAATGGCTATGAGTAACCAGTGAGGGCCATACATATTAGGAAAAATGGAATGCCAAATTGCAATGCGTGCGAAACCAACGATACCCAACATGGATCCCAATATTATGCCAGAAATAATTTCCTTACGCATTACTTTCCACCAATCGGCTAGAGAAATTTCACCTAAAGCTAATGATCGGATAATTAATGTCGCTGCTTGAGAACCTGAATTACCTCCGCTTGAAATAATTAATGGAACAAATAAAGCCAGGACAACGGCTTTATCAATTTCATCTTCAAAGTACCCCATAGCAGTGGCAGTGAGCATTTCTCCAATGAATAGGATAATTAACCAGCCAGCTCGTTTTTTTATCATTTCAAAAAGAGGGGTTTCAATGTAGGAGTCTTCCAAGGCCTCCATACCACCAAATTTTTGAATATCTTCGGTATCTTCTTCCTCAACAATATCGAGTACGTCATCAATCGTTACAATTCCAATCAGAACATTATCCGAGTTTACAACCGGCAACGAAACCCTGTCATATTGTTTAAAAACTTCAATGGCTTCCTCTTTGTCGTCATTAGCATGCAGGAAGACAAAGTTGCCATCCATTATTTCGTTTACTTTTTTTTCCAGTGGAGCGAGAAGGATGTCATTGATTCTTATTTCATCAATTAGTTTCCCTGAACCATTGATAACGTATAAAATTCCTAAGGATTCTGTAAGGTGTCCGTAGCGACGTATATGGTCCAAAACCCGTTCAACTGTCCAATATTCCTTTACTGAAATATAGTTTGGAAGCATTAAACGGCCTACCGAATTTTCAGGATAACCTAATAAGGTACTGGCAACGCGGCGCTCTTCCGGACTAAGCAATTCCAATAATTGCTTTACAACAGGGCCTGGTAGTTCTTCAAATAAGGCAGTACGGTCATCGGCCCACATTTCGTTCAAAATGTCAGCTACACGTTCCTGACCTAATCCCTTCATTAAATCCTTCTGGATTTTAATATCAAGGTATTCAAAAGTATCTGAAGCTAATTCACGGGGGAGTACCCTGAAAACGATGGCACGGTCATCAATCGGAATATCTTCAAACAACTCTGCGAGCTCACTCGGGTGCCAGTCTTTGATAATTTTACGTAATGCAAAAAACTTTTTTTGCTCAATCAGTTCTAAGATTTCCTGGATTTGAGTTGTTTCAATCATGATTTCCGATTAATAATGATGCTACATGGGTGTGAATTTTTATTTTTTGCAAAAGTAGATTTTTCTACCGAAGAATCACCATTCAACGGCAAAAAATGAACCGAAAATTAATATGGTATTTAGTAGAAATGTTCAAGGTTTACCACTTGATCATTTTAGGCGTGTTAGGAAAGAAACAAGGAGATATCCTTGTTTCTTTAAGGCAAAGTTTATTAAGCCTGTTGATATTTCTTGAACCAGCTTCTTATTTTAAGCTGTATAACTCCAAAGATCGCTTCACGGAAAATTTTTGTGCTCATTTTTGATGTTCCTGCTGTACGATCGGTGAAAATAATAGGTACTTCAACCAATTTGAAACCATGCTTTACTGCAGTAAATTTCATCTCAATTTGAAACGCATAACCAATAAACTTAATTTTATCCAAGTCTATAGTTTGTAATACGCGTTTTCGATAACATTTAAAACCCGCTGTGTAATCATGTATTTCAACGCCTGTAATAATCCGGCAATAACGGGATGCAAAATAAGACATTAAAACTCTACCCATTGGCCAGTTCACCACATTTACACCTGTAATATATCGTGAACCCACAGCCAAATCGGCACCGTTTACACAAGCTTCCCTTAAACGAATCAAGTCGTCCGGATTATGTGAAAAATCACAATCCATTTCAAAAATGTATTCATAGTTACGAGCCAGTGCCCATTTGAATCCATGAATATAAGCTGTTCCCAAACCAAGTTTTCCACTGCGTTCTTCTAAAAAAAGTTGTCCGGGATATTCTTTTTGAAGTTGCTTAACAATGCTGGCTGTACCATCTGGAGAGCCATCGTCAATAATTAATAGATGAAAAGGATAATCCAAAGAGAAAACTTTTCGAATCATTCGCTCTACATTCTCTTTCTCATTATATGTGGGTATTATGACGATACTATCTGAAAACACTGTTTATTTTATTTGGAATGCGAATATACTTTAACTATTGGTAAAAAATTAACCCAAACGATTATTTTCAATTAAAAAAAAGGAGTTCGTTTTGCGAACTCCTTTTTTTTAATGTCGTATTGCTGGTTTTTATTTTACACCATGCATCATTTTTTTCAATCGTGGTGTTAAGGCAAATAAAAGTACTGATGCAACTCCACAAAGCACAACGAATACCATGAAGAATTCGAACAAGTTATGAATTTCGAATCCTGCAAAAACAGGGTTAGTAGCGCTGATATTAGCTTCTTGTAAGAATTTTAACTGTTCAGCAGTTGGCGTAACAGTTTTATCTAAAATTGCTTGCAAATCAATTCCTGCTGTTTTTGCCTTTGTAAATTGCTCTCCGGTTGCAGGCAATATTGATCCTAAAGTTCCAGCAAGGGCATAACCTGATGCATTCGACAAGAAGAATACACCAAATAAGAGTGATGCAAAGCGTTTAGGAGCTAATTTACCTACTAATGATAAACCAATAGGAGATAAACATAATTCGCCAAATGTTTGAATTAAATATAATAATATCAACCATTTTATAGCTAAAAGGCCTGAATTTCCTAAGTCTTTTACATTATGAGCAATAATGAAATAACTGATTGCAATTAATAATAAACCAATAGCTTGTTTGAATGGAGAGATTGGTTCTTTTCCGTTAGCTCTTAATTTATCCCATAACATACTGAATGGAACAGCAAACATTACAACGAAAATTCCGTTGAAGATCTGCACCATCGAAGGTGGCATTTGCCATCCTAAAAAGTTTCTGTCGGTTTGGTTGTCTGCAATAAAGGTTAATGAAGAACCAGCTTGTTCAAATGCTGCCCAAAAGAAGATAACAAAGAATGAAACTATATAAATTACTAAGATTCTATCTCTTTCAACTTTTGTCAATGATTTATCAGATAGAATTAAGCCTGCCAAAGTCAAACCACTACCATAAATAATTGAGTAGATAACATTCTGACCAAATACTTTATTGAAAACTAATGCTAATCCAATAAAAGAAATCACTGAAACAATTAATGCAGTAGAAGTAAAGTGCGCTGTTTGAGCTTCACCTTCAGCAAAGTCTGCTGCCTGATTGTGCTTAGGCAATCCACCAATTGGACGTCCTTCTGGAGTAATTACGTATTTATCTTTTAATAAATAGAACGTTAAGGTACCAATAACCATGGCAAATGAAGCTGCTAAGAAACCCCATTTAAATGCGAAAATGTCCCTGGTTCCATCCGCATTAACAACGTCGCCAAGCATTGGGCAAATGAATTGACCTAAGAATGCTCCTACATTTATACCCATGTAGAAAATTGTAAAAGCTGTATCCAATTTGCTTTTTTCTTGCGAAGGGTAAAGGCTTCCCACCATTGAAGAAATATTAGGCTTAAAGAAACCGTTACCAAATATGATAACACCTAAAGCAACATATAATAAAATTTTGGCCAGATCCAAGTTAGTGCTAAATGTACTTGCACTGAAGAATAACAATAGCTGACCTATGGCCATTAATGATCCTCCGAGCATAATACAATATCTGTTCCCAAGGAATCTGTCGGAAATAAATCCACCTAGCATAGGTGTTAAATAACACAAGCCTAGGAATCCGCCGTAAATTAGAGATGACTCTTCTTTACTCATCAATAAAGAATTTACGATGAATAATGTTAACAGCGTTCTCATTCCATAGAAGTTGAAGCGCTCCCACATCTCAGTTCCGAACAATACCCAAAGTCCCTTAGGGTGTTTTGAGCTTACTTGAGCTTGCTCTCGTGCAATCGGTTGATTTTGATTCATTTTTATTAAAATGTGCTTATTTAAAAGTAGGTTTATTTATCTATATTAATTGTTTTATTACTTAATGCCTTTTTCCTTCATAATTCCGTTCAACCATTTCAACAATGCAAAACCGATTAACGCTGAAAACATTAATAAAGCAAAGTTTACCCAAAAGAAACTGGTTTTGTGATCGTATGTATCCCAAAGGGTAGCTAATACGCCTGATAATTTATTTCCGATTGACGTTGCTAAAAACCATCCGCCCATCATTAATGAGGTAATACGAGCAGGACTTAGCTTTGACACCAAAGACAGTCCCATCGGACTCAAGAATAATTCACCAATGGTAATTATACCGTAACCAGCTACCAACCATAAAACCGAAACTTTTTCAGTTCCGTTGTGGCCGGCATAAACGGCTCCAACCATTACCAATACAGATAATGCTGAAATAAAAATTCCGAATATGATTTTTGACGCGGTTGAAGGTTCTTTGCCTTTTCCTCTTAGCCAGGTAAAGAAGGCGACCACAACAGGTGTTAACAAAATTACCCATCCCGGATTTATTGATTGACTTAGGTTGGTTGCCCAAAGTTCAGCATTGCTTCCTTCTGAAGGTAAGTGCTCTTTATTAACATTTTTAAAATAAACGGGGTAATTATATTCTTTTTGGACAACACCATTTACTTTTTGCAAACGGAAGGCTTCATCATATTGAGCAACAGAATCTTTTACGTAAGTTACTGTTTGAGAAAATTTTAGCTTGTTGAAAACTTGCTCCGCAGTTGGGTTAGAAACGTGTCGATCAGTATAGCGGTCTGCCCAAGTATTTAAAGCCGAACCATTTTGCTTGAAAACCGCCCAAAAAAGAACTACCACAGCAAAAATTGTAAGCAGTGCTGCTATTGGTCTTTTTTCTGAAGCTGAGGCTTTAAAGTATAAAGAAGAGTAAAAGTAAATTACCGGAATGCAGGCAAAAATAAACGCATCTGTGCTGTTAGAGCCAACTAAAGGATGTCCAAGTAATGATTGTGGAAGAATCCATCCGATAATACCAGCAAAAATGGAAGGAAGAAGGATTAAATAGATAATTTTGCTAAATGGCATATCTCCTTCCTGCACACCTTTCTTAACATCAAAAGCTTTATAGTGACGTAATCCTAACAAGAATACGGTTACGCCTATGAACATACCAACACCGGCAGCCACAAATGCATAACCCCAACCCAGCATAATATATAAAGCGGCACCGAAGAAATTGCAAATAAAGGCTCCAATATTTATTCCCATGTAAAAAATATTATAACCCTCATCTTTTTTCTCTTGAAACTCAGGTGTGGTATAAATATTCCCCAGTAGGGTTGAAATATTTGGCTTAAAGAAACCGTTCCCTAGTATTACTAATGTCATGGAAAGGTAGAGGATAGGTAAACTGTGAATTGCCATTAAGCAATATCCAATACCCATCATAATCCCGCCAATAATGATTGATTTTGCGTAACCCCAATACCTATCGGCAATTAAACCACCTACAAATGGGGTTAAAAAAACCAAGGCAATAAACGTTCCGTATAAATCTGCAGATTCAGCCTCTGTCATGGCGAAACCAGCCTTAACATCTTTAAGATATAAGGTGAATATGCCAATCATTAGATAATAGCCGAAGCGTTCCCACATTTCAGATAAAAATAAAAATGGAAGTCCTTTAGGATGTTTAGCTTGCTTCTGAGCCATCTTGGTTTTCTGGTCTTATTACTTATTTGTTTTTAGATTGGTTTAGAGGGAAAAGATTTTCCCAAAGCCGCTAAAGTAGAAATATTTTTCTGTTAAGAAAATGTTTTAAACGCAAGAAAATCATATCATCTTAACTTTTTTACATTAAATATTGATTTCCAGGTTTTTAAAATGATTTTATTAAAACTGCTATTAAAATAAGTTAAATTTTAATATGCTGATAGTTAGTATTTTGGTTTGTAAAATATAATTATTTGAATAAGAATTTTGCTATAAAAATAGCAAAGCACGTCTGTTGAACGTGCTTTGTTTAATATTATGTGTGGAATTATTCTACAAATTTTTAAGAACAAAGTCGACCATCATTGTTTGTAACTGCATGCGGTATTTTACCCCATGATGCTCATTTGGATAGTAGAAACTTTCAAACTGTTTATTTTTTTTGATAAGTGCTAAAGCCATCTCCGCAGAATTCTGGAAATGCACATTATCATCAAAAGTACCATGAATCAATAAATACTTCCCTTTGAATTTATCAGCATAATTGATAGGGGAGTTATCATCATATCCTGAAGGATTCTCTTGCGGGGTACGTAAAAAACGCTCCGTGTAAATGGTATCATAATATCTCCAAGAGGTTACCGGTGCTCCGGCAATAGCCATTTTAAATACATCAGCCCCGCGCGTAATTGCTAATGAAGCCATGTATCCACCAAAACTCCACCCATAATAACCAATACGGGCTGCATCAACGTATGATTGTGTTCCTAACCATTTGGCAGCATCTATTTGGTCCTGAATCTCATATTTACCTAACTGCATGTAGGTCACTTTCTTGAAATCAGCACCACGGGCTCCTGTTCCTCGGTTATCCATACAAAAAACAATATACCCTTTATCGGCTATGGATTGATACCACAAATCACCACCGTTCCAGCCATCCAGTACCTGCTGACTGCCAGGTCCACCATAAGCATACATGAATATTGGATATTTTTTATTGGGATCAAAATTGGCCGGTTTGATCATCCAAGCATTAAGCTTTAAGCCGTCAGGCATTGGAACTTGAATAAACTCTTTGCCTTGATATGCATAGTTGGAAAGTTGAGTTTTAAGCTTTTGGTTATCCTCAAGTAAACGAACTTCCTTACCATTTTTATCTCTCAATACAAACGAGGCCGGTGTGTTGGCGTTACTGTAAGTGTTAATAAAATAAGAGAAATCGCTGCTAAAGGTGGCATTGTTTGAACCTTCTGCACTTGTTAGTCTTTTTTTGCTGCTTCCATCAAGTTTGATTGAATAAATCTCACGTTTAGTTGGAGAGATTTCTGCCGCTTGGTAATAAATGGTTTTAGTTTTTTCATCTATCCCGTAAAGAGAAGTAACTTCCCATGCACCTTTTGTAATCTGACGAACCAGTTTTCCACTTAAATCATACATATAAATATGACAATAACCATCCTGTTCACTGGTAATTATAAACGATTTATTGTCGCTTAGGAACGTAAGATCGTCATTTACATCGATATAACGTTTGTCAGTTTCAGTTAAAATTAGTTTGGTTGAACCGGTTTGGGCATTGGCTAGTAAATACTCCAATTTATTTTGATGGCGGTTCATTCGGAACACGCATAAAGTATTGGAGTCATTCGTCCATTTTATACGCGGAATGTATTGATCCTTTTCAGGGCCTATATCAACCGTGGTTGTTTTACCGTTAACCAAATCGTAAACGTGGATACTTACAATGGCATTCTTTTCACCTGCCTTAGGGTACTTATATCGGTACTCTTCAGGATATAAATTGTTATAAACCGGGATGCTGATTTCAGGAACTTCAGTTTCATCAAACCTGTAGTAAGCAATCTTTTTCCCATCAGGAGACCAAAAGAAAGCTCTGGCAAATTCAAATTCCTCTTCGTAAACCCAATCAGTTCCTCCATTGATAATTTTATTTTTCACACCATCGGTAGTGATTTTTTTCTCATCTCCGGTTGTTAAATCTTTAATAAAGATGTTATTATCACGAACAAAGGCAACTTTGGAGGCGTCAGGAGCAAAGTCAGCATATTTTTGCTTTCCATTTTCTGAAAGTGCAACCAAGCTGCTTGTTTTTTTGTCGAGGATGAAATTGTTTATTAAACTCGATCGACGGTATACTGGCTCTGTTTCAGTCGCAATTAACACTTTACTCTCGTCATTGCTAAATGAATAATCGTCAAGCTGAATGGTTTTTCCCTGATAATTCAGTTTACTATTTTTTAGAATAGTATCTTTTACCAAGCCTGAAGCATATTCGTATTTCAATACATAGGTATCGTTTTTAGCCCTGTCATTAAAAATGGAAGAATAATGCTTACCATCCTTCATTGAGTTTAAGCCAAAAACACCTGAAGCAGCAAAACTTCGTTTGGTGTAAATTTCATCTAAAGTAATAGGCTTTTTTTGAGCTGAACCGATGAACGGCACCAGCAGTAAAAAAGCGGGAATTAACATTTTTCTCATATTTACCTTATTAATGTATTGGATTGGAGGATTTAATTTTTTCTTTTCTTAACCGGAGTTTGCTGGGGATTTGTCATTTTTTTTGGATCATTAAATAACTCGTCTGTAATTGACGGATCGTTACTCAAATTCAGGTCCGATATGAAAACCCACTTGCCTTTATCATATTTAAACCCATCATATGACAGATCTGGAGCATAAAACTCATAATTTCCTTTTTTACTTGGATCAGTTGGAACTAAATGATCAAAAACAATCCATTTTTTAGAAGCACTGTATTTAACCATCATTGAAGCGGCTTTACTGTACTCAAAAACAAAACGATTATGCAATTTTCCTGTACTGTCTTGTAAAACAGGTGCACCCATGGTAATTTTTCCATCAGCAATGCTCATTGGTTCGATTACACGCATGGAGGTTTGGTTGTCATTACCTTTCCAACCGAGTAATAAGTATGGTTCGTTTGATGAATTAGGAGGAATTATATCATAATATTGAGCACCTACCCAATATTCATTTGAGGTAACAGTGTCATTAATGTTTTTAATCAAGTCGGTATAATCCTTAAGTGGATATAATTCTAATCCTTTTGGATTATTTATCTGAACGGCCCCATAGTATCGGTAAGTTCCATTTTCTTGTGCAAAAGGCCAGCTGAAAATTCTGAACTTGTTTGCCGGATCCTTGACAATGGAAATCGTTGTTTTTAGCGAATCAAAAGGATAATTAAACGAGCCAGGTAATTTTAAGGCTTGCACCAATGTTTTAATAAACATGTAAGTAGCATTCCTTCGTTCAAGTTCGTTTTCACCGTTGATAGATTCAGCGTCAATTTTTTTTAGGGTCTTTTCAAACTTCTTAAACTGCTCATCTGTTTTTGATTGGGCAAATAGCGCTGAAATCCCCAGGCAAAAACATGCAAAAATGGTTATTACTCTTTTCATCGAACATATTATTCAACCTCAAATATAATTATTGATAAATATTATGAATTTGAACTTTTGTTTGTCACAAAAATGATAGTTTCAAATGGTTATAAAATTGATTTAAACCTAATAAAGAAAGCCGACAATTTAGCCGGCTTTCATAGTAAATCATTAAAAAACTGTTGACTATTTCTTTTTAGGCGGAGTTGTTGATTGTATTACACCTTCACTTACCATTTTTGCAACAATCAGGTCGGCAAACTCTGTTGCATTCTTGTCAATATTGGAAGGGTTAAGAGTTTCTGACTGCGCTGACCATACTAATTTTTCGCTATTCACATCATATAAGTTGGTCTCAAGATAATAAGTTTTATCAGTTGTGTAATAGCCTGGGTCATATACTCCTACGCCGCCATAGTATCCCCAAAAACTACCATAATAACCACCTGGTGCATACGTGGTGGTTCCAGGAACATATCGGGTTTCAGAATCTTTATTAACTAAAGCAATTGCGATAATACCATCGCAGCCTGCTTCTCTGAATTTTTGCAAGAGTTTTTCTTTATCTATTTTTTCTTTAGTCATTTCCGGAGAAAGTACACTGGTACTTTTGGTCACTGTAGCTCCTTGTGCAGCCAGTGCAGTTGCCATTTTATCTTCTACAGTTTTTCTATAAGCCAAGTTTTTACTCACAGCTACAATAAACAGGTTTTTGTAAGTTTTGGTTGCATCATTAGCTTTCCATGTGGCTGTAACTTTTGTAGCAGGAGAACAAGCACTTAAAATGATTGAAGAAATAATAAACAATGCTAAGCACCTGGTGCCAACACTTTTTTTAAGAGCGAAATTGTTGATCATAATTGGTATTAATAGAATAATATTATTAGAATACTAAAGTTAATAGAGATTTAAATATCCCTCTTAACGATGTAAATTGCTTTCTATTAAATATATACAAAATCTATTAAATGCGCTAATTCAAGATTTAATTAATGGGAGTTTAAATTATTTGATTATCCGAGTAAAATAATTTGAAAAAGAATAAAATGTCTAAGTAAATTTAATAGGTATTAACCTGTGGTTCTACCTCTAATATCTAAAAACTATGACTAATTTCTTTCCCAGTGATCACGATCATAAGATCGATTGTGACAAAGCCAAGAGTTTTATTGAAAAATTCGAAAACAATCATTACCGAAATGGCATTGTTTTTTCCTGGAACAAGTTGGAAAACGAGCCCCCTATGATTCCTAAATCAGAGGCCTTTAAACGAGATGCTATTTTGCAACTGTTAGCAACTGACGGTTGTGAAGGCATAAGAATTTATTTTGGACAAGGAGAAAACGGGTATCAAACTGCTGAAAATCCACAGAAAGAACGATTTCATTTGATACTAGTGCCAATTGACATTGAAGGCAAGCCGATTTGGCCCAAAGCAATTGAATCCAAAGGTCTACAGGGTGGGCCACAAATTAACATCCTTATGACAGGAACAGGTGTTTCAGAAAGTGGAGACCCGATAGTGGTGGAAAATGGTTTGCCATGCCCTCCACGTTGTTAGAGTAATATTTATGCAACTTGATATTTGGTATTTAAGCTCTTACAGTATACTGCCTGCAACTTTACTAGGGATGGTACGCTATAAAAATTCAGATAAAAGCTACCATCCCTTTTTGTGGCTTTTATTTGTCGGCTTAATTGCAGAGTGTTTGAATATTATACTAGCCCATTTAATACATAACAACCTTATTGTTCATAGATACATGATACTTCTGGAATTTGGTATTCCAATGTATCAGTTTAAAGTTTGGGGTTTATTTTATAAAAAGAGACAACTATATTGGTCATTTTTAGCATTAATACTTATCTCCTGGCTTGTAGAAAGTATAATTAATAACAATATTTTTGACCTCCATTTTATTGGGGTAAATATCTACACCAAGTCTTTATCCGCTTTCCTAATTGGTATTTTAAGTATCCATCAGTTAAATAAAGTTGTGCTAACGGAGAAGGCTGCTTTATTCACTAATTCTAAATTTTTGATTTGCTGCGGATTCTTGATTTCTTTTATTTATTTGATGTTTCAAAGCATTTTTCAATTGTATGAATCAACAAGCAATGAGTTTCTTAACAAAATTATTGTACCATTTGCCTACGGCAACATTTTTGTAAATGTGTTTTTGTTTCTTGGGGCCGTTTATTTTATTCCCAAAAAGAAAAGGAATCTTTGGTTGTTGTAGTAGAAATGAGTGGTTATTTCACTAAAACAAACAATGGTTAGGGTTGGAACAGGATGTTTATGCTCTTGGATGAAAGTCAATAATGGTCTGCCGCAGAAATTCCCTGTCTAAATGGGTATAAATTTCAGTAGTGGTAATGGATTCGTGACCTAACATTTCCTGCACTGCACGTAAGTCGGCTCCGCCTTCAACTAAATGAGTAGCAAATGAATGGCGCAGAGTGTGTGGACTTATGCTTTTCTTGATTCCAGCTTTTTCGGCTAGGTCCTTAATTATTAAAAAGACCATTACCCGGCTTAATTTGGCTCCTCGGCGGTTTAGAAACACAATATCCTCATTGCCTGGTTTAATTTCTTGATGATTCCTGATGGTTTCTTTATAAATCAGCAGATGTTTAATTGCCTGGGCACTCATTGGAACCAATCGCTCTTTATTACCTTTTCCAATCACTTTAAGAAACTCATCACCAATATGTAAACCCGATAGCCTGAGGTTTACCAATTCTGAAACTCGTAAACCGCTACCATACATGGTTTCTAATATTGCTTTATTGCGTATTCCTTCTGATTTTGACAGGTCAATAGCTTCAATTAGTAAGTTGATCTCATGAACACTTAAGGTATCAGGAAGTTTTCGGGCTAGCTTTGGGCTTTCAAGCAAAAGGGTAGGGTTGTCCGTAATGATATCTTCTAACAATAGAAAATGAAAAAAAGATTTTAACCCTGAAAGCACACGGGCTTGAGAGCTTGCTTCCATACCCAGTTCGTTAATCCAGATAATAAATTCTTTAAAATGAGTAAGTTTAATGGATTGAGGAGTTAAGGATAACTGTTTATAATCGAGAAATTGAATAAGTTTAGTTACATCATTTACATATGCATTTACCGAATTAGGAGATAATGATTTCTCTAACTGTAAATACGATTTATATGCTTTTAAGTATGAACTCCACAACATAACTCTGCAGGTAAAAAGTAGGGTTGGAGGCAAATATATTAATTGTAGTTTTGTAGTGTTGATAATCAAAAATTATTATTGCCATTTTCGAAAGAAAATAGTCTTATAGGCAAATAAACATCTTAATTTTGTTTACATGAAACTACTTATTATTAACGGTCCAAATTTGAATTTACTTGGTAAGCGCGAGCCTGAAATTTATGGAAGTTTAACATTTGAGCAATATTTTGATGAGTTAAAAATTAAATATCCAATAATCGATTTGGAATACTTTCAGAGTAACATTGAAGGTGAATTAATAAACAAATTGCATGAAGTGGGTTTTTTGTACGATGGAATTATTTTAAACGCAGGAGCTTACACACACACATCAATTGCCATTGCCGATGCAATAGCTGCCATCAAAACGCCTGTAATTGAAGTACATATTTCAAATGTGCATGCACGTGAAGAGTTTCGTCATCATTCATATCTTTCAAAAAACTGTGCAGGAATAATTGTAGGATTTGGTATTGATGGTTACCGGTTGGCAGTTGAGAGCTTTCTAAAGGCTTAATTCATGTAGAATAGGAATGGTGCTTGTTGATTTACTAAACTTATCCCAAACAAAAAGCCCCTGAAAATTGCTCGTTCAATTCTCAGGGGCTTTTCTTAAGTGTAGTTGTGCAACAGCTACCGCTGTTATCCGTCGTGATTTAATATGATTGAATTAGAACATCAGTCGGAATATGTAAAACGTCGTGTAATTTTCTAATCATTTCAAGTGATAATTTTCTTTTGCGATTTAAAATTTCACTTGCACGACTTTTTAAACCCACAATGTTAGCCAAATCGTTTTGATTGTAACCCATTTGTTCCATTCTGAATTTAATTGCTTCGATTGGATCTGGTAAACCAATAGGGAAGTGTTCATTTTCGTATTGATCGATTAAAATTCCGAGTACTTCAAGTTCGTCACCTTCTGGTGTACCAATTTTAGCATCAAAAATCATTTCAAGTCTTTCAAGAGCTTGATTATAATCTGTATCCGTTTTTATAGGTTTAATTTCCATAACTCTTAAATTTCGTTAGCATTAATTTTATCATATTCTGAATGCGTCCCAATAAAACGAATCCAAACCATTTGATAATCATAATTTATTTTCACAATTAATCTATAATTATTTCCTTTTATGTTGAAAACAACACGATTATCATTTAAAATACTTGCACTTGGATATTCTTGCTTAATTCCGTTAGGATTTTTCCATGTGGCTTTACTTGCTTCCTGAAACCAGGACTTTAATTGTTGTTCGCAATCAGTATGTGATTCCCAAAAGTCCCTTAATATTTTTTTAGCAATTACTCTCAAGTTTCTAAGTTTTGGACAAAGGTAAAAATAAAGTTCCCAATACGGGAATTATTCAAAGATTTTTTCTGGCTTTGCGTGAAAAAAGGCATGGTGCGCGGTAAGCGAAAAGACTGAATAGAATCTTAGGTTTCTTCAACTCTAAGCTATGAAAATGAACGCCGGGGCTAAACAGGTCGACAGCAGAAAACTTCCTTCTTGCAGAAAAGGATGCTTACAATGCCTTTGAAAAGGCATTCCATAAAACCACCTAGCTTTTTAGTGGAGAAATATTCGCAAAGATTATTGAGAACAGTACGTAGTCGAGTATGTAGCTCCTAAAGAAGGGTGTCCGAAATATTAATGTTTAATGTACTGGGTATGTCGAACGGGATGTATGGTGATGTGAGGGGACAGGTAATCAAAATGATTACCTGCCTACTCGGTGGCACTGCATTAAATTATAGCCGCAAAACCTTTTATAATTGCTGTTAAACGTATTGCATCATAAACACGAGCTTGTGTACTTTCATGCTTTAAAACTGAATCCTCGTGAGCATTTACGCACATTTCACATCCATTTACTGCCGAAATTGCTAAACTCATAAGCTCGAAAAACTCTTTGCCTAAAACAGGATTCATCATCACACTCATTTTAATACCGGCAGGTGTTTGGTTATAGAAGTCTTTGTTGGTATAATGACGGAAACGGTAAAACACGTTATTTACATTCATCATTGATACAATAGCAACCGTTTCAGCCAATTCATCAAGAGTGGCACCATTGTCAATTGCCATTTGTTCAAATACAGGAATTAAAACGGTGTTTTTCTCATTGATTGCCACAGACAATGCGAGTAAAGCAGTTTCTTTTTTTGTAAGATTTGGATAATTCAATGCATTTTGGACATTAATTTTCAAATCTTTTAAGTATTTGCTATCGGCTTCAGCCAATTTAACCAGCTCTTGCGAAATACTATTTTCGTTGATATTTAATTGCTCCAATAACGAAGCTAATGTTTCATTTTTTACTATTATCATAAAATTTTTTGAAAGGAATTAGGAGTTTTGAACTGTGGTAAAAGAGTTCAAAACTCTTTATTATTTATGCCTTAATTGTTTCTTCTCCTTTTGTCCAGTTGCAAGGGCATAGCTCATCGGTTTGTAATGCGTCTAACACGCGCAATACTTCAGTAACATTACGGCCAACACTTAAATCATTTAAACTTACCCAACGAATAATTCCATGAGGATCGATGATATAAGTCACACGGTAGGCAACTTTTTCATTGGCTTCTAAAATACCCAATTCTTCAGCTAAGGACTTTGAGGTATCTGCTAACATTGGGAATTTAAGATTACGTAAATCATCGTGGTTTTTTCTCCAAGCCAAGTGAACAAATTCACTGTCTGTTGAGGCGCCAATTAACTGAGCATCACGATCTTTGAAATCCTGATATTTATTGTTAAATTCAGCAATCTCGGTAGGACAAACAAACGTGAAATCTTTAGGCCACCAAAACATTACCATCCATTGGTTAGCATTAATATGGTCTTGTGAGGTGATATCGTAAAACTCACTGCCTTTTTCAATTGATACAACAGCTTGTTTTTTAAATTCTGGGAATTGTGAACCTACTGATAAAATTCTGTTTTGCATGTTAACTTTCTTTTGATTGTTTTTCTTTTTGATGTTGCAAAAGTGAAAGTTCTTGAATTATAATTCAAATTGATATTTTTTATTTAATAATAGATAAAATCTATTTAATTACTTAAGTGTTTGAGAATCAAATAGAATTAACCTGATAAAATCCTTTATATTGTATAATAATTGACAACTATGAAAAAATTAGATTCAGTTAGCCAAATAATGACCAAATCAGTTGTTACTGTTAGCGAGGATGATGGACTGCAGGAGGTGGTGAAACTACTGAAGACTCATTCAATAAGGCATATTCCAGTGGTGAAAGGGCAGGAGGTAAGTGGAATAATTAGTCGAACGGATATAGACCGGTTGACATTTGGTTCCTTGTTTGATAATCAGGATAGCTCTGAAGATGCCATTTTAGAAATGTTAAGCATTGGACAGGTAATGACTTCCAAGCCTCATACTGTTACACCAGAAATGTCAATAAAAGATTTGGCAGAAATTTTTACTAATGAAGAATACCATGCTTTGCCGGTTGTTAAAAACGGCGAATTAGTAGGCATTGTAACCACAACAGATGTAATTAGGTATCTTCTTGAACAATATAACTAGACGGTGAGTTAAAGGTCAGTGAAAACTTTCTTCTTCTGAGCAAAATAAGCCCAAACAATGCTGCTTTTCCAAAAGCCATTGGTATTGGGCATTTGTACTTTTGTACGCTTTCTAGTCCATTTTTTGAGATCCAAAAGAAAGTGGGTATGCGCCTTGTTTATTGAAATGGCATGCTTGAGTTTTCCTTCGGCAATAAATTTAAACCAGGCTAGTAAATCAAGCCAAAAACGAATAAACAATACTCCAAAAACGTTACCTGAAGGTAAGTTTTTGCATAAAATGGCCAGGTTGTTTCTGAAATTGAGGTATGTTTTAAACGGACTTTCAGCCTGTAATGTTCCGCCTCCTACGTGATAAACCTCTGAATTTGGACAGTACACCACTTTAAATCCCTGGTTCTTTAGGCGCCAGCATAAATCAATTTCCTCCATGTGGGCAAATAAGTCGGCGTCCAAACCTCCAACTAAATCGAAATACTTTTTCTTGATGAACATAGCGGCGCCTGATGCCCAGAAAATTTCTGAAGAAGATTCGTACTGACCTTCATCTTTTTCAATTGAATCAAAAATACGTCCTCTACAAAAAGGATAACCCAGGTAATCAAGGTATCCACCTGCCGCCCCTGCATATTCAAAGTAATCTTTGCGGTTAAAATCTTTTAATTTAGGTTGAGCAATGGCAATCAATTCATCTGATTCCATTTGTTCAATAATCGGCTCAATCCAGTTAGGTGTTACTTCTATATCTGAATTTAACAGAACAAAATAATCGGCATGAACACGGGCTAAAATATGGTTGTACCCCCCTGCATAGCCATAATTTTGGTCATTAATTAAAACAGTAACTTGTGGAAAGTTGGTTTTTACATATTCCACTGAGCCATCGGTCGATGCATTATCACCAACAATTATTTCTAGATTTTTATAAGTTGATTGAATTATCGAAGGTAGAAATTGCTCAAGAAATCGTTTTCCGTTCCAGTTTAATATTACTACTGCTACTCTGGGCTGCATTAGGTATGTTTTTTATTTATTAGTAAGAAGTTTTAAAGTAAACACAGCTATAAATCTTTGTTTACTTTAAAGCATTTATCATTTATGAATCTACTTATTTCCATCTTCTGTGCGACCACAACCAAATGTCGGGTTGTTCATGAATTACTTTATCTAAGTATCTAATATGTGTTTCTGTAATTTCACCATCAGCTGTATCTTTAGGATTCTCAAACAGCGGTACATATGTAATGGCATATTTACCTCGTTTTACTTTCCTGAGATCACAAAACACGATAGCACTATTAGTCATTTTAGCAATTTTTTCTGTTCCTAAGAATACATAGGTTTCTTGGTTGAGAAATGTTGTTTTATATACACTTTCTCCCTTGCCTGGATATTGATCACCTGCAAGAATTAGATTAAAAGGTTTATTACGGTATTCGGTTAATTTTCTAAACGTTTGTTTCATTGGAACTAAAACCGCACCGAACCTTGTGCGCATGTTTAAAACCAATTTGTCAAAATTTTCATTTTGCAATGGTTTGTAAACTATTAATGACGGATAGGTGAAAGCGTTACTATGAGCTAAACATGCCAATTCCCAATTAATCATATGGCCAACAACACCAATTACGCTTCTACCGGCATCATGGTAATTCTTTACTATTTCTTTATTGCTAACAACAAATACTTCGTTTAGCTGCTTTTCAGAAATGGTTAGCATTTTAACACATTCCAATAGCATATCGGTAAAGTTGCGATAAAATTTGCTTGCAATTGCCTTAATTTCTTGATCAGATTTGTTGGGAAAGCTATTTTTTAGATTGGTTAGAATAACTTTTTTTCTGTAACCCACCAAATCAAAAATGATTATCTTAAAAAAATCGGAGACTAAATATAGAATAGGAAAGGGGAGTAGAGCGATTAAATAAAGAAGCGGAAGAGCTAAATAAAAGGTAATTTTTTTCAATTCGATATTATTATATGTGGCAACAAATATAGGTTATTGAAAGATTATTGATCTGTAATAACTGTTTCTTTACAAAGAAATGAACATTGAAGCAAAAAGTTAAAGGCTCACATTAAAATTTCATTAATTTTGGCCCGATGGAAACCGGATTAATTCTCCCTTCGTGCTATCTGCCACCTGTAAGTTGGTTTGCTGCGGTAATTCAGCATACTGGACAAGAGATAAAAGTTGAAAAATATGAACATTTTCCAAAGCAAACTTACCGTAACAGAGCTCATATTTATTCACCAAATGGTTTATTGGCCCTGAGCATTCCGGTGGTAAAAGGATCTAAGAATCATACCAAGCTTAAAGATGTTAAAATAAGCTATGATGCCAATTGGCAAAAAATCCATTGGAAATCATTGGAAAGCTCCTATAGGAGTTCTGCATATTTTGAATTTTATGAAGATGAATTAAGACCTTTTTATGAAAACCGATTCGAGTTTTTATTCGACTTTAACGAAAAGCTAAACGATTTTTTGTTTAAAAGTTTAAAACTGAATAAGCAATACAATTATACCGATAACTACGAGGCAACCTACGCAATGGGCGTATCTGACTTAAGAGAACTGATTCACCCTAAAAAAGAGGCCTTAGTAAAAAGTGATGAATACTATCAAGTATTCGCAACGCAACATGGCTTTATTCGTGATTTAAGTGTCGTTGATTTGATATTCAATCATGGAAATCGCGCGCTTGAAATCATAAAAAAAGCAAAAGTTTAACGCTCAATAGATTTTTATTATACTTGAAGCCTGAAAGCGGAAGAAGAAATACCTTGTTTTTGACCCATTCAGGCCTCTTTTCATTAAACCAAATTATCTAATACTTTCAATAATGGCTGAAGTAAGACACAACTGGACGAAAGAAGAAATTGCCGAAGTTTATAATACTCCGCTGATGGATTTGATCTATCGCGCGGCAACAATACACCGTGAAAACGAAGATTATGCTGAAGTGCAGATCAGCAGTTTACTTTCTATTAAGACCGGAGGTTGCCCGGAAGATTGCTCTTACTGTCCGCAAGCGGCACGTTACCACACAGATGTGGAAGTACAGGCATTAATGCAGGTTGACCAAGTAATATCAGCTGCTCAAAAAGCGAAGGAGGGTGGGGCCTCTCGTTTATGTATGGGGGCTGCTTGGCGTGAAGTGCGTGATAATCGTGACTTTGACCGCGTTTTGGAAATGGTTAAAGCAGTAAATGAACTTGATATGGAAGTTTGTTGTACTTTGGGTATGTTGAACGAAAATCAGGCTCAACGCTTAGCTGATGCTGGTTTGTATGCTTACAACCATAATCTGGATACATCAGAAGACGACTACAAACGAATCATTACCACTCGTAATTTTGATGATCGATTAAATACAATTGAAAATGTGCGTAAAGCTAAAATTTCGGTTTGTTCTGGAGGGATTGTTGGCTTAGGTGAAACGACTGAAGATCGTATTTCAATGTTACATACCCTGGCAAACATGCCTAAACACCCTGAATCAGTTCCAATTAATGCTTTGGTACCTGTAAAAGGAACTCCTATGGAAAATCAACCACGTGTACCAATTCAAGATATGGTAAGAATGATTGCTACAGCTCGTATTGTAATGCCTAAATCAGTGGTTCGTTTATCTGCTGGTCGTACGGAAATGAGCATGTCGGATCAGGCATTGTGTTTTATGGCTGGTGCTAATTCAATTTTTGCCGGTGAAAAATTATTAACCACTCCAAATCCGACTTTTAATGAAGATATGCAAATGTTCGATATTTTAGGTTTAACGGCTCGTGAATCGTTCAAGGAACGAAAAAAAACGCAAGCTGTTGTGAGCTAAAATTCTTTTTAGATATTATATAAAACCTCAAGAAATTGAGGTTTTTTTGTTGCCAAATAAAAAATCAAATTGTTTTTATTGTTAAAAGTATTTCATTAAATGAAAAAATATTTACTTATAGTAATTGCATTAACTTTTGTGTTAGTATCGGTTAAAACATTTGCCCAAACCAATTTTGTTCCCGGATATATTATAAAAAAGTTTAACGGAGATACAATTAAAGGAGAACTGGATGATCGAAATTGGGAATCCAATCCGTCAAAAGTTACTTTTCGCCAAAGTGGTGGTGGTGCGGAAACAACATATACTATCAATGAAATAATTGCTTTTGGTACAGATGAAGAATCTTATAAGCAGTTTACGGTTGATATGAATGTTGGAACCAAAAATATCAACCAGATGGAACCTAATGTAATGCCAATTAACGTAAAAGATTCAACTGTTTTTTTGCACTTACTGATAAAAAGTGATTATGATTTATACTTGTTTCATGATAAGCTTGCAGTTGATCACTTATATATTGTTGATCATGAGGGAAAAGCAAAAGAGCTTATTCACCAAAAAGCATTAATTGAGCGAGGTGGAGGAAGTTATGTTGCCGAATTAAACACATTCAGAGAGCAATTAATAGGCCTTTTAAACCCCAAACCATCACTTGCCGCTAAAATTAATACTGTATTATTCGGAACAACAAACATTGTAAGAATATTTGAGAAGCATAATGAAGAAATAAGTAACCCCAATAAGATTGTTAGGAGGAATACTCCATTAGAATTTGACGTATTGGTAGGTTTTAATACTATCAATCCATCATTTAGTGGTGGAGGTAATGTCCTGAGTTTGCCTTATAAATTTAAAAACTCTTTTAGCCCCACTATAGGAGTCGCCCTTACGTATTATCTGCCTCGTAATCGGAAGCAATTTTCTATAGATAATCAATTGATTTATAGTTCGTATTCAACAGTTTCTGAAGGATCTTATAAAATTGATGAGTTTCATAATGTCTCTGATCTTCGAATAATGGCTAGTTATATTAAAATGGTTAATCTGCTTAGATATCAATACCCGAATGGACTTATAAAACCCTTTATTGGTTTAGGTATCTCTAATGGCTTTGCAATAAATGTTGATTATAATTATTATTCAGAAAATACTGTTGTGGCAAGTCATTCAGGACGTCTACCATTTTTTAATGAATTTAGAAAGTATGAGCAAGCATTGGTTTTTGCCTTAGGTGCAAATTATAGAAAATTCAAGTTTGACCTACGAAATGATCGCTCAAATGGAGTATCACCTTACTCTGGAGTAAAATCAAGTATCAATTATTACCAGTTTTTAATAAGATATACGATAAAATAGGACTTTCAAAATAAAACCGTCTCTGATAACGACGGTTTTTTTACTATATATTAATTTCCTATAATTAACATTACCGTTAAGGAAGAAAGAAGAAAAGCTCGTTTTTGATGCTTTAAAGGCCGTTTTTGAGATTCAAGAGTGCACGCGTTTTTGGCCTTGCAGAATAGCTCTAATCTAAACAACAAAGAAACTGAAACGAAAAAACAATAGTTAAAAGAAAATATTTTTTGAATGCTTTTTTTGAAAAGATAGGAGGGGTTTGTTTGTGCAAAGTTGCGCACTATTTTGGATACTGTCTTTTGTGTCAACGACAACGCAACGAATGTGGTTACTAATATATAAAATATTAATGCTTAACTGTTAAAATAGTTCATTACAAACTCCTTTACCTTAATTAGTGCATCCTTTGCATCCTCTACATTGTCAACTAATTGATCTCTGTGAGTAGCAATGCACCCTTGTGCAGTATACCTTGAATCTATTGATAACCAGTATAATGATTGATAGGCAGTAAAACAGAGACGTGAAACAGGTTCACCATTTCGATTTTGCATCACTTCGGCCCTTTGCTTATGATTGTCAACCGTAATTCCATGTTCTAAGTAAAATGCTTGAATATAGTGAACGGCTATATAAAAAATGACTGTAATTTTCCAGTCATTGTAATCATCAGGAGAATGGTTTTCAATAAAGGCTAAGAACGTTTCGTTATGTTGAGCCTGATTAATATGTCTATTCATTAATGACTCAACTCTATCTCTTTTATCATTTGTATTTTATCTTGGTTCGCTTCTCTTGTGAATCTTATAATTAAAGGAAATTGCTTACCAAGTTCAGTTTTTTCATAATCATCTTGAAAATCGAAAAAAGGTGCACGACTTTCTAATGATCTATCCTTTAAGATTACATCATAAACTGATAGTCCACCCTCACTTTGTACTCTATATGCTTTTTTAATATTCTCTTTGTGAGTAGAAAAAAGCTTTTGTACAATTACATCTATAGTTTGCTTAATCATTTCTAGATTCCTATTGTAATTATCCGCAACCAAGTCTAATGGATCTTGGTCTATTACTTTTTTAACAAATTCAGCCAATTCGGTGCTTGCTCCAATTTCATGTAGCTGTTGACTGAATTTTGCACTCTGAGCCGCATGTGAAAAGAAAGAATGAAGAAGGTCCAATACTTGAACTACATCCTCTCCTTTAAATTTCAATTCAGGTTTATGTGTAGCTGCTTTCATTTGTCTTTGGTATTCTAGTATATACATTAATATACTATTATATAGTATTATATACTAATTATATTTCTATGGTAATATATAATATTACTAAGTGTTACTAAATATTACTTAGTGTTACTTGTATTACTAAGTGTATTACAAATTGTATTACCGTGCACAATTATAACAATTATTAATTATTATATATAAATATCAACAACATTAATACCATATGAAATTGAATTTTGTTTTATAATACCTTTGCTAAATCTCCAAAAATGTTTTGCTATTTGTAAAACCTTTACTTAAAATAGCTCCATTATTAAAACAACGACTATGAAACGTTTACTTATTCTTTTTGCCATTATTGGCGGTATCTCCGTTATTTATTTTGTAACTCAATCCAAAGAATTTAAGAAGCCTAACTATTACACGGCTTCCGACTGCATTAGCGTGAACGCTAAGTATTTAGCTGATAAAACATTTGGCGGTATAAGTAATGTAGACTTAACCTTAGTAAATAAAGTTGATGAAAAATTCGACTATATTGAGGTTAAAGTAGACTATATCAAAGAAAATGGGGAAGTTTTTAAAAGTGAAATTGTACCAGTTCAGGATATGTTTTCGCATGATGCAAAATATGTACACGCGCCTGATAGTCCGAGAGGAGTAAGTATAAACGTTTCTATTTCTAAAGCTGTGAGCACTGAACTAGGAACAACCCTTTATTAATTCAGGAACAATATATTTGCTGTTTTTTGTATATTAATGAACTAGAATCCATAACATCATAATCTAATTCACTATGACACAGGAAGTAAAATTGACCTTTATACTTCAATATCTTTATAGTAAGAAATTTGATGGGGGGTATCATTCCATTATTGAAATTTTGCAAGAAAAAGGAATTGAAGTAAATATTAACGAAAGCAATGCCCTTGCGAGGGAACTTGAGCATAAAGGTTTCATTAAGGCATCAATTACAAAGGATGGAGCGTCCGCATTTATCACTTCTGAGGGAGTTGATTATATTGAAAACATGCAATCATAAAACCTATACAACGACAATGAAAAAGCTACTGCCTTAATTATCTTATTATTTTCCTTTTTTGCCGTTTCGGCGCAATCTCTTAAAGTTCCCAAAGGCTTAACCTTTACCGTTAAAAACAATGTGGTTACGTTGGTAAAATTATCATTCGCCGGGGCGTATTTAGTTAGAATTTTACGCGGCGTTCTAATTTATAAACATTAATCGGAACAATTTCCGCCGCTCTGCTGTAGCCGTATGTTGAAACGGCTACATCGAACGATGTTAAGTGGTTGACTAGCTGAGAGAGCAGATAAAGATTATAAGTGTCTTTTATATCCTTTTATTAGAATAGCCAATGTTGGCGGTAGAGTGAATAAATTACAGATAAAAAGGTGTTTACCTCAAATAGGCAATCTTGTAAAAAACGTGATGTATCGGCGGCGAATGCTTCAGCAGATCGTTTTGAAGAAAATTCAATTCTAGCGCCGTTACCTAAAAATAGCTGGTAAATGCCTTTATCCGTTTGCGTGGCTACGCTCACAGATAGTTGTTTCATTTGTCGTTGTATAAAGTGTACAAAAATCACATTCATTGTTTAAACAATTGTTTTTGTTCTGCTTAAAACGTCAACTTTTTACTTTTCTTTTTTTCCTATAATTAACATTATGTTAAATAGAAAATCAAAATATCTTCCCTTACATCCTTTATTCAGTCTTTTAATTAATTAGTACAGATCTCATTGAAATGGAACCTAAATCCATCCCCTCTATTGGGAATGACACGTTTTCATTGTCTTTCATTAAGCCTATGGTGTAGATTAACGGGATATAATGTTCGGTTGTTGGGATTGATAAAAGTGCGCTTTTACCAAGACTTTCAAAATTTATTAATTTACTATGGTTGTTTTGTATTAGCAGCTCTTTTACAGTTTCATCAAATTCATTAGCCCAGTCATAACCGCCTTGTTCATGAAAATTCACCATTCGTAAATTGTGAACAATATTTCCGCTACCAATTATTAAAACGCCCTTAGAACGTAAAAAATTAAGTTCCTTAGTTAGTTCGTAATGCCAGCTAATGGGTTTAGTGAAGTCAATGCTTAATTGAAACACAGGAATATCAGCTTGAGGAAACATTTTTACTAAAACAGACCAAGTCCCATGATCCAAACCCCATTCGTGATCGAGCTCAATTTGAGCAAGTTTAACTTGCTGTTTTGTTAGTGTAGCAAACTCAACACTGCCCGGTGCCGGATACTCTACTTCGAATAATTGCCTTGGAAAACCTCCGAAATCATGAATGGTACGCGGTTTTTCCATAGCAGTAACATAAGTCCCTCTGGTTAGCCAATGGGCAGAAACAACCAAAATTGCTTTTGGAACTGCAACCAACTCCCCTATCAATTTCCAAGCTTTTGTATAATCGTTTTCTTCAATTGCATTCATAGGGCTACCATGACCTACAAATAAAGCAGGCATTATAGGACTGTTAGTTGCAGTTGTTAACGACTGTACCCAGCTTTTTAAGGTTTCCATTTTTTCTTTGATTTCTACAAATATACAAATACATGTTTAAACATTTAAATTTATCTAAGTATTTAAGCTGCTTAAATTCAAAATTTCCACGTCTAATTCTAACTTTAATTATTTTTGCGCCAAAACATAATAAAATGCGGAAACTGAAATTGGATGAATTGAACAGGGTAAGTGTTGAAGAATTTAAGGATCAAGAAAAACTTCCTATTGTTATCGTTTTAGATAACGTTAGAAGTATGAATAATATAGGTTCGATTTTCAGAACATCCGATGCCTTTGCACTTGAAGGTATTTATTTATGTGGAATAACGGCTCAACCTCCTCATCGTGATATTGAAAAAACAGCTTTAGGAGCAACACAATCAGTTGATTGGTTTTATTTTGCTACTACTGAAGAAGCGGTTGCTGATTTACATGCTGAAGGCTATGAAGTACTTGCAATTGAACAGGCTGAAAACAGTATTATGTTGCAGGATTTTAAACCTATTAATGGTAAAAAATATGCGTTAATATTCGGAAATGAAGTGAATGGTGTTGGAGACGATGTAATGAAAATGGTTGACAAATGCCTTGAAATTCCTCAGTTTGGTACCAAACACTCTTTTAATATTGTAGTAAGTATGGGTATAGTTGGTTGGGACTTTTGTTCTAAATTAAAATTAAGTTAAGCTTAAATAAATCACAAAATGCCTCAAAATCCACTTCATAAAAAGTTGAGAATTCAGCCTGGTAACCAACTTTTATTGGTTAATGCCCCAACAGGTTTTATGTCATTAATAGAACCCTTACCAGAGGAGGTTACACTTAATTTTGAATTAAAAGGATTAAAGAATGATGTTGTGCTCCTGTTTGTTAAAAATATGGAGGAACTGATAAGAGACTTAAGTGTCGTAGTTAATGCCTTAAAGCCAAATACAGTTTTCTGGATTTGTTATCCAAAGAAAACTTCAAGCATTAAATCGGATTTAAGTTTGATGGATAGCTGGAAAGAACTCGACGAATTTAAATTGAGTGGAGTGGCCGCAGCATCTGTTGATGATACCTGGACCGCTTTGCGTTTCAGACCTTATGATCAGATTAAGAAGTCGGAGGTGTGTAATGAAGAAATTAAGCAAAATGAGTTTTCTGAATTTATTGATGTAGAAAATCGTCAGGTCAACCTCCCTCCTGATTTGAATAATGCCATGCAATCACATCCAGCATCACTCACGGCATTTCAAAAGCTCTCTTACACCAACAAAAAAGAATATGTACTTTGGATTTTAACAGCCAAACAAGATAAAACTCGTGTGGCAAGGATTGATAAAGCAGTTGAAAAATTGATTTTAGGGAAGAAAAATCCTGCTGAGAAATAGCAAATATAACCCCAGTGTTGCAAAAAAGCCATTAGGCGAAGCCACAGCTAAATATTCACTCTGAAGAAAAATTGATGGAGCTTACAGCGGTATAATTATAATTTTCTGTTTTTCTTTTGTAACTCTATAAATTCATCCAAGGTATTACAAGGCAGAATACTTCCTTTCGATTTTACCTCTAAGATAAATGTATCACACTCGGCTTTAGTAAAAATTTCCTTATGATAGGCTTCTAAAAGGATGTCCATTGTGGTGAGGTAGTGAATACCATGTAGTGAACAATAGGCACTAATATCTTTAAGATTACTGCTTGCAATAAATTGTTTTTGATGCCTTGCAACCGCCATACAGGCACTTTCTCCTTCACCAAATTTTTTCGTAAGCAGAGCATATTCTACAATTATTTCACGTTGGGAAGGAAAGGAATTATAGGCACTTTAGTCATACTAAGAAAATTGACAACCTGAGTTTCTATGCTTTTACTTCTGCACAATTCCGTCTTTACTTTATCAAGCATCACAAAGCGGTTAGGGAAAATTTTAGATAGCGTCAGAATTTGCCTCCATTGATAAAGTGCCTGACAACATCAGAATCCAATAGTATTTTAGGCTTCTGGTTATTCTTGCTCATTGTCATTAGTTATCCTAGAAATGTCCACACCAATATCATTCATCAAACTAATGAAATGGGATTCAGATATAGTGCCCTTATCAAACAATT
Organism: Solitalea lacus; assembly: GCF_022014595.1. Lineage (NCBI taxonomy): Bacteria > Pseudomonadati > Bacteroidota > Sphingobacteriia > Sphingobacteriales > Sphingobacteriaceae > Solitalea > Solitalea lacus. Next base: position 2,847,704 of record NZ_CP091740.1, on the reverse strand, counting down.
TTTTGGCTCTTACCCCATAGTCTCCTATAACAAGGTTCTCATTACCTTTTTTATACAAAGTATCATCATAACCAAGCATTAAAGCGCTAGCAATGACATTTTTTGTATACGCTTCATACTTGGAGTAATCGATCAATCCCAGTTTCTCTAACCTAATTAATAATGCAGTTCTACTACAGGCAAAATATTGTTCTATTTTTACTAGAGTAGACAATGAGATCTTATTTTTTGAAAGTTCTTCTTTAGGAATTAAAGAAAGTATCCCATCCTCAGGCATTAATAAATAAGCGGCAAACCAATCTGCTTCAAACTCAGTTTTATCTTTTTTATCGAATCGTCCAGCATGGCTTACTTCTGCAGTAAAGTCTTTTTGTATAAATAAATGATACAGTTCATGGGCGACCGTAAAATGTTGTTTGCTCAATCGATGTTCTGAATTTATGATGATAAACTTCTGCTCACCTTGCTTTACCGCCATGCCAGAGAAATTATCGCTCAAGGGCCTAAATAGGGCAACGACTCCAAGTTTAGGTAACCAACTTTTTAGCCGAATAGGCTCACTTACTCCAATGCCTTGGATTAATCTAAACTGAGATGCTTCTACTTGCAAATGATAATGACTAAGCATGAGTTTCCAGTTCTATAAGCTTAAAGTAATTTTTAACAATCTTTCTGAATTGCGCTATCTGATGTAAGTCACTTTCTTGAATACCTTCAGCCCTAAAAGCAAAAGCAATATTTGTCTGGATTTGATCGTTGTCCGTTTCAAAAAAATCGGCAAGTTCGGCACCGTATAAATCAGCCAGTTTTTCTAAGACATCTAGGGGAGCTACTCTACTATCATTTTCATAATAACTCAACATTTCCCGTTTCACTTCCAGAAAAGAAGCCACCGACTCCTGCGAAAGATTATTCCTTTCACGGAATGCTTTTAAAATTGCACCGGTTGTCATAAGTATTGATTTGTTATTGAGATTTGTTAATGATGTTACAAAATAATACTTTTTTTAGTTTTTTATCAAATTTGTAACAAAATATGTATGCAAGTTTTAAAGTTGGTATGCATCAATCTCTCCCCGCAAATCCCAAAGGAGGCATAAGGCATTGTATTTTTTTGTCCCTATTCTTAGGACAGTAATTATTAAGATCTTTAAAAATTGCTGTCCTAATTTAATCACCTATCCTAAAGTATTCTACATTTATCCTAAGAATACTATATTTGGCGCGTTAACCTAATCAGTACTAAAGTTATATGCTATTACCCAAACCAGTTTTAAACAAACTAGTTTTTACACTTTTCTTTCTGTTTTTGTCCCTTTCAAATCTGCAAGCTCAAAATTCCTACATACAAGTAAATGGCGAAGCTGGATTATCCGTTTTCCTGAACGGACTGTTCAAAGGAAAAACTTCAGCAGATATTGGTGGATATGTAATTGAGAATGTATCACCTGGCCAGAATAAATTGAAAATCGTCAAGGATGGTTATGCGCCTTACGAAGAAGTCGTTACGGTAAAAGCCGGAGAAGTACTTGCTTATAAAGTTAAGCCGTTTTCTAAACACACAGTATTATTTTCCGAGCAGGGAAATTCCCAGTCAACAAATGAACAGGTTAAAATTGAAACCGGTAAACTAATCATACAATCTGTACCTATCGAAATCAAGTTGTCCATTTCTAATATTGAGAACGCCGATAACCTGTCCAAAACTAAAGATCAATGGTTGGCTGAATCTGTTCCTGCCGGGAATTATACCATTGAGTTTTCACTTAACGATAAGAAAATTAAAAAGATTGTTGAAATATTGGCTAATGAGACTACTTCCGTATTCGCCAACATGTTAAGCAGCGAAATCACTGTTAAAAATTCAATTGAAGAAAGAAAAGTACGAGAAGAACTCGATGCTAGGAAAGTTTTGGTATTCGATAGCCTTGCAACTCTATGTAAATTCAATTTTAGAACGGAGTCTGATTTTAGAAATCAAAATCCAGGAATAACTAAAAAAATGAATATTACAACCACAGAAAATGGCGCGACGGTTTATCTTAGAAATCCTCAAAGTTTTAAATATGAGGGGCCGTTCTCATTAGCTATTATAAAAGGCTCATTAGCTTATTCACATTTGTTACATATAAAAAATGGGGATATTGAAAAAACGAGGACTTATTTTAATGAATTAAAAGATTGGATGCTTTCAATAGTTTCAAAGGAAGATGTTAAAGAATCAAACGGCACATATTTTATTAATTTTCAAAAAAGTTCCGTCTCGATTCAAAATGGTGATATTTTTGGAAAGGGTTACATAATTGTATCTTTTTCTACCACCACAAACTAGCTAGAATGTTTCTTTTCTATGAAGACTTCAAAACTTATAACCAACATTTTTTTTGCGGCACCTTTCATTATCGCAGCCTGTACGCCAACGACAGCAAAGCTTCATTATGCTGACAAGGTTAATATGGATACGACTTATTCTACTTCGACAATGGAGTTAGAAAGCGAAAGAATACCTGACAGCGTTTTTCAAATGACCAACTTGCGATACTTAGCTATAAATGGGATGGACTGCGATTATGGAAGTACAAATTGTTGGCAGATTAATGAGATTCCGAGTAACATTAAGAATTTAAAAAATCTTAAGGAGCTCGGCTTAACGCTAAACGCCATTACGACCATTCCAAAAGAATTGACAGAGCTTAGCAACTTAAAATCAATAGACTTAACGGACAATGCAGGTTTGCAGGATATTAACAATCTAACTAAACTTAAAAACCTAGAATTCTTGTATCTGTATGGATGCAGGTTAACAAAGTTGCCAGACAATATTAGCGACTTAAAAAATTTAAAAGAGTTAGGACTTGTAGGCAATAGTCTTGATAAGAATGAACAAGAAAGAATTAAGAAAGCTTTGCCAAATTGTGTTGTTAAATTCTAAAATTTAAGGTTGTTAGTTGATTATCAATATGTTGAAATTATTTTAAAATATTTTAGCATAATTAATAAAAAAACGTACTTTTGTGCCGGGTAAGTCTTGTACGACCAGCTCCCGTTGAACTCCCCCAGGTTCGGAAGGAAGCAAGGGTAGATGGTTGTAGCGGTGCGATATAAGGTGCTTACCCATTTTTTTATTTTATGGCAAGCGCAAAATCCTCTAAGCCAATAATTCCAACATTTCAAATAAGCAAAATCTCATATTTTAAATAATAATGAAGTTTTTCATCGATACAGCCAATTTGGCACAAATTAAAGAAGCTCAGGATTTAGGAGTATTAGACGGTGTAACCACAAACCCTTCATTGATGGCCAAAGAAGGAATTACCGGCGAAGAAAACGTAATGGCTCATTACAAAGCAATTTGTGATTTAGTAGATGATAACGTTAGTGCCGAAGTAATTTCTACCGATTTTGAAGGTATGATTGAGGAAGGTGAGCGTTTAGCAGCTATCGACAAGAAAATTGTTGTTAAAGTTCCAATGATCGCAGATGGTGTTAAAGCATTAAAATACTTTTCTTCAAAAGGAATTCGTACAAACTGTACATTAGTATTCTCTGCTGGTCAAGCTTTATTGGCTGCAAAAGCAGGTGCTACTTTTGTATCTCCATTCTTAGGTCGCTTAGACGATATTTCAACTGACGGTTTACAGTTAATTGAAGACATTCGTTTGATTTACGATAACTACGGATACGAAACTCAAATTTTATCGGCTTCAGTTCGTCACCCAATGCATATTATTGAATGTGCTAAAATTGGTTCTGATGTAATGACCGGTCCGCTTTCAGCTATTAAAGCATTGTTAAAACACCCGTTAACTGATATCGGTTTACAACAATTCTTGGCTGACCATGCAAAAGCTGCAGCAGCAGCAGTTAAATAAGCCTGTTTTAATTAATTATAAGTTTAGTAATATGAAAGTCGGCCTATAAAGCCGACTTTTTTCGTAATTCTGAAATTTGTGATAAAAAATACTTAAAAAAACTAATACTGATATTTATAAACTTATTGATTATGACTATATTAGGTAGAAAGTACTTGCTTCATGAAAAAACATTTAATCTACTCTCTCTCATTGTTGTTGTTTGGTGTGATAAACAATAGCAATGCTCAAGTTATTTATGAGCCAAATTCATATAAATTGGATGCTCAAACTTTCCTAAAATCACCGCCTCTGAAGATAAGTTTCTTAAATGCAACCTCGCCGTTAATGAAGGAGAAGGGGCAAACAGCCAAAGAGAAGATAGAAAATAAACCTTGGTTTGTAAGTAAGTTCTCCGTTACTGGAGGAGGTTTCTTCCCTATTAATAATACTAAGGTTCAAGTAGGAGCTTCTGACGGTTCAACAGGAACAGAGATTGATTTCGAAGACGATTTAAATCTTAATAAGAATACACAAACCTTCCTTTTGGGATTTAGTACTCATTTAGGAAAAAGGCATAAGCTCGAATTTAATTATTTCACGATCCATCGGAGTTCATCTGGAACTCTTGACAAAGAAATCCATTTTGGAGACAGTATTTATCCTGTAAATGCAAATGTTGATGCTTTTTTTGATACAGATATTTTGAGGTTCTCTTATGGTTACGCGTTTATTTCTAATCCAAAAGTTGAGGCTGGTGCGTCCTTTGGTTTTCATTTGGTTAAGATGAATGCTGGTATTGCAGGGCAGGGAAATACCCAGGGGTTTAATGCAGCCACTGATTATGGTTTTACAGCTCCCCTACCCGATTTTGGATTATGGGGTGGCTATGCTTTTTCTCAAAAATGGGCTGTATTGGGAGAAATAGATTACTTTCAACTTAAAATTGAAGACATTAAAGGACAAATTATTGGAGCCAATTTGGCTGTTAAGTATAGGGCCTGGGAACGAGTTGGGGTAACTCTTGGTTATACAGGGTTTAATTTCAAAATAGATATGGAGAAAAACAGTAAGAAAGCAAACTTAAAGTGGGGATATAATGGGCCATCTATTTCAGTTGTATACCAGATGGGTACACAAGGGAAAGGGCCGTTATAGTTTCAGCTATTTTTTGTCACCCTTTTTATTGTGTTGATAGTAACCTAGTAGCAAGTTCACAAATTCATTATAGCTTCTTATGCCTTTTGGCTGATTGTTCGATTTTAAGAACCAGTCATAATACCATTCAATATAAGGCTCAACAGCATTTTCATATTTACGCCAAAAAGCACGGTATTCTTTAAGGTCTGCCCTGACCCCCTTATTTAAACTTAAATAACATTGTTTGCGTGCTACTGAGTCCAATCTCCCCAATTCTGATGCGGTGTATATGAAAGCCTCAAGCTGAGCTGAGTATTTAAAGAAAGAATTGTTTGTTTTCAGGGCGGTCAGGTAACCAACAAAATTAGCTTCTTCTTCAGCAGAGATCCCTGTTTGGTGTGCTATTTCATGGCAAATGGTAAAAGGTTGGGTAAATTGAGGAGGGTTGGTATTCACCTGCGCTTCACCCGAAAACGGGTTGTAATAACCAGCAATTCCGGCATAATTCATCAATATATTATAAACCGATGTTTTTGTAGAAAAATAATTGATCGAAAATGAATCCGGTTGTTGGTAACCCCGTTGAGCGATTGCATATAGCTCCTGGGCTCCTTTGTTTGATCGGTATTGTTTTAAAGAATCGCCGGTGAGCTGTAAATGAGTTTTATTTACTTCGGCAGCTAAAAATTGAGCTAGTTTATGTAATTGCTCTTTGTCTCCCCTTTCAGTATTGAGATTAAGTTGTTCACTTAAGGGCTGTCTGAAATAATTAAACCCCCATAAAAGTTGAAAGATTAGGTAGGCTAAAATTATCCATGAAAAACTGTTCAAAAAGCCTAAACCAATAACCGAAAAACGGTTTTCTTTCTGTTTTATTAAGTGTTTTATATAACGAATGATTCCAATTAAAGCTATTGAGATAATTATCGTATAAAGTATGTCTCCAAAACTAAAAGGCAACCAGCCTGTGATTAAACGCTGCACAGTAGAAATAGCTTTATACAAATGCTCATGGTAAATATGATCGATAAAGAATGACCATCTAGATAATATTCTGAACAAAGTGAATATTAAAAGCAATGTCAATACTTTGTAACAAGCTATTTGAAACTGTTTAGACATACAATCAGGCGGTAATTAAGTGCATAATTTCTGAAATTGGTTGATCACTATCAATTAAAATTCCTGTAACACCAGCATTTTCTCCTGCTATAACATCCCGTTCACGGTCGCCAATAAAGTATGATTTTGTTTTATCAATATTAAACCGTGCAATAGCTTTTTCCAGTAGTAAAGATCCTGGTTTTCGACAAAAACAACTGCCTGTGTATTCAGGGTGATGATTGCAGTAGTAAATTTCAGCAAATTCAATACCATGCTCTGCATAAATACGTCGTAATTCGGTGTGCATGCTTTGCAAAGTAGCTTCGGTATACCAACCTTTTGCTAACCCTCCTTGATTGGTCACTACAATCAGTAAAAATCCCCTGTCACGAAGAACTTTCAACGGCTCGAAATTGTGCTCCAGAACTTGAAAATCATTCAACGTACAAACGTAATCACCTAGTTCTTTATTTAAAACGCCATCTCGGTCGAGGAAAACTGCCTTGTTCATATTGCTTGTTAAATTGAATTTGATTTTGTTGGAGGAATAACATTATTCTTCCTTAAATCCCTTTGCAAATATGATGATTTAAAACTTTATTTATTGTTTCAACCATAAACCAAACTTCATGGAATATTGGTTTTTGCCAGTAGTATTGAACTTTAAGCAACGTTTTGTAACTACAAAGAATTAAATATCTTTACTAAAATAGATAACCAAGAAACCTGATTACTTTCACTATTGAAACCAACAGATATTAAGTTGTTTACATGATTTTGTAGTGAAAGAAAACAAAAATTAAAACATGCAAGATTCTACACCTCAGTTTAAGCCTTATGTTGCTGCCAGCTCTGATTTGGCCGAGTTTACAGTCAAGTCCATATTATTGGGCGGAATATTTGGTATTATTTTCGGAGCAGCCAATGTGTACCTGGCTCTTAAAGCCGGTCTCACTGTTTCTGCATCCATTCCGATTTCAGTAATGGCCATTTCGCTGGGTAGAAAACTTTTTAAGACCACTATCCTGGAAAACAACATTATCCAAACAACTGGCTCTGCAGGCGAATCTATTGCATCTGGTGTGGCTTTTACCTTGCCTGCATTTCTGTTTCTGTCCATTGGTGATGGAGGAAAAAGTGTTGGTGCTGATTACTTTAATTATCTTACCATATTTACCTTAGCTGCAATGGGTGGAGTTTTGGGCACCTTAATGATGATTCCATTGCGCAGGTCGCTAATTGTTAAGGAGCATGGAAATCTTCCCTACCCTGAAGGTACAGCATGTGCATCGGTATTAATTGCCGGTGAAAAGGGCGGCGACTTTTCTAAAACGGCTTACCAAGGTCTAGGGTTTGCCATTGTTTATGCCGTATTTCAGAAAATATTCAATCTGATAGCTGCTGTTCCTACATGGGCCACTAAGCAAACTGATAAATTTTTTCCATCCGCTACCGTTAATGGTGAAATTACTCCTGAATACTTAGGAGTGGGTTATATTATAGGTCCCCGTATTGCAGGGGTATTAGTAGCAGGTGGTGTCCTTGCTTGGTTAGGTTTGATTCCTTTGCTTGCATCATTGGTTCCAGGTGAAGCTATTGCAACGCAATTAATCAAGTTGGGTTACATGAAGGATTTAGCTACTGGAGGAGGCGATTTGGGTTGGAATCCTGTTAATAAAACTTTTGAAGATACCGCATCGGCAATTTATTATGCTTATGTACGGCAAATTGGTGCTGGCGCAGTGGCCATAGGAGGTTTAATGACTTTGTTAAAAAGTATTCCAACTATTATTCGCTCATTTAAAGAAAGTATCGGGTCATTGAAGGATCGTCAATCGGGCGATGGAATTTCAAGGACAGAGCGAGACCTTTCTTTTAAAGTGGTCATTATTGGTAGTGTTATTCTGGTATTATTGGTTTTGTTTATGCCTCAAATACCTAGCAGCTCTTTAATAGGTAAGTTGCTGATTGGGGTTTTAGTAATTGTATTTGGGTTCTTTTTTGTTACCGTTTCAAGTCGAATTGTAGGTCTGATAGGATCAAGCTCCAACCCTATTTCGGGTATGACCATCGCAACTTTGATGGGTACATGTTTAATTTTTATCAGCATCGGTTGGACTGGAAAAGTTTTCGAGCCAATGGCTTTGGTAATAGGTGCTATAATTTGTATTGCTGCTGCCAATGCCGGGGCTACTTCTCAGGATTTAAAAACCGGATTTATCATAGGAGCAACTCCTAAATATCAGCAAATAGCGCTGTTTATTGGCGCAGTGGTTTCCTCAGTCGTTATTGGCGCCACAATCAAAATGTTGGATACCCCTACTGAGGCGGCAATGCGAGAAGGAGTTATGCATACTATCGGTACTAAAGCTTTTCCTGCTCCGCAAGGAACATTAATGGCTACTTTAATTCGTGGTTTGTTGTCATTTAATCTTGATTGGCAATATGTTTTAGTGGGGGCGTTTTTATCCATTACAATTGAGTTGTGTGGGGTTAATGCATTATCATTCGCTGTAGGAGCTTATCTGCCCTTGTCTACTACCCTGCCAATTTTTGTAGGTGGGGCAATTAAAGGATTGGTTGATTGGAAAATGAAGAAGGAAAATCGCCATGAAGACGAAGAATTAGGAAAAGGAAGTCTGTTTGCTACCGGATTGGTTGCCGGAGGAGCTGTTGCAGGAGTGTTAATTGCCTTTGCGCAGGTTTTATTTGAAGAACAATTAAAAGCAGTCAGTTGGCAGGATTCATTAACAGCTGCTCTAGGTTCTGGAGGATATCAGCTGTTGGGAACACTGTTGTTTGCTTTTATGGGGCTAGTTTTATATCGTATAGCTATGAAAAGAGATTAATAATTTGAACATATATTGAAAAAGGCTGTTTAAAAAATTAAACAGCCTCTCTTCTTATATTTTACTTACTTTAATTATTCTCACTGGGCAAGCATTAGCAGCGATTTCTACCTGTTCAAAAACAAAATCATGCGGAACGCGTACTGTATGAAATCCCTTTTTATCAACTGAGTGCAGTAGGTTTGACTTTCCATCCTTTTTCGACATTCGAAAATGCTCCGGATCAAGTTCTGCGCAATAATTACAACCAATGCACTTTTCGCGTTGCAGCGTAATAATAACCATAATGTTTTGTAATCACACTTTAACTGTGTGCAACCTCGCTCTATGCTTCTACTAACTTATATAATTTATCAGACTTACGGATTTTAAAATCAAGAGGTATAGTAACCTGATCGCCTTTTACAGCTTGTTCAGCAAATACATCATTAACCATCAGTTTGTCAATGTCAAATTCTTTAACCCCTGTAGTAGGTCCGGTAATTAACATTTTATCACCTACTTTAATGTCAAATGCTTCAAGTTTAAATTGAGCAATTCCGGCTTTGGTAAAGTAATGTTCTCCAGTTCCAACAAACAATTTTTTACGAGTCGCATGTGATCCGGGATGATCCTTTGTCCATTCTCCTAGCTCCTGGCCCAAGTAATAGCCACTCCAGAAACCACGATTATAAACTGTTGCCAATTGCTCCATCCAGTTATCAACTTTTTCTTTAGAGTAGCTATCCTCTTTATAAGAGTCAATAGCCTGGCGGTAACATTTTATAGTTGTAGCCACATAATCGGCAGCACGTCCACGTCCTTCAATTTTTAATACACTCACACCTGCATCTAATACTTTATCAAGGAAATTGATAGTGCATAAATCTTGCGGCGACATGATGTATTCGTTATCGATTTCTAACTGAATTCCATCTTCATCAGTAACCACATATTTTTTGCGGCAGTTTTGGCGACAGGCACCTCTGTTTGCAGAAGAATTATGAGTGTGCAAACTTAAATAGCATTTTCCAGATACGGCCATACAAAGCGCCCCATGACCGAAAATTTCAATTTCAACCAGTTTACCAGAAGGGCCTTTGATCTGTTCTTTTTCAATGGCATCGGTGATTTTTTTCACCTGATTCAAACTTAGCTCACGACTTAAAACAACCGTATCAGCAAACAGGGCATAAAACTTAACAGTTTCAACATTAGTAACGTTAACCTGTGTTGAAATATGTACTTCCATGCCAATACTGCGCGCATGTGCAATAACAGCATGGTCAGCGGCAATAATTGCCGTAATTCCGTGTTTCTTTGCTTCACCCACAATGTTTTTAACCATATTCATATCATGGTCGTAAACAATTGTATTTAGGGTGATATAGGTACGAATACCTTTGGGTTTACAGCGGGCAACAATTTCAGGAATATCCTCTAAAACAAAATTAATAGATGATACAGCCCTCATATTCAACTGCTCAACACCGAAGTACACCGAATCTGCACCATTGTCGATAGCAGCCTGCAACGATTCGAAATTACCGGCGGGAGCCATCAGCTCTATATATCTGTTAGTATTCTGCATTACAAAAAAATCAGCCTGCAAAGATAGTTGTTTTCACTCGTAATTGGAAGATGGTTAGTGAGTAATACGATTTGTACACCGCAAGCTGGGAATTGCAGAAAACAAAAAGGGATTTCATTGCAGAAATCCCTTTTTAGATAAGATAAATCGAATATTATTAGTGAGCAGCCGCTACCGCTTCCTGTTCATAATCAATACCCTGCGCTTTAAGGATACCTTTTACACGAACGGCAAAGAATGCAAGATAAGCAAAACAAACAACGGCAATCCAATATGACTGGTGAATACCTATACTGCTATCGGCAATAGCTCCCTGAACTAATGGAATGATTGCCCCGCCTAGAATCATCATAATTAAGAACATTGACCCCTGGCTGGTGTATTTACCTAAGCCAGCTGTAGCCAAAGCAAAAATACAAGGCCACATGATAGAACATGCTAAACCACCACTGATGAAGGCAAACTTAGCAACGGCGCCTTTTGCGAATAAACCAATTAACATGGCAACAACACCAAATAAAGCAAGAATCAAAAGCGTTTTTGCTGGTTTATCTTCACCTATAAAGTAACATACAATAAACAATACAATACAGAACGCATACGGATATAAATCACTGATAGGATGTCCGCCTAAATAATTTGCACCCAAAGCAACTGCAAAGGCAATGAAAGGAATGAAAACAGTCAAAATTTTATTGGTTGACGAAGAAAAATTAAATACTGAAATAGCACCTGTCCAACGTCCAATCATCAAACTGGCCCAGTATAATGAAATAAAGTGAGCAATTTGAGATTCTTCATAACCACCAAACTCAGGCAATTTTAACAAGGCGCCCATGTTACTCTGAATAGTAACCTCAACACCTACATAGATAAAAATACCGACCATACCTAAAACCAATTGAGGGTATTTCAACGCTCCTAAACCTGGCTCAATATGTTCATCGTGGGTAATTTTGGGAAGATTAGAGAACATGAAGAATAAAGCAACAGCAACAAACAGTCCCGCTAAAATCATGTACATAGTATTTACAGAGGTAATTTCTACCCTAGAAGCATCACCTCCTGGGCCTCCAAATAAGAAGTAACCAACAATAATAGGACCTACAGTTGTTCCAAATGAATTAACACCACCGGCAAAACTCAATCGGTTGGCACCAGATTTTGGTTCACCAAGTGAAATGGCAAATGGCTGGGCACAGGTTTGTTGCAGTGAGAATCCTAAAGCAATAACAAAGAAAGAAGCCAAAATGAAGGTATATGAGCCGGAGTTTACTGCCGCAATCATTAACAACGCTCCAAAAGCAGAGAAAAACAATCCGTAAATGATGCCCATTTTGTAACCTATTTTATTTAAAATATCGATTCCTACGATTTTATCAATAAGATATAAACCTAAAGAACCGAAGAAATAAGCAAAGTAAAATGCCCAGTCGATCAGCTGCGACTGTAATTGGGTCAACTCGAAATGTGATTTACAGAACGGTATAAATACCCCATTGGAAGCTGCTAAAAAGCCCCAAAAGAAAAATACCGTTACCAGCGTAAGAAACTGGGATTTGGTTGAACTACTGTTAGTCATGATTTTTGATTGTAAGTGTTTATCGAATAAATCAATGTTTGTTTAACGTCCCTAAAATTCCCCTTAGTTTATTCAGCATTTTGCAAATAGTCAAGGAAGATTTTAAAACTTTTGAAATTGCATGTTAACATAAATAAAAATTTTGCACAAATACTTCTTTACAAAAGTTCATATGGCTAATCTAAATACTATTTCTAAAAATCAAAAAAATAAATACTAGTTAAAACTAACCTCATTGACCGTTAAGGTATTAATTTAAAAGTAATGCTAAATCGATTTATTTGATCTGGAAGGATAGAATTAAAACGAAGGAAGGCTTGCAGATTGTCTGCAAGCCTTCCTTACGATTAGAAAATATAAAATCTTAGTTATACTTATGTTTTAAGCCAACTTTATGTCCTGAAACTGCAAAATACAAAATATATAAATAGCAAGGAATGATAGCGATAAAGTATGCTAATTGGAAGTTTAAGTGTAAATGATCTTCTAAAAAAGCATAAAATAAAGGCCAAATTGCACCGCCTGCAATACCCATAATCATAATTGCAGAACCTGTTTTTGTAAATTTTCCCAAGTGATTAATACCAAGCGGGAAAATTGCAGGCCACATTAATGAATTAGCTAATCCTAATAATGCGATAAAGATTACTGAGGTATATCCTGAAGTTACATAGGCAAGTACAGAGAATATAATTCCTAAAATAGCACAAATTCTTAATGCTTTCTGTTGTGAAATATATTTAGGAATTGCAACAATACCCAAAATATAGCCAATCAACATACCTGACAGCGTTAAAGCTGTAAAATATTTTGCAATATCAGCACTAATTCCCAATGCTTTTCCGTAAACACCTATAATGTCTCCAGCCATAACTTCGGCAGCTACATAAACAAAAATACAGAAGGCTCCTAAGAACAAATGTGGGAATTGAAATATGCTTTTGTGTTTAATTACCTCTCCGCTGGCATCATCAACAACATCCTCTTCCACCTGGACTTCAGGTAAGTTGGTGTATTTAATTAATACAGCAAATAAGCAGAACAAAACCGCCAAAACAATGTAAGGTGTGTTTACACGACTTAGAACTTCATTTAATAGCTGTTCTTTTTCTAAGCCTGTTGCTGCCTCAATTTTTTTCTCTACTGTTTCAGCGTTTTTCAAAAAAATACTACCCATAATGAAAGGTACAGTGATACCTGCTGTTTTATTACAGATACCAGCAAAACTAATTCGCTTTGCGGCACTTTCAATTGGGCCAATAATCGTTAAATATGGATTAGAGGCAGTTTGTAATAAGGCCAATGCTGCTCCCTGTACAAAAATTCCTGTTAAAAATAATCCAAATGTGCGGGTTTGGGCTGCCGGAATAAACATTAATGATCCCAAGCCTAATATTAATAATCCGACAATAATTCCATTTTTAAATCCAATTTTCTTTAAAATCCATGAGGAAGGTAAAGCCAAAAAGAAATAAGCCATGTAAGAGGAAAATGTTACCAAAAACGCTTGAGCATTTGTAAGACCAAACGAAAGTTTAAAAAACGGTATTAATGTTCCATTAGCCCAGGTTACAAACCCGAAAATGAAAAACAGCATACAAATAATCACAAGAGGTGAAAGAAAGCTGCTTGACGCGGACGTTTTCTTTTCCTCGGCAACAAGGGTTGAAGTAGAGATTTCAGACATTGTATAGTATCTTTTGGTTTTTAATGTTTATCGGCGCTAACGTAATTAAGTTTTTTCATAAATAAAACTAATTATTTAACATTTTTTAAATTGTTTCTTAATGAAACTGCATTCGTTTTATATTATTCTCAATTAATTAAGAAATTTATAATGCCAATTTATCTTTGCTTTTAATTTTAAATGTTGATATTTACGCCGTTTTGAATTTGAACTAATTAACTTTCCAAACTTGCATTAAGCTCGTTTGGATGCAAACCACTTTATAGAAATTACTATTTATCAATGAAGCCTACTTTACTAGTTTTAGCAGCAGGAATGGGAAGCCGTTATGGCGGCGTTAAACAAATTGACAAATTCGGCCCTAATGGCGAATGTTTAATGGATTATTCATTATACGATGCTGTTAAAGCCGGTTTTGGTAAAATTGTATTCATTGTTCGCGAAGAAATTGAACAAGATGTTCGAGATTTATTTGATAAGAACTTAAAACCACATGTTGAGGTTGAATATGCCATTCAACGTTTAGAGGAGCCTTCGGATATTATCCCTACTGGTATAGAGCGTGGTAAACCTTGGGGTACTGGTCATGCTGTACTTGCGGCTGCTGATAAGATTAATGAGCCTTTTGCAGTTATTAACGCAGATGACTATTACGGTCCTGAAGCATACCAAATTTTAGCCAAATATCTTTCAGGTGACTTAAAGGAAGGCGATTATTCAATGGTAGGCTACATTTTGAGTAATACACTTTCTGATTATGGATCTGTTTCTCGTGGTTGCTGCCAGGTTGAAAATGGTTTCCTTACAGAGGTAATTGAGCGTACTAAAATTGAACGCAACGGTACAGGAATTAAATATGATGACAAGAGCGGTAAAGGTGTTTTACCTGAAAGCACCGTTGTTTCAATGAACTTCTGGGGCTTTACTCCTGATGTGTTCGACCGTTTTAAAACTCGTTTTGCAGAATTTGTAAAAGAAAACGCTAGCGATCCTAAATCTGAGTTCTTTATTCCACTTCCGGTTCAGGAAATGATTGAAGAAAAGTCGGCACGTGTTAAAGTGTTTGAAACTAATAGTACATGGTTTGGAGTTACCTATACTGAAGACAAGGAGTTTGTAAGTAATTCGCTTAAAAAACTTATTGCTGATGGTGTTTACCCAGAGAAATTGTGGAATTAAGATAGAATAACTGAAACATATTATAAAAATTAGAGCCAAGCGCTACTTTGTAGCAACTTGGCTCTTATTATTTATGTTGTGTTGTTAGCTAATTTTGCTTTTGTTGCATTAATTTAATAACTGAATAATAAAAATGAGAGTTGTAGAAGAAATAGCCTTTCCAGGATGTAAAGTGAGTATTTTGGCGATGAACCAAAAGTTTATCATCAAATTTGAGAAGGGCAGTTTAGAACAAACTTATAAAGTAGCCGAAATAGACCTGATTTTTGGTTTGGATGATGTAAAGAAAATGCTGAATGAAGATTTTCTTACTAAAGTGATGGATCGCTTTCGCCAAATGGATGCAGATTTTGAGGAACAGCTGTCAGCTCTTTAATTGGCGTTAGTTTTTATAGATTTTAATACCCTACTCTATTTTTAGTACTTTTGATATATGGAAAATAAACTGATCAATCCGCGTTTTGCCGTGGTAACTTTAATGATAGTAATAGCGGCTATTACCCGCTTCTTACCACACCCACCTAACTTTACTGCTATTGGTTCATTAGCCTTATTTGGAGGTGCAATGTATGCAGATAAGCGATTAGCTGTAATTATGCCTTTGGCTGCAATGTTTATCAGCGACTTGTTTATCCCTTACGGGTTTTCACCTGCTGTTTATGCAAGTTTTGTAGGTATTGTTATTATAGGCTTTATGTTGCGCAATAAAGTTGGTGTTAAAAATGTTGTACTTGCAACTTTGGCTTCTGCAGTTTTGTTTTTTGTTGTAAGCAACTTCTTTGTATGGTTTGGCGGTACAATGTATCCTCAAACATTTGAAGGATTATTATTATGCTACACTGCTGCAATTCCCTTCTTTTGGAATATGCTTGCAGGTACCGTTTTCTTTAATCTGATTTTTTTCGGGGGATTTTATTTACTGGAAAAGCAATATCCGGCTTTAGCAGTTCGCTAGTTAAAGTTTTAAAAATATATTTTAGACGCCTTTTTAGCTAAAACTAAAAGGGCGTTTTTTTATGTCCTTTTATTGGGGGGTGCTTCAAAGTGTTTATTTACATATAATTATGCGTAGTGGTATTTGTAAATCAGGAGTAAATTGGTAAATTAAGACTTGTCTAACTACTTGAAAGAAGTTTACATCTGTTTAGCTGATGTTTTTGCTGAAAAATTTTAAAATCAAAATTTATGTTATGAAAAAGTTTATGCTCTTGTTGGTTGTAACCCTTGTTAGTTTGCAGGTTGCCAGCGCTCAAAACCAAAAATGGTCTGATTTGTCAAAAGAAGAAAAAATGATGAAAGCAAAAGCTTTTAGAGAAGACAATCAGAAGTATTTAAAAAATGAACTCAAAATGACTCCAACTCAATTGGAAGATATTGACAATGTGAATGTTTGCTATTTGTCAACCTTGGACAGAATTAACAGATATGCTAAAACTGAGGAAGACAAGGAAAAATTAGCTGAGTTTGCAACAGCTGCTCGAAGTGCTCAGTTAGATGCCATTATGGGTACTGAAAAACGGGATAAGTTTATGAATTATGTAGCGGAGAAGCTTAAAAAGTCAAATATTAAATTAGAATAAATAATAACCCAACGACCTTCCTCAGGAATAAAATAAACAGTGCTAAAGGATTAATACTTTTTAGCCTTTAGCACTGTAATAATAAACTATACTCTACTAGAAATCGATTATTTTCTTTAAAAGTTAAATCCAAACTTAATCACAGGGCCAAAAGTGGTAACATCATATAAAAGACGATCCTGACCGCTACCGCTAGAGTAATCAATATTGAATACGCGATATCCTGCTGTTAGCATAAATAGATTAGAGAAACGATAAGTGGCATACCCTTGCAGTTGCCATGCTAGATCAGAACCAAGACCAAAACCACCTATATTACCACGCAATTGAAATAACCATTTATCTAAAGGAAACATTGCCCTGGCAACAAGTGCGGGATCTACCCAGGTTTTGGAAATTTCGCGATTCAACTCACTAGGGCCTGTTGGACTATTTACTGTTAGGTTTGCTTCTGATTTAATGGCATTTAATATTGCTCCTGCTCCTACATCCAACCAAGGTAACACCTTATATAAACCATCAACTTCCCAACCTAATTGTCTGGCATCCACATCGCCAGAGGATATTATGGAACTGCTCGTTACATCTTCTCCAAGATCCATATAAAGTAGGTCTGAGCTAATAGTCCATTTATTATTTGTTGCTTCTGCATAAAGCATGGCTCCTAATTGCAGGTGATTGAAAATATCACCTGGGTTTTCATCAATATCTGCATCCGGTAAATTTCCTAAGCCTATTGTACCATGCATGTTGGGAAACAATATGTAGGGTTCAACTATATAATGCCATTTTTTGCCTTGGGCATGGGTTATCATGCTTGCAACACATAGTATAAGCAATAACAACCAATGACGTGAGGTACCTGGTAAATTTTCCATAGAAATAACGGTTTAATGAATGTTCACTTATCAAATTACCTTTTAATGCAAAGTTTGAGGCTTAGAACTTTTAAAATGATGGGATAAGGCAGCTAATGATTGGCCATAAGTGGCCTTGATTTTTGAATGTAATTTACTGATTTTTAGCTAATTAATAGATGTGTGTAAAGTTTGAAAATTTGTTTTTAGCAATAGAGCCAGATGTGAATACAAAACTGTAGAAAATGGTACAGCCTCTGTAAATGTATTTTACAGAGGCTGCACTAATATTAAATTAAT